>NZ_JACHMY010000001.1:8400000-8700000 GCF_014205135.1 Kribbella italica
TCCCGACCCACGACTGATCACCAGCTGAGGTGTAGCGTCAAGAGGAACCCCCGGGGCACAGGAGTACCGCGGCGAACCAGGCTCAGCCGAGTCGTCCGTAGTACGGAGACATCCAGTCCTGGGAGTGCGTCATGGCCAAGAACAAAGGCGGACGCGAAGTCCGCAAGCCCAAGCAACCCAAACAGCCGAAGGTCAATCCGGCCGACAGTGTGATCGTGCCGCCGACCAAGCAGGGGCGGAAGTAGTCGCCGAGCAGTGACCACGTGAGAACGCCGGCCGCCACGCATCCTCGAGGAGCGTGGCGGCCGGCGTTGCTCGGCGCCGGACGGCTGGGAGTAGCGGGTGGCGACACCGGCCGCCGGGGCCAGGACGGACGTTTTCGCGGTACGAGTCGGTCAGATCAGCAAGACCGGTCAGATCCGCGAGACCGGGCGGGGCTGGAGGCCGGCGTCGGAGTAGCAGGCGTCGATGAGTTCCATCGTGGCGACCGCGTCGTCGGCGTCGATGGGAAGCGGAGCGCCGTCGCGCAGATGGGCGGCGAAGGCCTCGAGCTGATAGGTGTACGACGACTTGCGGCCGAGGTGCTCGACCCAGTGGTCTTCCTTGGTGGTGACGATCACCCGGTCGTCCTGGTGGGGCAGCACGAAGCTCGGCGCGAACGCCTCACCGCGGGTGCCGACGACCTTGAGGCTGAAGTCGAGCTCCTCAGCGGCCATGCTCGTGCGGACCGCGCCGGTCGCGCCGTTCGGGAACTCCAGGTCCGCGTTGAGCCACTCGTCGACACCGGGCAGCCGCTTCCGTTCGCCGGCCCGGGCGCTGACCAGCTTGGGCTGACCGCCGCCCCACGGCGCGAGCATCCGCTGGGCGTGCAGCGCGTAGCAGCCGACGTCCATCACGGCCCCACCGGCGAGCGCCAGCGACCAGCGCGGATCCTCGTCGGCCGGCGGGCCCATCACCATCGTCGCCTCGACGTGCTGCAGCTCGCCGAGCTCACCCTTGGCGAGCAGTTCCTGGATGCGCTTGGTGACCGGGTGGAAGACGTAGTGGAAGCCCTCCATCACGACGACACCGGCCTCGCGAGCGGCATCACGGACCGCGGCGGCTTCGGGCGCGTTGCTGGCCGACGGCTTCTCGGTCAGCACATGCTTGCCCGCGGCAATCGCTCGCAGGTTCCACGGACCGTGCAGACCGTTGGCGAGCGGGTTGTAGATCGCCTCGATCTCGAGGTCGTCGATGACGTCCTCGTACGACGCGTGCACCCGCTCGACGCCGTGCTCGGCGGCGAAGGCCTCGGCCCGTTCGGCGTCCCGGGCCGCGACCGCGACCAGCCGGGCGCCGGTCAGCCGGGCCGGTTCGGCGATCGCCCGGCCGGCGATCCGGGCGGCGCCGAGGATGCCGATGCGCAGCGGTTCCATGCCTACTCCTTCAGAGTTCGTCCGTACGGCGGGGGTACGGCGGCTGGTCGAGGGCTTGCCGGAGATGTCGGCCGGCCTGGTTCCGTCGGGTCCCGCGGCGGCGTGTTCCGCGGCGGCATGTTCCGCCGGGAGCACGGAACGGCCGGTCCTGCTCCAGGGGCCGGCCGGACAAGCCCGAACCGGGAAAGCGTAGTCCTCGCCGGGCGGCGACGACGTTGTCGGGATCGAAGGCGACATCCTGCCCGAGTTCAGGCAGCACCCGGTAGACCGTGACCGCCATCCGGACCCGGTCACGAGCTGTCCCCGCCGTGTGCTCAGCGCGGCCGGCGACGCTCCGTGAGGCGTGCTCGGCACCGCCGCGGACCGACGGCGACGAGCAGCGCTCACCCAGCGCTACCACCCTCCGAACCGCTGACAACGTGTGCACGTTCGCAGCGTAGAACGCACCGTCCGGCATCGGCCCCGCGATGGCCACCCACCGCCGGACCTTCACCTCCCGGATCCACCCCGTTCACCTCCGAACCCTTGCCGAAGGCACCCTTCCGCACCTCCCTTTCGCGTGATGAGATCACCTCGGACCTGAACGACGACCAAGGGGGCGGGGACATGCGGACCGATCACGGGCTACAGATTGTTCGGTTGGGCTTGGTGGGGGCCGGCCGGATCGGGACCATGCATGCGGGGAACGTGGCGCGGCGGGTGCCGGGGGCTGAGTTGGTGGCGGTGGCGGATCCTCGCGAGGAGGCAGCGACCAGCCTGGCGGAGAAGTACGGCGCGAAGGCTTGTGGCGTGGACGATCTGCTCAGAGATCCTGAGATCGACGGCGTCCTGATCACCTCGATCGCTGCGGTGCAGTCGGAGCTGATCGTGCGGGCGGCCCAAGCGGGCAAGGCGGTGTGGTGCGAGAAGCCGGCGTCGCTGACGGTTGAGGAGCTCGACCGGGCGATCGCGGCGACGAGAGCTGCCGCAGTTCCTCTCCAGGTGGGGTTCAACCGGCGGTTCGCGGCGGACTTCCAGCAGGCGCGGGCGATCGTCGACGCGGGCGAGATCGGTACGCCGCAGTTGATGCGGTCGGTCACGCGCGACCCGGGCCGACCGGCCGGGATGGTGAACCCCGGCGGCGTCCCACCGTGGACGATCTTCCGGGAGACCTTGATCCACGACTTCGACACGTTGCTGTGGCTCAACCCGGGCGCCGAGGTGGTCGAGGTCTACACGCGCGCCGACGCGCTGGTCGCGCCGCAGTGCAAGGCCGACGGGCTGCTCGACACGGCGGTCGTCGTACTGACCTTCGACAACGGTGCGATCGCCACCGCGGAGGCGAACTTCTCCGCGCTCTACGGGTACGACGTACGCGGTGAGGTGTTCGGCAGCAAGGGCATGGTCGTCGCGGGCCGCCTGCCGAGTACGACGGCGGTGCGGTACGACGCGAGCGGCCTGCACCAGCAGACGATGCGCAGCGACGAGCAGATGTTCGGCGACGCGTACGTGCAGGAGCTGATCGACTTCACCGAGGTCGTGCGCGGCACCATCGCGCCGCCGGTCACCGGCGAGGATGCCCGTCGCGCGTTGACGATCGCCCTGGCCGCGATGCGCTCGTACGAGGAACACCAGCCGATCCGGATCGAGTGAAACGACCGCCTCACAAAGGAAGAGATCTGATCAAATCTGCACACCGACTCGACGGTGGGCCCCTGACAGCCCAAGATGTGCCCATGAGCACCGTCCAGGTCAGCGTCGATCGCAGCAGCCGTACCCCGCTCCACGTCCAGCTGGCTCAGCAGTTGGAGGCGGCGATCCAGGGCGGTGACCTCCCGGTCGGTTCCCGGCTCAGCAACGAGGTGGACCTGGCCGAGGCGTACGGACTGAGCCGTCCAACGGTGCGGCAGGCCATCGCCAGGCTGGTCGACCAGGGCCTGCTGGTCCGCAAACGCGGCGTCGGCACACAGGTCGTCGGCAACTCCGGCCAGGTCCGGCGCTCGCTGGAACTCACCAGCCTGTACGACGACCTGGCTGCGGCGCATCGCAAGCCGGAGACCGAGGTACTGCGCTTCGGCATCGCACCTGCGAGCACTGACGTCGCCGCGGCCCTGCAGTGCGAGGCTGGAGACCGCGTTCTGCGGCTGGAGCGCCTCCGCCGCGCGGACGGCGAGCCGCTGGCCCTGATGCGCAACTGGCTGCCGCCAGAGATGCTGGACACGGATCCGAGCACCCTGGCCGAGCGCGGCCTGTACGAGCTGCTCCGGGCCGAGGGTGTCCGCCTCAAGGTCGCGCACCAGACCATCTCGGCCCAGCCCGCCACACCGGAACAGGCCCGCCTCCTCGGTGAGGAAGCGGGCCATCCGCTGCTGGCGACCACGCGGATCACGTACGACGATCACGGCCGTGCCGTCGAGTACGGGTCCCACCTGTTCCGCGCGTCGCGCTACGCGTTCGAGCACACCCTCGTCCACCGCTGACCCACCCCTCAGAGAGTCAGCGGCGGACGAGAGCCCTACTTTTTACCAGTTCCCGGGAACTTCCACCCAGGGGTGCCGGCCATCGCGAACAACTGGTCGGTGCTGAACGTCGGCTTCGCGCGGGTGTGCTGCTCGTCCTTCTCGGCCGGCCCGTTGTAGCTGGTCATCGTGATCATCCGGCCGTCCGGGTAGTGGATCTCGACGCGGTTGGCGAGCACGCCGTTGATCGCCTGCCGCTCGTCGCCGTACGTCGGCTCGTTCTTCGACCAACCGGTCACGGAGCCGTCCGGCCTGACCTTGCAGTGCTGCGGTCCTTCGCCGGTGCACTTGGTCACCGGGGCCTCGTACTGGACCAGCACGTCGACCTGCGCGGCCCCCTTGCCGTCGTTGACCACGTACGACGCGCCGTTGTGCCCGTTGCTGCCACCGCCCCAGGTCTCGGGCCTGGTGAACTGCAGTCCGCTCGGCAGCACGCTCTTCAGCATCTGCTGGGTCTGCTCGAGCGGTACGGTCGGCTTGCCGTTGCCCGGGCGCTTGATCGGTCCGTCCTGCTCCTTCGGGAAGACCCACTTGTCGCTGGTGGCCAAGGCGGTGAGCTGCTGGACCGAGAACAGCGGGTTCGCGCGGGTGTGCGCGACACCGATCTGCCGCGGCGCGTTGTAGTTGTAGACGCTGATCAGCCGGCCGTCGGGGTAGAAGATCTCCACGACCGTGTTCTTGATGCCCCACGGGTTCTTCGACGCGTCGTACGGGAAGATCGACTCGTTGGCGTAGGAGGCGACCACCGCTCCGTCCGGGCGCACGGTGCAGGAACCGTGCAGACCTTCGCAGCCCAGGTTCGGCTTGGTGGTGACGACCTCGACGGTGAGCAGCGAGGCGCCCTTGCCGTCGTCGACCACGACCTCCGTGTGATGCCTGTTGTCCACGTAGCTTGCCTTCGCCGACGACTGCTTCAGGTTCTGCGGCAGGAGTCCCTGCAGCGTCTGCAGGGTCGCGGCCGGCGAGCCCGGCACGGCGACCGGTCCTTCGGCCTTGACGCTCGGGGTCGTGGACGGCGGCGCGGCCACAGGAGGCGCTGCGTTGCCGGCGAACAGTTGGGTGCCGCCGACGATGATGCCGGCGGTGGCCAGCACCGCACCGGCGCCGCTGAGGCTCAGCATCGCCGTACGGCGACGTCGCAGCGTCACGCCGCGCTGGATGCCGCGTTCCACGAGGTCGTTCGACTCCGGCTCGAGGTCGTCGGTCGCCCGGCGCATCAGGTCGGGCAAGCTGTCGTTCAGGTTGTTCATCGGGTTTCTCCTGCGAGTCAGAGAGCGATCAGGTGGACGTCGTCGCCGAGCACCGCGCGCAGGCGGTCCAGGGCACGAGAGGTCCGGGTTCTGATCGCACCGGCGTTCTTGCCGAGATCGAGCGCGACCTGTTCGACGCTGCGATCTTCGAAGAACCGCAGCACCAGCACCGCACGATCGAGAGGAGCCAGTTCGGCCAGGGCGTCGCGCAGGGCGAGGCGTAGTTCGAGGTCGCCGGACTGGTGGACGCCGTCCGGCATCGCGGCCGTCGGCTGCTCGTTCCAGCTGCGTTTGCGCCGCTGCGAGACGAACGTCCGGGCCAGGACGGTCTGGGCGTACGCCGCGGGGTTCTCGATCCGCTGCATCCGCCACCAGGACCGGTACATCTTGGCCAGCGTCTCCTGGACCAGGTCCTCGGCGTGGTGCCGGTCACCGGCGAGCAGCCAGGCCGTCCGGTACAGCTGCGGGGTCCGCGCTCTGGCGAACTCCTCGAAATCGTCCGTCGTCGATCCCATCACTGCCCTTCGTCGTGGTCTCACTGGGTACGACGCCACGACGCGCCGATTTGGTTACAGCGCCGTTTCCGGCGGTCCGGCGTACGGCGGATTTCTGCAACAAGCTGCAACGGGGTGGACCCGAGCGTGAGCGCGTGGTTACGGTCGGGCGGCCTCTGCCCGCCGATGGTTATCCACAGGTCGGGCGGATCGGGTTGGCGCGGGTGCCCTCCGGGTTGGGACAATGATCGCGCAGGGTGACGAGACGGTCGCCACCGGAACAGCGACGGACACGGGGAGACGATGACAGCGGACAGGGTCGCCGCGCGCCGCAACGGGTTCGACCGCGGCGAGGCGGTCGAGCTGATCGACGCGCAGGTCCGCGACGTCGTCCGGCGCGAGGGCATCGATCCGCTGCGCGACCCCGGCGCGGTCAGCACGATCGTCGCGACGGTCGTCCGCGAGTACGACGAGCGCAGCCTGACCGGGATCGTGCCGCCGATCGGCGACGTCGAGGCGGTCAGCCGTGAGGTGCACGACCGGGTGGCGGGGTTCGGCCCGCTCCAGCGGTACCTGGACGACCCGAAGGTCGAGGAGATCTGGATCAACGAGCCGTCCCGGGTGTTCATCGCCCGCGAGGGCCGCCACGAGCTGACCACGACGGTGCTGACGGAGGAGGAGGTCTCCGACCTGGTCGAGCGGATGCTGAAGACGACCGGACGACGGATCGACGTCTCGCAGCCGTTCACCGACGCCCGCCTGCCCGACGGCAGCCGGGTGCACATCGTGCTCGGCGGCATCACCCAGCGGTACGCCGCGATCAACATCCGCAAGTTCACCGTCCGGGCCAGCAAGCTGACCGACCTGGTCGCCCTCGGCTCGATGACGCCGCACGCGGCCGCGGTGCTCGACGCGTCGGTTGCCGTTGGCCTCAACATCTTGGTTGCCGGAGGCACCCAGGCGGGCAAGACCACGATGCTGAACGCGCTGGCCGGGTCGATCCCGGGCCGGGAGCGGGTGATCAGCTGCGAGGAGGTCTTCGAGATCAAGCTGCCGATTCCCGACTGGGTGTCGATGCAGACCCGGCAGGCCGGGCTGGAGGGCACCGGCGAGGTGCGGCTGCGGGACCTGGTCAAGGAGTCGCTGCGGATGCGGCCGTCCCGGCTGATCGTCGGCGAGGTCCGGGGTGAGGAGTGCCTCGATCTGCTGCTCGCGCTGAACAGCGGCCTCCCCGGCATGTGCACCATCCACGCGAACTCGGCGCGCGAGGCGCTGACCAAGATGTGCACGCTGCCGCTGCTCGCGGGAGAGAACATCGGATCGAGGTTCGTGCTGCCGACGGTGGCGGGCTGCGTCGACCTGGTCGTGCACCTCGGGATCGGCAGCGACGGGCAGCGCCGGGTGCGCGAGATCGTCGCGGTCAGCGGCCGGATCGAGGACCAGACGATCGAGACCGAGACCCTGTTCGGCCTGTACGACGGGATGCTGCGCCGGGCCGAGGGCCAACTGCCGCATCCGGAGCGGTTCCAGCAGGCGGGGTACTCGCCGGCCGGGCTGCTGACCGAGCTGCCGCGCGGGGTGAACTGATGGGACTGCTGCTCGGGCTGTTCTTCGGGATCGGTGTGCTGCTGGTCGTCTGGTCGTTCATCGCGCCGTCCGAGGACAAGCCGAAGACCGACGGGCGGCTGACGGCGCGCAGCCGTGACCTGCTGGCGCGGGCCGGGGTGGAGGGTGTGACGCCGGGGGCGTTCATCGGTGCCTGCGTCGTGACGGGGTTCGTCGCGTTCGTGCTGATGTTCGTGGTGTCGGCGGCGTTGCCGGTGGGTGTGGTGTTCGGGCTGATGGCCGGTGGGGTGCCGGTCGCGCTGCTGAAGAGTCGCGCGCGCAAGCGGTTGGGGGAGTTCCGGGAGCTGTGGCCGGACGTGGTCGACAACATCGCTTCCGCCGTACGGGCTGGGCTGTCGTTGTCGGAGGCGTTGGCGCAGGTCGGCGAGCGGGGGCCGTTGCCGTTGCGCGAGCCGTTCCGGCGGTTCGGCGCGGACTACGCGTCGACCGGGCGGTTCGCGGACTCGCTCGACAGGTTGAAGGCGCGGTTGGCGGATCCGGTCGGTGACCGGGTGGTGGAGGCGTTGCGGATCGCGCGGGAGGTCGGTGGCGGTGACCTCGGGCGGTTGCTGCGGTCGTTGTCGAGCTTCTTGCGTGATGACGCGCGCACGAGGTCGGAGCTGGAGGCACGCCAGTCCTGGTCGGTGAACGGGGCTCGCGTCGCGGTGGCGGCGCCGTGGCTGGTGCTGGGGTTGCTGTCGTTCCAGGGGGACGTGATCCAGCGGTACAACTCGCCGACCGGGGCGTTGGTTATCGGCATCGGGGCAGTCGTCTGTGTTGTCGCGTACCGGGTGATGCTGCGGATCGGTCGCCTGCCGGAGCCGGAGCGGGTGCTGCGATGAGGAGGGGTGTGGAGCCAAGATCCGGTACGACGCCGGGCGGACGCGCGTTGCGTCGCAGAGGTGGTCGACCTGCGACCGGTTCGGCGCCTGGCGGATCGGGGTGGAGGAGACCATGAACCCTCTGGTGCTGGGGGCACTGCTGGGTGGGGTGTTCGGCGCGAGCCTGTTGCTGATCGTTCGGCGGCTGCCGTTCCTGCGGAAGCCGACGGTCGACGACCGGATCGGGCCGTACCTGCGCGATCTCGCCGGGGCCGACGTGTTCTCCGGCGTGGTCGACTCGGGGTCGCCGTTCCACGCGATGCTGCGGATGTTCGGGCCGTCGTTGCGCGCCGGGGCGGCTCGGCTGGAGCGGATCCTCGGCGGTGCGGTGTCGATCCGGCGACGGCTGGCGCGGGCGGGGATCGACCGGAGCGTCGAGGAGTTCCGGATCGAGCAGGTGCTGTGGGGGACAGCCGGGTTCGGTGCTGGGTTGGTGGTCGCGCTCGTGACGCTATCGCTGGGCTACGGCAATCCGGTCGGGCTGCTGGTCCTGGCTGCGCTGCTCGCCGTACTGGGGGTGCTGTCGCGGGACACCTACTTGAGCACGCAGGTGCGTAATCGGGAGCGGCGGCTGTTGGCCGAGCTGCCAACCGTGGCCGAGTTGCTGGCGCTGTCGGTTGCTGCCGGTGAGGGGCCGGCGGCGGCTCTCGATCGGGTGGCGCGGTCGTGCAAGGGCGAGTTGGCCGACGAGCTGCAGCGGGTGCTCGCGGAGACGCGGGCCGGATCGTCGCTGGTGCGTGCGCTGGACAGCCTCGCGGATCGGACCGGGCTGGTAGCGCTGTCCCGTTTCGCGGACGGGCTGGCGGTCGCGCTCGAACGCGGTACGCCGCTGGCCGACGTACTGCGGGCGCAGGCCGGCGACATCCGCGAGGCGAGCCGGCGTGAACTGATCGAGTCCGGGGCACGTCGCGAGGTCGCGATGATGGTGCCCGTCGTGTTCCTGGTGCTGCCCGTCACCATCATGTTCGCCTTCTACCCCGGCGCCGTCGGGATCCAGCTGATCGCCGGATAGAACGAGGAGAAACCATGTCCCTGTTGCTCACCCGACTCTTCCTGAGCCTGGTCCTCAAGCCGAGGCCGGCCGCGAAGGAACGCGGCGACGTGCCCGGCTGGGTGCTGATCACGGTCATGACGGCCGGCCTGGTCGTCGCCATCTGGGCCGTGGCCGGCCCCAAACTCGCAGACATGCTGGAACGCGCCCTGGACTCCGTCACCGGCAAATGATCAGAGCCCAGGGCAACCAACGGCGGCGGGACGAGCGTGGGGCGGCTGTGGTCGACTTCGTGCTGGTGTCGGTGATCGTCGTGCCGTTGTTCCTGGGGACTTTGCAGGTCGGTCTGTTCCTCTACATCCGCAACACGATGACGGCGGCGGCTTCCGAGGGGGCGCACTACGCGGCGGTGCTCAACCGGGATACGGCCGACGGGGAGGCGCGGACGCGGGAGTTGGTGGACGGTGTCGTTCGCACCGAGCTGATCGAGTCGGTGATCGCCGAGCAGACGGAGATCGACGGGCAGCCGGTGGTTCGGGTCGCCATCGACGCGCACATGCCGGCGCTCGGGTTGTGGGGACCCGGGATCGACTTCAGCGTCGAGGGTCATGCGGTCAAGGAGACCGGCGAGTGAGGCGGCGACCGGAGGGCCGGGCGACGAGCGCGCGGCGGCGCGGGCTTGCTGTGGGGAGGGCGCTGCGGCACGGGCCTGCTGCGGAGACGGCGCGGAGTGGCGGGCCTGCTCTCGGGGTGGCGCGGCGGCACTGGCCTGCCGTGGAGAAGGCGCGGCGGGGCGACCTCGCTATCGGGAGGGCGCGGCGGCACCGGCTGGTTGCGGGGAGGGCAGGGCGGCGTGGGCTTGCTGTGGGGAGGGCTCGGCGGGGGGAGGAGGGGAGTGCGGTGGTCGAGTTCTCTTGGTTGGCGTTGTTGCTGCTGGTGCCGTTGGTCTACGTGATGCTTGGGGTCTTCGACGTGCAGCGGGCGTCGTACGGGGCGACGGCGGCGACGCGGGCTGCCGGGCGGGCGTTCATCATCGTGCCGGCGGGGCTGACCGAGGACGATGCGCGGGCGCGGGCGTTCGAGGCGGCGCGGTTGGCGATGAAGGACCAGGGGATCGAGCTGGAGTCCGGTGATCTGACGATCTCCTGCGATCCGGAGTGTTTGCAGCCGGGGTCGACGGTGACGGTTCAGCTGGACTATGCGGTGCCGCTGCCGTTCATTCCGGAGGCGCTGGGTGGGGAGCGGCCGGCGGTGCACGTGTCGGCGTCGCACACCGAGCCGTACGGCGACTACCGGGAAGCGAAGGGATCGCCGTGAGGAGGTTCCGCGCTGGTGCGGGCGGTTGGTGCAAGCAGGCCGTAAGGGGCAGGCGGCGCGAGCGGCCTGAAAGCGGCGGTCGGCGCAAGGCCGGAGGGGGCAGCCGACCCAAGGGGGCTGAAAGGAGCGGCACGCCCGAGCGGGCTGAGAGGGGCGGCCTGCCCGAGCGGGTGGAAGGGGGCAGCAGCCGGCGCGGGCGGGACGAGCGGGGGCAGATGACTGTGCTGATCGTTGGGTTCGCTGCGGTCGTGCTGCTGATGGTTGTCGTGGTCACCGATATCTCGAAGGTGTTCCTCGTTCGCCGGGATCTGGACTCGACGGCGGATGGTGCCGTGCTGGCCGCGGCCAACGGGCTCGCGGCGGTCTACGCGCAGACCGGGGACGGCGGGAACGCGCAGCTCGATCCCGACGAGGCGCGGCGGCTGGCGGCGGACTATCTGGACACCGTCTCGGCGAGTGAACGCTTCGACGGGCTGGACTGGTCGGCGGAGGTGACAGGGACGACGGTGACGGTGGAGCTGACGTCGAGCGTGGAGCTCCCGTTCACTCCACCGGGGTGGCAGGAGAGCGCCGACATCGCGTCCAGTGCGTCAGCTGTTGTCCCGGTTCGCTGACTGTTGTCTGGGGCAACGTGAAGTGGGCACCATGGGGGCATGCGGATCGATCTGGCAGGGCGGCGGGCGTTGGTTTCGGGATCGAGCCAGGGGATCGGGCAGGCGATCGCCACCGAGCTGGCCAGGGCCGGCGCGAGTGTGGTGGTGAACGGGCGGGACCAGAAGAAGACCGAGCAGGCGGCCGCGGCGATCGCGAAGGAGGTGCCGTCGGCGGAGTTGATCCCGGTCGGGGCCGATCTCGCGTCGGCCGAAGGGGCCGAGGCGCTCAAGGAGCGCGCGGGTGAGCTCGACATCCTGGTGAACAACCTCGGGATCTTCGGGGCGAAGCCGGTGCTGGAGATCGACGACGACGAGTGGCGGCGGTACTTCGAGGTCAACGTGCTGTCGGCGGTCCGGCTGATCCGGATGTATCTGCCGGGCATGATGGAACGCGGGTTCGGGCGGGTGATGAACATCGCCAGCGACTCGGCCGTGGTGACGCCGTTGGAGATGGTGCACTACGGCGTGACCAAGACCGCGTTGCTGGCGGTGACGCGCGGGTACGCGAAGGCGGCGGCCGGGACCGGCGTGACGGTCAACTCGGTGATGGCCGGGCCGACGCACACGCCGGGCGTGGAGGAGTTCGTCGGGGAACTGGTCGGCGACGACCTGCCGTGGGACGAGGCGCAGCGCCGGTTCATGAAGGAGCACCGGCCGTACTCGCTGATCGAGCGCCTGATCGAACCGCACGAGATCGGCAACCTGGTGGTCTACCTGAGTTCGGAGCAGGCCTCCGCCACCACCGGCGGCGCCGTCCGCGTGGACGGCGGCTACATCGACTCGATCCTGCCCTAGGCTGCCGCCGCGACCGCGAGCAAGCTCGCGAAGCCGAAGCCGAAGCCGAAGCCGAAGCCGAAGCCGAAGCCGAAGCCCGGTGCCGGAGCCCGGTGCCCGGTGCCCGGAGCGGGAGCCCGGCGCCTGGAGCCCGGAGCCCGGAGCCCGGAGCCCGGAGCCCGGGTTGGGCGAAGGCCGCGGGCGAGTGCGGGTCAGGCAAACACGCCCGGGTGGTCCGCCAACCACGTACGGAAGGTCCGGCCCGAGTGGCCGGTGAGTTTCTCGACGGCCGGCTCGATCGGGTGCGGGCTGCCGACCCGTGAGGACCAGTACGACAGCAGCGCTTCGAGCTGGGCCGGGCGACGCATCGCCGCGCCCATCTCCACGCGTGCCTCGTCGGCGCTGAGGTCGACGGCCTCGAAGGAAGCCCCGGTGATCTCGGCAACCTGAGCCAGCTGCGACCGCCGGGTCATCGACTCCGGGCCCGTGAGCGGATAGCCCCGTCCGTCGTGCTCTCCGCCGGGGCCGTCCAGCAACACCCGCACGGCCACATCAGCGATGTCCTGCTCGTGGATCGGCGCCTCCTCCGCCTCCAGATAAGGCAGCCGCACCTGGCCGACAGCCCGGATCGAGTGCGACCAGAAGATCGCGTTGCTCATGAACGCACCGGGCTGCAGGTACGTCGTCGCGTACGAGCCGCGACCGACCAGAGCTTCGGTCTCCGCGTGCGGATCGCCCGCGGCGTCCTCGTTGTCGGCCTGGGACGACATCGACGACAGCAGCACGACCTGCCGTACGCCGGCGGCATCGGCCGCCGTGGCAAACACACCGGCGGTCGACGGTTCGGCGTACAGGAAGACCTGGGTGATGCCGTCGATGGCGGCGGCGAGGGACGAGGGATCCCCGAAGTCCCAGCCGACCGCGCCGGGAAGGTCCTCCGGCGAACGGCTGGCGATCCGGACGTCGCGGCCCGCGGACACCAGACCGGCGGCGACGGCGCGAGCGATCTTGCCGCGTCCGCCGGTGATCAAGATGGTCATGGATGAACTCCAAATATGTAGTGACTACAAGATTGGAAGAAGTAAAGCATGACGCCCTAGGATGTGTCCATGGAGATCGGCCGCCGGGAGCGGAAGAAGCAGCAGACCCGTCAGGTGATCTCCGACGTCGCGACGCGGCTGTTCCTGGAGCGCGGGTTCGACGCGGTGACCGTGGCCGAGGTGGCGAAGGCGGCCGACGTCGCCGTACAGACCGTGTTCAACCACTTCCCGACCAAGGAAGACCTGTTCTTCGACGAGACCGGTTGGTGGGCCGGCCCGGCCGAGGCGATCAGGAACGCGCCGCCCGGCCAGAACCCGATCGACACCCTGGAGCAGCAGTACCTGACCGTGGTTCGTGGGCGGCTCGAGTCAGGTCACTTGGAGACCTGGCGGGAGTTCAGCCGGACGATGGCGGAGAGTCAGGCGTTGCTCGCGCGCCGTCGGCAGATCGCGGAGGAGATGGAACGCACCCTCGCCGCCGCGCTGCAGGAACGCGATCCGGAGCTCGCGCCGCTCACCGCGAGGTTCGTCGCTGCCCAGTTCGCGGCCGCGCAGAAGGTGCTCGAGGCGGAGCTGGCGTTGATCATGCCGCCGGACGCGACCCCCGAGCAGCTGAAAGCGTCGAACGCGCAGCTCGAACAGGCGACCGTGGAGGTGTTCGACGCCCTGCGCCGCGCAGGGTGAGCAGGGCAGGAGACGCCGCGGGGATTGTTGGTGACCAGACAATGGATTCCCGGCGAAGCACAGTGACCGGGTACGCTGCTTGGTTGTGGCTGGACTGGATTTTGACGCGGAGCTCAAGCAACTCGACGCGACCCTGACCTCGATCGAGAAGGTGCTCGATCTGGACACACTGCGCCGGGAGATCGCCGACCTCGGAGAGGCGGTGGCCGCGCCCGACCTGTGGGACGACCAGGCGAACGCGCAGAAGGTGACGTCGCGGCTGTCCAGCCTGCAGGCCGACCTCGAGCGGGTGACCAAGCTGCGCGGGCGGATCGACGATCTCGGCGTGCTGATCGAGCTGTCCCGCGAGGAGAACGACGCCGACGGCCTGGCCGAGTCGGAGAAGGAGATCTCCTCGCTGGCCAAGTCGATCCAGTCCCTCGAGGTCCGCACCCTGCTGTCCGGCGAGTACGACGAGCGCGAGGCGCTGGTCACGATCCGCTCCGGCGCGGGTGGCGTCGACGCCGCCGACTTCGCCGAGATGCTGCAGCGGATGTACCTGCGCTGGGCCGAGCGCCACGGGTACTCGACCGAGGTCTACGACACGTCGTACGCCGAAGAGGCCGGGCTCAAGTCGACCACGTTCGGCGTCAAGGCGCCGTACGCGTACGGCACGCTGAGCGTCGAGACGGGCACCCACCGGCTGGTCCGGATCTCCCCGTTCGACAACCAGGGCCGCCGGCAGACCTCGTTCGCCGCGGTCGAGGTGGTCCCGGTGCTGGAGCAGACCGACGAGATCGACGTCCCCGACGAAGAGCTGCGGATCGACGTGTACCGCTCGTCCGGTCCGGGTGGTCAGAGCGTCAACACCACCGACTCCGCGGTCCGGATCACCCACATCCCGACCGGCACGGTGGTCTCCTGCCAGAACGAGAAGTCGCAGCTGCAGAACAAGGCCAGCGCGATGGTGATCCTGAAGGCCAAGCTGCTCGCGCTGAAGAAGGCCGAGGAGCGGGCCGAGATCGACTCGCTGCGCGGTGACGTCCAGGGCTCGTGGGGCGACCAGATGCGGTCCTACGTCCTGCACCCGTACCAGATGGTGAAGGACCTGCGGACGCAGTACGAGTCCGGCAACACCTCGGGTGTGTTCGACGGGGAGATCGACGAGTTCGTCGAGGCCGGCATCCGCTGGCGCCGGACCGGCCAGACGGTCTCCGAGCAGAACTGACGGACCGCAACGACGGACCAGAGCTGTGGTGAAGGCCGAGCTCCGCGCGGACTGCGGTAGTTGCTTCGGCCTGTGCTGCGTCGCGCTGACGTTCGCCCGGTCCGCCGACTTCGCGATCGACAAGGCGTCCGGCGAGCCGTGCCCGAACCTGGCGGACGACTTCCGCTGCGGCATCCACCAGAAGCTGCGGACCAAGGGCTTCAACGGCTGCACGGTCTACGACTGCTTCGGCGCCGGGCAGAAGATCTCGCGGCAGGCCGGGACGAGCTGGCGCGAGCAGCCGGGGCAGGAGATGTTCGCCGCGCTGCCGATCATGCGGCAGCTGCACGAACTGCTCTGGTACCTGGACGACGCGCAGCAGCGCCCGGAGACAGCGCCGATCCGTGCCGAGCTGCAGCGAAGCGCCAAGCACGTCGAGGCCCTGACGCAGCAGCCCGTCCTGGATGTTGACCTGGGCAACGAACGCGCGCAGGTCAACGAGCTGCTGATCACCACCAGCCAACTGGTCCGCGGCAAGCAGCCCAAGAAGAAGGAACGCCGCGGCGCCGACCTCGTCGGAGCCAAGCTCCGCAAGGCCGACCTGAGCCGGGCCAACCTGCGCGGCGCCTACCTGATCGCGGCCGACCTGGCCGGCGCCGATCTCCGCAAGGCGGATCTGATCGGCGCCGACCTGCGCGACAGCAACCTCAAGGGCGCTGACCTCACCGACGCGCTGTTCGTCACGCAGTCCCAGGTAAACGCGGCCCAGGGCGACAGCACCACCAGGATCCCCAGCAGCCTGCTACGCCCCGACCACTGGCGCTAAGCACGATCGAGAAGCCTGACCGAGGACCGCACGATCGACGCGACTTCCTGGGAGGTGCTGTCCGGCTGCCAGGCGATCACCGTGGTGACGTCCGGCGCGTCGACCACCGGCACCGCGACGTGTTCGGGCCATTGCCAGGCACGGCTGGAGGCCGGGATGACGAGCAGCGTTTTACCGAGGGCAACGAGTTGGGCGAGCTTCGACTGCGTGTGCACCTCTGGTCCAGGCCCCTCGGGGTACGACCCGTCGAGCCGCGGCCATCGCGCGATCGGCAGGTCCGGTACGTCGCTGACGTCGGCCAGTGTGAGCTGATCCCGGGACGCTAGCGGATGCCCTGCCGGCAGGATCGCGACCTGGCCTTCGACCACGAGTTCCTCGGTGTCGAATCCGGCGAGATCGTCGTACGGGCTGTGCATGAGGGCCAGATCGGCACGTCCGCGGCGCAGCAGACCGGCCTGTTCGCCGACCTCGCACAGGAGGACCTCGACCGGCGGACTACCCGGCTCGCTCGCCAGCGCGTCCAGGAGCCGTTGCAGCAGTTCGTGGGATGCCCCGGCTTTCGTGACCAGTACCAGCGGTAGCTGCGGGCTCCCGGCGCGCTGTGTCCGGCGTACGGCGGTCGCGATCGCGCCGAGGGCCGTTCCGGCTTCGACGAGCAGCACTCGGCCGGCGCCGGTGAGCGCGACGCCACGGCGGTCGCGGGCGAGGAGCTGAACACCGATCCGCCGCTCGAGCCGGCTGATCGCCCGGGAGAGCGGTGGTTGGGCGATACCGAGCCGTTCGGCCGCGCGACCGAAGTGCAACTCCTCGGCGACGGCGACGAAGTACCGCAGCTCGCGGGTCTCGAGATCGTCCACGCCGAAAGCCTACGGCTGATACCTGAGGGGTATCACGGCGTACCCCATCGGTCTTGGACGACGGACACTCGGTGCACCCAGCATGGGTCGGGTGAACACCATGAAGACCGCGCTGGTTACCGGCGCCAACAAGGGAATCGGTTTCGCCGTCGCACGGGGCCTCGGAACGATCGGCTTCAGGGTCGGGGTCGGGGCTCGCGACGACGGCAGGCGGGACCAGGCCGTCGAGCAACTGCGGGCGGCGGGCGTCGAGGCGTTCGGTGTCGCGCTCGACGTCACATCCGACGAGAGTGTCGCCGCAGCCGCGGTGACCGTCGAGCAGACCGCGGGACGTCTCGACGTGCTGGTCAACAACGCCGGGATCTCCGGCCGGACCGATGGCGGCGCCCAGGACCCGACGACCCTCGACCTCGACGTCGTCCGCACCGTGCTCGACACCAACGTCTTCGGAGTCGTTCGGGTGACCAACGCGATGCTCCCGCTGCTGCGCCGTGCGGACTCGCCGCGCATCGTCAACCTGTCGAGCAACATGGGTTCGCTGACGTTGCAGACGGGACCGGTCCTGGCCGCCTACGCACCGTCGAAGACGATGCTCAACAGCATCACCGCTCAGTACGCCCGGCAGCTGGCCGGCACCAAGGTCATCGTGAACGCAGGCTGCCCGGGGTACGTTGCGACCGACTTCACCAGCTTCAACGCTCCCCGGACCGCCGAGCAAGGCGCCGCGATCGCGATCCGGCTCGCCACCTTGCCGGACGACGGGCCGCGCGGAGGCTTCTTCGACGACGACGGCACAGTCCCCTGGTGAGGGCTCAGGCTCACTGGAGCTGACGGGTCACCGGAGTCATCAGCAGCGAGATCGCGGTGATGGCCAGGGCTACGGCGGCCAGCGCTCCGCCCTGGCCCCAGGACGTACCGGACAGCGACAGGTACGCCGTACCGACTGTGGCTGCGCCCAGCGCCAGACAGGTCTGCTGGCTCGTCAGGAGGATGCCGCTGCCGAGTCCGGCCTGGGCGGGCGGCACCTGGCCGATTACGACTCCCATGAGCGGCACCATGACCAGTCCGCTGCCGAAGCCGGCGATCAGCATCGGCACTGCCAGGGTCCAGGGCGTGACGTCCGGCCAGAGGGCCAGGGCGACCACCGCCAGTACGGCGTACCCGATGGCCTGGATCAGCCAGTCGCGGACGATCAGGCCGGCGCCGTACCGGGCCTGCAGCCGCGGTCCGTAGACCGAGGTGATCAGGAAGCCGACGGCCATCGGCAGCAGGCTCAGACCGCCTTCCAGCGGGGACATCCCGGCCTCGCCCTGGGTGGCGAGTGCGAAGACGAACATGAACCCACCGAACGTGGTGAAGAACGCCATCGCCAGCAGCAGCCCGATCCGCATCGCCTTCAGGCGCAGTACGGTCGGTGGGATCAGCGGCGCCCGCTGAGCCTTCTCCGCCCGGTGCTGGTGCAGTCCGAGCAGAGCAAGAGCCGGTACGACGGCCGCCAGCGACAGCCACGTCCACAGCGGCCAGCCGAGCGGGCGTCCCTCGGTCAGCGGTAGCAGCAGCAGGACCAGTGTCAGCGCGAGCAGCGCGGCGCCCACCACGTCGACCCGCTGAGCCTTGTCGGCCCGTGTCTCGGGCAGGAGCTTCACTGCGGCGACCACCGCGAAGAGGCCTACCGGCACGTTCACCAGGAAGACAGCGCGCCAGCCGAGCCCGAACACGTCGGCCTCGACCAGTACGCCGCCCAGGATCTGTCCGAGCGCCGCGGCAGCCCCGCCGACGACCCCGAACATGGCCAGTGCCCGCGCCCGGTGCTCACCGGTCAGCAGGCTGCTGATCGACGCGAGCACCTGCGGAGTCATGGCGGCCGCGGTCGCGCCCTGAAGCACCCGGGCGGCCAGCAGGACACCGATCGTCGGAGCGATCGCGCAGAGCAGCGACGTCACGGTGAACCCGATCAGGCCGACCATGAACAGCCGCTTCCGGCCGAAGCCGTCGCCGAGACGGCCGCCGACGACGAGCAGGGTCGCGTTGGCGATGCCGTAGCTGCCGACCACGAGCTGGAGCTCGCCGGGTGTCGCCTGCAGGTCGGTCCCGATCGCCGGGAGCGCGACGTTGATGATGAAGAAGGAGAGCATCGGCAAGAAGGCGCCGAAGAGCAGAGTGGTGAGCGCCACCGGCCCGAGCGGCGACTTGGCGGGTACGCCGATCGGCGGAGCGGAGGTCTGTGTCATGGGACCAGCTTGCGCCGCGTCTGATCCGGGTAGTGAGAGCCTGCTTATCCTATTACTGACAGCACCTGGCACCAGTCTTTCGTCCACCCACGCGCTGGACCACCATGGAGAGGTGAGCATGCTGCAGGCAACCCGGCCGGACGAGCGGCGCCGCGCGCTGGCGGAGTTCCTGCGCAGCCGCCGGGAGCGGATCCAGCCCGAGGAGGTCGGCTTCGCACCGGGCGGCCGTCGCCGTACGCCGGGCCTGCGCCGCGAGGAGGTCGCGCAGCTCGCCGGCGTCGGCGTGACCTGGTACACCTGGCTCGAGCAGGGCCGGGACATCAACGTGTCCACCCAGGTGGTCGAGGCGATCTCCCGGACGCTGCGCCTGGACCGGCTGGAGCGCAACCATCTCTACACGCTGGCAGGGCTGGCGATCGGGCCGGTGACCGGCGACTGCGTCGGCCTGCCGCCGTCGGTGCAGAAGATGATCGACCGCGCGTCGCCGTACCCGGCGCTCGTCCTGAACGCCCGGTACGACGTGCTCGCGTTCAACGACGCCTACTGCAAGGTGATGCTCGACTTCACCCAGGTCCCGGAGGACCAGCGCAACATCCTCTGGCTCAGTTTCGTGTCGAAGGAGTGGCAGTGCTCCTTCGCGGACGCCGAGACGATGAAGCTGCACATGGTCGCGGGCTACCGGGCCGCCTCCGCCGACCACCTCGGCGAGCCGAGCTGGCAGGAGATGACGCAGCGCCTGCTGACCGAGTCGGCCGAGTTCGCCGACCTGTGGAACCGGTACGACGTCGCCGCGCCGAGCAACAAGGTCAAGGTGGTCGACAACCCGCGGGTCGGGCGGCTCGAGGTCGAACCGGTCAACCTGTGGCTGAACCGGCTCGGCCGGACCCGGGCGACGATCTACACCGCCGCCGACGAGGAGACCGAGACCAAGCTACGGATCCTCGTCGACGGCGCGTGACGCCGGCGGCGTCCAAGGCGCCGCCGGGCACATCAGCCGATCGGGATGCCCGGGTTGGCCAGGCCGTTCCCGCCGGTGACGGTGTTGCTGCGGTCGATCGTGACCTTGCAGCTGGACGCGTTGTAATTGGTGATGTTGAACGCGTACCGGCCGCTGCCGGTGGCCCCGGTCAGGTCGGACCTGTTGTTGCGGAACACCGTGCCGCACCCCCACCCGGACTGCTGGGTGTGGGTCTCGAACCCGTTGTTGGTGGTGTTCTTGCCGGTGTTGTTCTCGATCACGTAGTTGTTGCCCTTGACATCGATCCAGCTGTCGTCGTAGTTCGCGCCGGTCAGCCCGCGGCCGTCGAAGGAGTTGCCCGCGACGCGCCCGCCGGTGGTGCCCTCCTTGAGGTCGATCGCCTCGCCGCCGACGTCCGGGCCGATCGTGTTGTCGAGGATCTGGACGTTGTCGGACTTGTCCGACGTGCCACCGGCGCTGCCGACGTACACGCCCTCGCCCATGCCCCGGCCGTCGTTGCCGGTGTCGTAGATCTTCGAGTTGCGGATGGTGCCGTACGTGCTCGACTTGCGGAAATGCACGCCTTCCATGTCGAGCCCGTGCACGGTGACGCCGTCGATCACGACCCGGGTGGCGGAGTCGATCATGATGCCCTTCTGGCCGCCGGTCACGGTGATGCCCTTGACCTGCCAGTACGACGCGCCGTTCAGGTGCAGGCCGTAGCCGCCACCCGCGGTCAGGATCGCCTTGGCGCTGCCGGTGAGCGTGATCGGGGACGACGAGCTGCCGGAGACCGTCGTCTTGAAGTTGCCGGTGTAGGTGCCGTCGGCAAGCTTGATCGTGTCACCGGCCTTGGCGCTGGTGAGCGCCGACTTCAGCTGGGCGGCGGTGCTGACGTCGATGGTCGCGGCGTGCGCCGGACCGGCCACGAGCCCGGCCGCGACGACGCCGAAGGAGAGGAACAGTGCGGTCTTCACTGGATCACCGACCTGAGGAGCTTGTCGCCATTGGTGTTGGAGGTGCTGATCCAGATCGCGCTCGCGCCCGGGACCTGCACGATCGACCGGAGCCGGCCGAAGGTGTTGGTGAAGTACGCCTGGGTCGCGCCGGCGTTCTCGCCGTTCAGCTCGACCCGCCACAGCCGCTGACCGCGCAGCGCGGCGACGTACGCCGTGTCGTCGACGATCGCGAGGCTGCTCGGTGACGCCTCGGCCGTGGTCCAGGTGCGCTTGGGGTTGTCCATGCCGGGCGTGCTGCAGCTGCCCTGGCAGATCGGCCAGCCGTAGTTGTGGCCGCTGACGATCAGGTTCAGCTCGTCGAACTGGGTGTCGCCGAGCTCGGCCGACCACATCCTCCCGGCGGAGTCCCAGGCCAGGCCCTGCGGGTTGCGGTGGCCCTTGCTGTAGACCAGGGTGCCGAACGGGTTGCCCGGTGCGGGCTGGCCGCTGGTGGTGAAGCGCAGGATCTTGCCGTTGAGCGAGCTGTCGTTCTGCGAGGTCGAGGTGTCCTGCGCGTCGCCGGTTCCGGCGTACAGGAAACCGTCGGGGCCGAACTTCAGCTGGCCGCCGTTGTGGAAGGTGTTGCTGCGGATCCCCGACACGATCACTGTCCGGTTGGACAGGGTGGTGCCGTCGAAGTCCATCCGGACGACGCGGTTCTGCGTCTGACCGCCGTCGGTGGAGGTGTGGAACAGGTACACGGCCTGGTCACTGGTGCCGTTCCAGGTCGGTGAGACCGCGATCCCCATCAGGCCGCCCTCACCGTTGGTGGTGACGGAGTTGGGGACGGTGCCGACCGTCGTACGGGTGCCGTCGAGGGTGACGCGGGAGACCCGGAAACTGTTCCGCTCGGTCATCAGGGCGGATTGACCGTCGGGCAGGAACGAGGTGGCCCAGGGCAACGACAGCCCGGTGACGAGCTCGGTCGGTGGTTGCGGTGCGGCGGTAGGAGCAGCGGCCGCCGGTGTTGCGGTGGCCAGGCTCGCGAAGAGCAGAAGCGACAGGAGCTTTCGTCCCATGAGTTGCGTCCTTTCTGAAAGGGGCGCAGGGGAGACCCGGGCCGGTCCTTGGGGGCGTGAGGACCGGCCCGGGCGTGGATCAGCTGGTCGGGAAGTCGTCAGGCGTGCGGATCCGGTCGCGGATCCAGACTCCGGCCGGCTTCAGGACCGACGGACCGGTGAAGTTGTTCCCGGAGCAGGTGCCTTCCTTGAAGACGGCACCGGATCGGAAGTCGTCGGAGAAGTTCCAGTTCGTCCAGCCGATCTTCTTGCTGGCCAGGAAGTCCAGGTACTTCTGGGAGTTGGTGAAGTCGTTGCCACCGTCACCGCTCGCGGTCTGGGTGCCGAACTCGGTGACGAACAGCGGGATCTTGTCCGCGGCCCGGGACAGCGCGTTGAAGTACTCGGTCTTGTGGGACGCGGCGTAGAAGTGGAACGTGTACATGAAGTTCGTCGCGTTGATCGGGTTGTTGACGATATCGGCCTCGGTGCGGCCGTCGGAGATCCCGAGCGAGGCCCAGCCGTGGGTGCCGACGAACACGACGCCGTCGGAGTCCTTGGCCCGGATCACGGGGATCATCTGCTCGGCGTACGACTTGATGCCGGCCCAGGAGACGTTGTTCGGCTCGTTGGCGATGTCGTAGATGATGTTGGTCTTGTTCTTGTGCCGGTCGGCGATCTCGGTGAAGAACGTCTTCGCCCGGGCCAGGTTGGCGTTCGGGTCGCCCGGCGTCAGCTGGTGCCAGTCGACCAGCGCGTACATCCCGCGCCGGGTGGCTTCCTCGATGTAGCCGTGCACCATGTCGGTGAAGCGGCGCGGGTCGGTCTCGTAGCCGCCCTCCTGGATGTACATCGAGATCCGCAGGACGTCGGCGTTCCAGTCGTTGGCGAGGGCGTCCAGCGAGGCGGTCTTGACGCACTGGCTGTACCACTGGATGCCGTGCGTGCTCATCCCGCGCAGCTGGATCGGCTTGCCGTACTGGTTGCACAGTTTCACGCCGCAAACGCGGAGCTGGCCGTTGATCGCGACCGGGGTCGCGGCCTGGGGCTCGGGCTGGGGAGCCGCCGAGCTCGTGGTCGTGGAGATCAGGGTGGTGGCGGCCAGCAGCACGCTGCCGGCCAGGGCGGTCCATCGGGTACGCGTCATCGCGAATTGCCTCCTACTTCGCCGGGGGCGGTGGACGGAGTGGGGACTTGCATCGGAACCTAATAGGAAGGTTTCTTAACGGTTCCGGGGAACTTAGCGAGGATGCCGAGCGCTGTCAATCGGTCGCTGATGGTTACGGCGAAGAGTTCCGCTGGGGGTGTTCAGGCGGTACTGCGGTCCCGCCAGGCGGTCTTCAGGGCGCTGAGCGTGACCGCGACGGCGGGCCGGCGGGCGGTCGCCGTCCGCCAGACGGCGTACAGGCGGCGGCTCGGCGCGGGCTGCAGCGGGATCGCCGTCACGCCCGGCGGCAGGGGGCCGCGGCCGAGGCGCGGAATCATGCCGATCCCGATTCCCCGGTCGAGCATCGCGATCTGGGTCTGGTACTCCGCGATGGAGTAGGCGACGTCGGGCTCGACGCCGGCCTTGCGCATCGTCCGGATCAGCCAGTCGTGGCAGATCGTGCCGGGCGGCTGGCAGATCCAGCGCTCGCCGACCAGGTCGCTGGCGCGGACGGACTCCTTGCCGGCCAGGCGATGCGTGACCGGGACGAGGACGTCGGCCGGGTCCGTGCCGAGCTTGGTCCGGGACAGGTCCTCGGTCAGCGTGAGCGGGGTGTTGTGCCAGTCGTGCACGACGGCGATGTGGACTTCGCCGCGCTGGACCGCCGTGACGCCGTCGAACGGATCCAGCTCGACGACCCGTACGTCGAGCGCGGGGTTGCTGTCGATCAGCCCCGGCAGGGCGGCCGGGAGCAGACCGCGGGTGGCGGTGGGGAACGCGGCGATCACGAGCTCGCCGATGGCCTGGCCGCGTTGCTCCTCGAGGCGGAGCTCGGCGTCCTCGACGAGCTCGAGCACCTTCGACGCGGTGGCGGCGAGCTCCTGGGCGGCGTCGGTGAGGGCGATGCCACGGCCGCGCTTCTCGAGCAGCGTCGTACGGGTCTCGCGCTCGAGCTTGGCGAGCTGCTGGGAGACCGCGGACGGCGTGTAGCCGAGCGCGTCGGCGGCGCTGCCGACCGATCCGTAAAGGGCGACGGCGTGCAGGGCGCGCAGGCGGCCGAGGTCGATCATGTAGCACTCCTACATTGTGCGCGGTAGCAATCTGTGCTGGTCCTTAACTGTAGCGCGGCTCATCCTTGGTCGTATGAACCCTCGTCACGTGCTGCTCGCACTCGCCGTCGTCCTCGTCTGGGGGATCAACTTCGTCGTCATCGAGGTCGGGCTCGAGGAGTTTCCGCCGTTGCTGTTCTCGGCGCTGCGGTTCCTGCTGGCGGCGGTGCCGGCGATTTTCGTCCTGGGGCGGCCGCGGGTGGCGTGGCGGTACGTGATCGGGGTCGGGCTCGCGCTGGGGGTGGCGAAGTTCGGACTGCTGTTCGTGGCGATGGACCACGGCGTACCGGCCGGACTGGCGTCGCTCGTGCTGCAGTCGCAGGTGATCTTCACGGTGCTGTTCGCCGTACTGGTGCTGCGGGAGCGGCCGCGGCGTACGCAGCTGATCGGCATCGGCGTTGCCTGCTTGGGACTGCTGCTGATCGTGGTGGACAGCGGGCTTGCGACACCGGTCGGTGCCCTGCTGCTCGTCATCGCGGCCGGAGCCTGCTGGGGTGTGTCGAACACGGTGACCCGGCACGCGAAGCCGCAGGACATGCTGCGCTTCATGGTGTGGGTGAGTGCGGTCGCCGTACTGCCGTTGACCGTGCTGTCCCTGCTGGTGGAGGGTCCGCGCGCTGATATGGACGCCTTGCGCAGCATCGATCTGGGCGGCGCGGCCGCGCTGCTCTACCTGGCGGGGGTTGCGACGCTCTTCGGATTCGGGGCCTGGGGCTTCCTGCTCGGCCGGTACGACGCCAGCACGGTCGCGCCGTTCTCGCTGCTGGTGCCTGTGGTCGGGATGGGCGCGGCCTGGCTGCTCCGCGGCGAGGCGGTCGGTGCG
Source organism: Kribbella italica (assembly GCF_014205135.1). Taxonomy (NCBI): domain Bacteria; kingdom Bacillati; phylum Actinomycetota; class Actinomycetes; order Propionibacteriales; family Kribbellaceae; genus Kribbella; species Kribbella italica. The sequence goes on from NZ_JACHMY010000001.1 coordinate 8,424,736, forward strand.
CAGCAGGCGGTCGCCGCCGTACTGATCATGGGTGGGATGGCCTGCACGGTGATCCGGCCGCGCGTCTCTCGACCGGTGGTCACTGCTCCGGTTGGGTGAGCTGGTCGCGGGCGCGCATCAGGGCGAAGCCGAGCAGGTTGAGGCCGCGCCACTGCGCCGGGTGCTCGGCGCGGTCGTCGTCGGCGGCCAGGCCGATGCCCCAGATGCGGTCGACCGGGCTGGCCTCGACCAGGATGCGGTCCTTCGTTCCGAGCAGGTAGTCGCGCAGGGCGTCGTTCTGGGCGAACTTGTGGAGGTTGCCCTCGACAACCAGCTCGAGGCGGTGCCGCTGCCAGATCTCGGTGTCGAAGCCGCTGACCGTGCGGCCGATCGCCTTCGCCTGCTGCGGATGGCCCGCGGCGATCACTTCTTGCTCGGCGTCGCGGTCGCCGAACAACCGGGCCTTGCCGGCCATCATCCAGTGCTCGGCGGTCGGGTAGCGCACGCCGTCCACGGTGAACGGCGCGTGGAACCACTGGCTCAAGCAGCTCGCGTCGACCTGCCCGTCGCGGCGCGGAGTGTCGCCCCAGAAGAAGACGTACCTGTAGCGCTTCTTGCGGGACAGGCCGTCGAGCAGGTCAGCGGTGGACTGTGGTGTGGTCATCTCACTCGTACGGGTTGGCCGGTGCGGTCACGGTCTTCACCTCGGAGACGGTCAGCGCGGCGACGTCGCCGTCGGAACGCTTGCTCGGCTCGGCCCACTCGCCGGTCACGGTGACCCACTGGTTCTTCGGCGGGGCCGCTTGGCCGCGGGCCTCGACCATGAACGCCGTACCGTCGGCCACGCAGCAGGTCAGGCCGATCCGGGACACGTACCAGCTGCCGTTCTTGCCGGGCGTGACGAAGCCGGTGAGCTGGAAGTCGCGACCCTTCATGCTCTCCTTCTCCCACACGGCCCAGACGGCGTAGTCCCTGACTGCCAACGGTACCGGTCCGGTGTTCCGCGCGCTGTCGGCGAGCCAGGAGTTGCCCTTCGGGGCGACCGGTTTGGCCGCGACCGGGGACTGTCGCTGGGCGGCGTCGGCGCCGAGTGCGGGCGGGTCGACGACGAGCAGCGCGAAGACCGGGATCAGCATCAGCCAGGCGGCGCGGGGGAGGCCGTGGTGGTTGTGGCCGTCGTCGGCGTGTTCCTTGCTCTTGGTGTCGGCCAGGACGTCGACGACCGCGAGCAGGATGAGGATGATCCCGGCCGCGAGCAGCATCCAGCGCATCCCGGGTTTCACGTACCGCAGATAGGTGTTGGAGATCGCCAGCTGCACGATCGCCGCACCGACGAAGACGACGACGAGACCTGCGACGTTGCGCTTCACAGCAACCACCATCCGACGAGGAGACTGGCGACGATCGCGACCACGAACGTGGCCGGCGCGAACCGTACGGCGAACTTCGGGCCGAACGTACCGGCCTGCAAGGCGATCAGCTTCACGTCCACGATCGGCCCGACCACCATGAACGCGAGCCGCGCGGTCAGCGAGAACTGCGTCAGGCTGGCCGCGACGAACGCGTCCGCCTCCGAGCAGATCGCCAGCAGGACGGCCAGCAGACCCAGGACGACGACCGAGAGCAGCAGGTTGCTGGCGACGTGGTCGAGCCACTCGCGCGGGACCACGACGTTGAGCGTGGCCGCCGCGGCGGCGCCGATCACCAGGAACCCGCCGGCGTGCAGGAAGTCGTGCAGCATCGACGAGCGGAAGACCTCGAGCTTGGCGGTGCCTTCGGCGTGCCGGCTCTTGGGCATCCGGAGCCAGGAACCGCCCTTGCCGGTGGCCAGCCAGAGCCAGCCGAGGGCCATGGAGACACCGAGGGAGGTGAGCGCGCGGGCGACGACGACCTTCGGCTGGCCTGGGAAGGCCACCGCGGTCGAGGCCAGTACGACGGGGTTGATCGCGGGGGCCGAGAGGAGGAACGCAATCGCGGCCGCCGGGGTGACGCCGCGGGCCATCAGCGCGGCCGAGACCGGGACCGACGCGCACTCGCAGCCGGGCAGGATCACGCCGGACGCGCTGGCGACCGGGACCGCGAGGGCCGGGTGCTTCGGGAGGGCCTTGGCGAAGAACGAGGCGGGGACGAACGCCGTCAGTGCCGCCGAGAGGAGGACGCCGAGGACGAGGAACGGCAGTGCCTGGACGGTCACGCCGACGAACATCGTCGCCCAGGTGCGGACGCCGTCGTCGGTGAACAGGCCCGCGAAGAGCTTGCGGCCGAACAGGGCGAGGCCGACCAGCACGACGAGGGTGATCGTGAAGGCGATCGAGGAGCCGGCGGGCTCCTTGGGCGGCTCTTCGGAGGGCGTCAGAACGGGATTTTCCGTCACTTCCGGCGTGCTCATGGGCGGCATCAAACCACAGCGGTGTGCGGTGGATCGACTACGGTCCGTGCTCGCAAATGAAAATCACCGTCGTTCCGGCGGAAACTGGCCGGTGCGCCGGGGTGCGGGGAAAGTGCCTGGAGAGTGCGTGCTCGGTTCCTGTTGAGGCCTTCTTCGCCATGGCAGGGTGGAACGCATGGATGCCAACGTCGTGACCGCGGTCAACAGCCTCACCTCACGCTGGGCGCACACGCTCGCGCCCGGCAACACCGTGATCTCCGGGCTGGGCCTGTGGCCCTTGCTCGCCCTGCTCGCCACCGCCGCCGACGAACCAGGCCGGACGGAGCTGGGCGAAGCGGTCGGCGTCGATCCGTCCACTGCCGCTTCGCAGGCCGTGGAGCTGATCGGCGCCCTCGACGAGACGGCGGACCTGCACGCCGCGCTCGGGCTGTGGGTGCACCAGCAGCTCAAGCTGAGCGAGTCCTTCGGCGAGGTTCTCCCCACCGAGCTGACCGGCACACTCGTCGGCGATCCCTCGGTCGACAAGGCCAACCTCGACGCCTGGGTCGCCGACCACACCAATGGGCTGATCCGCGAAATGCCGCTGGAGCTCACGCCCGACCTGGTGCTCGTGCTGGCCTCGGCGCTGTCGTTGCAGACCACCTGGGCCCGCCCGTTCCGCGAGCAGATCAAACACGTCCACGAAGGCGATTGGGCTGGCTCGTGGCACTGGCTGGACCGCACCGATTCCGACCTCGACGCCTTGCGGGTCCACGACGATCCGGTCGCCGGTGCGCTGACGGTCGTCACCGTGGCGGGTGACGCCGATGTCGATGTGGTCCTGGCCGTTGCTTCGCCGGAGGCCCCTCAGGCCGACGTACTGTCTGCTCTCCTGGCTGCCATTGCCGACCCTGAGGGCGGCCGGCCCGGAAGCGCTCTGCTCAGACAGGCTGAGCAGGGGCAGCAGGTGGCTCCTGCGGTGACGCTCGCCCAAACGACCGCGCCGGCGCCCGACCTGACGCTGGCCCTGCCGTCCTTCTCCGTCTCAGCTGACCACGACCTGCTGGCCCTTCGGTCCCTCTTCGGCCTGACCGCCGTCACCACGGATCCCGGCGACCAAGGCCACTTCTCCGCGATCAGCCCTGACCCCTTGGCCGTCGGCCAAGCCAACCAGTCCGTCCTCGCTCGCTTCCACGCCACCGGCTTCGAAGCCGCCGCGATCACCGCCATCGGGATGACTCGAGCCGCCGCGCTGAGGCCGAGCTCGCCCCGCCTGGCGGTCGCGTTGACCCAGCCCTTCGCGTTCACCGCGGTTCATCGTCCGACCGGTCTTCCGGTGGTCACCGGGTGGATCCAGACCCCGACCGAGCCCGAGTAGCCCTCGGCCTCAGCACCCACCCTCACGAGCAGCGCGCCGGGCCGTGCTGCTCAGCCTCCGAACGCCCATCGAACCATCAGCGGGAACTCCTCTGCCCAGAAAGGATCGCCGTGGTCGCCGACTCGTTCCGTCATCACCACGTCCGCGCCGGCGTCGCGCAGGGCGTCGGCCCACCGGGCCGCGTTCTCCTGGAACCAGGGCTCCAAGGTCCCGGCGACCAGATAGGTCCGCGGCAACGGACTCGGCAGCTCAGTCGGCGGCTGATAGCCCCCTCCTGGCGAGGCGCAGAAGACCGCGCCGTAGATGTCCGGATGCCGAATCCCCATCGCCAGCGAGAGTTCTCCACTCGCCGACACTCCGCACACCGCGGTGCGCTCGGCGGGCAGCGCGACACCGAACCGCCTCGTCACCCACCGGCGGACGTCCTCGACGAAGAACTTCTCGTGCGCCGCGAACAACTCCTCGTCGAACGACGGCGAGTACTCCTTGATCCGCGCCATCTCGTCCTTGGCGTCCGTCCGGTGTGCGCCGACGATCATCGTCGGCGGTACCTCGGCGGCCTCGAGGCGCCCACCCCATTGGGAGATCAGCTGTCCGTCGCCGGCGAACACCACGGCCTCCGGCGGATCCGCCGGCACGTAGACCGTCACCTGCCGCCCGCCGTCGTACTCGAAGCTCTCGGTGACGAGTTCTCCGGCCAGGTCGTCCATGGCTCGCACCTCAGTCTGCGGTCGCGATGGTCGAGGACCCTCGCAGGTCCTCGCGAGACCCGCAGCCTAACGCTGCAGCCGGTCACGGCCTCTCCCTTGGACCAATCGCGTCAGGTGGAGAGAGCAGCGTCGAGCGGGTCGGCCAGTGCGGCGACTGTGGCTGGGGAGGGTGGCAGGTGCTGGGTCATGAGGACTGCGGAGATGCCGTGGTCGGGATAGGCGTACCAGAGCGTTCCGAGTCCTCCGCCCCAGCCGTAGCGCGCGGGGATGCCTGGTCCAGCCGAGCGGACCTGCACGCCGTAGCCCCAGCCTTCACCGTCGAGGAAGATCTGCGCGGACGGTCCGGACCGCTGCTCTGCCGTCAGGCGGTCGACCGCCTGCGTGTCTCCCAGGCTTTGGTGACCTGTGGACAGGCTGGTGGCGAAGGTCAGGTAGTCGGCGGCGGTGGAGACCAGGCCGCCGCCTGCGTGGGGAAAGGCCGGAGCCGCGAGCCAGTCGCTGTCGGGTACGTCGTCGAACACGGCTGTTCCGTCGGTGAAGCACGGGATCAGCCGGTCACGGGCGTGCGCTGGTACGGCGAACCCGGTGTCGTTCATGCCGAGTGGAGTGAAGATCCGCTCGTCGAACAGCGTCGGCAGCGCGGCGCCGGCCGCGCGGGCGAGGAGGACCCCGAGCACGGCGTACGAGAACTCGTAGCGCCAGTGCCGTCCGGGTTGTTCCATCAACGGCAGTTCGGCAAACCGGCGGACCCACTCGTCCGGCGCGTGCGGGATCGAGGACGGGGTCGGCGGCCCCATCCCGAGCCCTGCCGCGAACGCCTTCTCCGCAATCGGGGGACTGTCGACCTCGAAGGCAAAGCCGAACCCGAGTCGCATCAGCAACAGGTCTTCGACAGTCGGCGCCTTGTCGGCCGGGACGGTGTCGTCGAGCGGGCCGTCGAGTTGGCGAAGGACTCGCTGCCCACTCAGTTCAGGGAGCCACCGATGGATGGAATCGTCGAGCGCGAGCACGCCGTCGTCGACCAGTCGGAGCGTCAGCGCGGCAGTCAACGGTTTCGTCATCGAGCTGATCCGGAACACGGCGTCGGGCCGCAGCGCATCACCACCGGGACGATCCAGACCAGCAGCATGAATCCACTGCCGCTCCCCATCGGCGACCCCAACCACCGCCCCGGGGACCTCCCCAGCCAGCACCAGCTTCTCAACCGAATCCACGACCGACCTGAAGACCGTCATCGCAGCACACTAGCGCCGAGCCACTCCAGATCCTGCGCGGTGACTGCTCGACCTCGGCGAACGCTGGCCGCCGGTCCGGGTCGTCGCCGAAGCCCGGACCGATCAGGGCCCGGTCGAGCGACGTACGGTCCGAGACCTGGATCGCAGGTGATCGGCGTACCGCTCGGGCCGACGACCCAGCGCACGCCGCTGGTCCCGTCGATCGGTCGACCACCCAGCGCGCGCCGCTGGTCCCGTCGATGTCGTCGGCCCCCTCGCCGGGGAGCGAGTCGTCCGGGCGCACCTGGAGCAGGCGAGAGATGTCGGCGTGCACGGTCCGGGCGGTCGACGAGCCGCGACCTCGGCGTCCAACTGCTCGTCGCACACCTCGCGCTGGTGACGTCATCGGCGTGCCAGTGTTGAGCCACACCGTGCCTGCGCGGAGGCGTGATGGGGCTCGCGCTTGGGGTCGGCTACTGCTTGAGCCAGAGTCTGCTGTCGCCCGGGTCAGCTCCTTGGACTCGGGGGCGACTATTGCCTGAGACGGGGCCCGCTGTCGCCCGGATCAGGTCCTCGGACTCGGGGGCGACTACTGCCTGAGCCGGGACCCGCTGTCGCCCGGATCAGGTCCTCGGGACCGGCGGTGATCACCCAGGGACGGCGGTTGGCCGGCGTACGCATGGTGCGGACTCGGGCCTGGATCTCGTGCAGCCCGTCGGCCGACTCGCGGTCGACGGCGGTCGCGGTGTCGCGTCGCGCGGCGGGGTGCGGTGGTCAGGAAGGTGGTTTCCGGAGATGCTCCGAGGTGAGGAGGCGATTGAGGAGTGCGGAGGCCTCGTCGACGGCGGGGCGGTCGCCGGTGAGCAGGAGGTCGAAGAGCAGGCCGCGGGAGGCGGCCAGGCCGAGACGTGCGTACGCCGGCGCTTGGTCCTCGGGAATTCCGGCTTTCACAAAGAGCCGGATCAGCGGTGGGAGCCAGACGTTGATCAGGTCGGCCTTCAACGCCTCGGTGTGGGGGAGATCCTGCATCGCGTGCGCGGACAGCTCGAAGAACAGCGGCCCATAGATCAGCGCCGCCTCGGTCACCCGGCGCCAGAACTGCTCGGCCTGCTGCACCAGCGGAAGATCCTCGAGCTCGGCCAGCAGATCCCGTTGCTGCTGCTCGACCGTACGGACCACCTCGGCCAGCAGGCCCTCGCGCGAACCGAAGTGGTAGATCAGCATCCGGTGACTCGTGCCGATCGATGCCGCGATCGTGCGCAGACTCGCGTCCCCGATGCCGTTCCTAGCGAAGTGCTCGACGGCCTCGGTGAGCAGGGACTCGCGGCTCACCGGGGCAGAACTCCGGGCAGTCGTGCACGGTGAAGCCGTCGTGCGCGCCCGACGGCACCCGGATCGCGGTGTTCCGCGGCGCTCACGCCTCGGTGACCTTCTTCAGGCTGGTGATCTCGGTGGCGATGTACTCCCTGGTCAGCTTCGCGTACAGCTTGCCGAAGAGCCAGCCCAGCGGACCTTCCTGGATGACCGTCGCGGTCACGACCGTGCCCTCCGGCGTACTGACCACGCGGTGGCCGGCGGTCGTCTTGATGCCCGGCGCGCGGGAGACCCATTCGAAGTACTCGCCGTCCTTCAGTTCCGTCACCTCCCAGACGGCGACCGGGAGCTTGGGCTGGCGGATCCGGGTCCGGGCGCCGACTCGCAGCGCGCCCTCGTCGAGCCGCTCGACCGAGTCCATGGTCGGAGTCCAGTCGGGCCAGTGGGCGACGTCGCTGAAGACCGCCCAGACGCGTTCGGCGGGGGCGTTGACGGTGGTGGAGTGATCGAAGCGCATGTACCAAATGGTACATGCGCGGTCCGTGGCCGTCGATCGGCCGAGCGTCGACGCTGCGTGTACGGACGGTAAGAGTCGGGTCAGATCGGCGATTGCGGTGTGCCGACGATCCGGTGCCGCCGGTAGGGTCGTCGCCATGGCCGACCAGAACACGAACCACGCCACCGAGAACGAGCAGGACCCGGGCGCGAGCACCCAGATGTTCCGCGCCTTCGTCAGCGAGGGCGAGGTCCAGCCCGCCGAAGAGCCGAAGATGAACGGCCGCATGCTGGCCGTCGTCGGCGCCGTCGTGGTCCTGATCGCCGTCGTCGCCGCGATCCTCGTCCTCTGACCGACCCTCTCCTGCACGACACGACCACGGCGCCGACTGGGCTTCCCCTGCGCGGCACGGCCGGCACGGTCAAGGTCGACGTCACGCTCGCCGGTACGTCCGTACGCTCAGCGTCTCGATGGGCCTGCACAAGCGCGACGACCGCCCGATGGGCGTGGCCGCTCCGTGGAGACCGAGCGCCACCGCGCGAGCGCCGCGGCCCAGGACTCGGGCTCTCCGAAGTCGCCCTGGACGACCGCTGGTCTGGGACCAGGACGAGGAATCCGGCGTCGACCCGCGGTGACGCACGGGGATTTGCTGGTGGTCTTCGGTGGTTTGCCGGCGTCGGGGTTCTGCTCGCCGCCGGTGAAGAAGCCTGGCGACTTCGGCTGCCTGATGAGCCGCTTCGCCGTTGCCGACCCCGACACTCCGGCCCTGCTGCGCGGGCTGGGGTCGCTGCTGCTGCCGCACACGCAGGTGCGAGATCGTGAGCTGAACAGATGACCACCGTGGACGTGCACGTCGTACGGGTGTTCGTCGATCCCTCCGGTGCCTTCGGGAACCCGTTGGGGATTGTTGACGGCGCGCTGGTTCCCGTCGAGGAGCGGCAGCGGACGGCTGCCCGGCTCGGCTACAGCGAGACCGTCTTCGTCGACGATCCCGCGACCGGCCTGATCCAGATCTTCAGCCCCACTGGGGAGATGCCGTTCGCTGGGCACCCGACTGTCGGCGTCGCCTGGTGGTTGCACGCGCAAGGGCAGCACGTCGACGTACTGCGGGTGCCCGCCGGTGAGGTGCCCGTCATCCGCAGCAACGGCATCACCGCCGTACGCGCCAACGCTTCCTGGGGCAGCACCTTCGACTGGCGCCAGCTCGACACCCCCGGCGAGGTCCTCGCCGCAAGCCCCGCGTCGTACTCAGCAGGCCACACCTACCTCTGGGCCTGGGAAGACGAACCCCAAGGCCGCATCCGCGCCCGCGTCTTCGCGCCCGCCATGGGTGTCCCCGAAGACGAGGCCACCGGCTCAGCCGCCACCCAACTCACCGCCCGCCTGGGCCGCTCCCTCCACATCACCCAAGGCGCCGGCTCCCAACTCCTCACCACCAACCTCTCCGGCGGCTGGACCACGGTAGGCGGCCGAGTCCTCCCGGCCCCGAGCCGCACGATCACCACCTGACGTGAAGAGCGCCGTACTGGTCACGTACGCCCCAACCTCAGCGCCACCTGCCTCCAAGCCATGGCACTCCTGGGCGCCGACCTCGCCCCCGGCGTCGCCCAGCTGACTGCCCCCGACGGCCACCTCTTCACCCTGTACGCCGGCACCCCCGACGACCTAGCCGACTACCGCGACGTAACCCTCGTCCCCGCCACTCCCGGCCTCGAGGCGCCCAACCTCGCCCTCCCCGTCAGCACGGCGTACGTCGAATGCCGCTGGGAAGATCTCTTCGCCACCACCGTCGCCCACCTCGCCGACCACGTCCCAGGCCAACTCTGGGCGCTCGACAGCAACGACGTCGCTTGGGATGCCCGCGCGATCGATCCCTGGCGTATCTTGCTCTGACCTACGCGACGACGCCTGCGCCGCTGGTCGGCATCGCCGGTGACAGGCGTGCGCAAGCGGCGGTAGATCTGGGGAGGTGCCGGCTGCGCTGGTCTCCGCGTACGGCGCCCGCCGGGGCGAGTGGCAGGGACACGCTGGGGACGGTGTGAGTCTGGCGTAGTCGTTGACTCGGGGTGGTTGGCGGGCGGAGCATGGGTGCTCGGCTAGCGGGAGGTTCGCGATGGCGGAGGTTGTGCGGGCGGCGTTGGTGCAGGCCAACTGGACCGGGGACCAGGAGTCGATGGTCAAGGCGCATGAGGGGTATGCGCGGGAGGCCGCCGCCCTTGGGGCGAAGGTGATTTGTTTTCAGGAACTGTTCTACGGGCCTTACTTCTGTCAGGTTCAGGATCCTGAGTTCTACGAGTACGCCGAGACCGTGCCGGGGCCGACCACCGAGCGGTTCCAGGCGCTGGCCGAAGAGCTGGGCATGGTGATGGTGCTGCCGGTGTACGAGCAGGAGCAGGCGGGGGTGCTGTACAACACGGCCGCGGTGATCGATGCTGATGGCAAGTATCTGGGGAAGTACCGGAAGACTCATATTCCGCAGGTGAAGGGGTTCTGGGAGAAGTTCTACTTCCGGCCCGGGAACCTGGGGTATCCGGTGTTCGACACCGCGGTGGGGCGGATCGGGGTCTACATCTGTTACGACCGGCACTTCCCGGAAGGGTGGCGGGCGTTGGGATTGGCGGGGGCGAAGATCGTGTTCAACCCGTCGGCGACCTCCCGCGGGCTGTCGTCGTACTTGTGGAAGCTGGAGCAACCCGCCTCGGCAGTGGCCAACGAGTACTTCATCGGGGCGATCAACCGGGTCGGCGTCGAGGAGTACGGCGACAACGACTTCTACGGGACGTCGTACTTCGTCGACCCCGAGGGCAAGTTCGTCGGCGAGGTCGGGGACGACCACAACCCGGAGCTGATCGTCCGGGACCTGGATCTCGGGCTGCTCGACACGGTCAGGGACCGGTGGCAGTTCTACCGCGATCGCCGGCCGGACGCGTACGGGGACCTGACCAAGCCGTAACGAAGGAGCGCCACAGATGTCGTTGCTGGTCAAGGGTGGGACCGTCGTCGGGCCGACCGGGGCGCACCCGGCGGACGTCCTGATCGAGGGGGAGAAGATCGTCGCGCTCTTCGACCCCGAGCACAGCGGGAGCGTCACCGCCGACGAGGTGATCGATGCCGCGGGCAAGTACGTGATCCCGGGCGGGATCGACGCGCACACGCACATGGAGCTGCCGTTCGGCGGTACGGCGGCCAGCGACACCTTCGACACCGGGACCCGGGCGGCCGCCTGGGGCGGGACGACGACGATCATCGACTTCGCCGTACAGCGCACGGGCGAAGTGGTCCAGGACGGGCTCGCGGCCTGGCACACCAAGGCCGAGGGCAACTGTCACATCGACTACGCGTTCCACATGATCCTCGGCGGGGTCGACAACGACGCGCTGAAGGCGATGGACCAACTGGTCGCCGACGAGGGCATCACCAGCTTCAAGTTGTTCATGGCGTACCCCGGGGTGTTCTACTCCGACGACGGCCAGATCCTGCGTGCGATGCAGACCGCCCGCGCGAACGGCGCGATGGTGATGATGCACGCCGAGAACGGGATCGCGATCGACGTCCTGGTCCAGCAGGCGCTGGCCCGCGGTGAGACCGACCCGATCAACCACGGCCTCACCCGGCCGCCCGCGTTGGAGACCGAGGCGACGAGTCGGGCGATCGCGCTCGCCGAAGTCGCGGAGGACTGCCCGCTCTACATCGTCCACCTGTCGGCCAGCGGCGCGCTCGAAGCCGTCGCGGCCGCGCGGGACAAGGGCCGGAACGTGTTCGCCGAGACCTGTCCGCAGTATCTGTACCTGACGCTGGAGGACCAGCTCGGCGCGCCCGGGTTCGAGGGTGCGAAGTGGGTCTGCTCGACGCCGCTGCGCAGCAAGCACGAGTCGCACGCCAGGGACCTGTGGAAAGGGTTGCGGAGCAACGATCTCGCGATCGTGTCGACCGACCACTGCCCGTTCTGCATGAAGGACCAGAAGGAGCTCGGCCGCGGCGACTTCTCCAAGATCCCGAACGGGATCGGCGGCGTCGAGCACCGGGTCGACCTGGTCTACCAGGGCGTCGTCGACGGGCAGCTGTCGCTGGAGCGCTGGGTGGAGACGATCGCAACCACGCCGGCCCGGATGTTCGGCCTGTACCCGCGCAAGGGCGTCATCCAGCCCGGCGCGGACGGCGACGTGGTGGTCTACGACCCGAACGGGACGACCCGGATCAGCGCCGAGACGCACCACATGAACATGGACCACTCGGCGTACGAGGGGTTCGAGGTGAGGGGACATGTCGACACGGTGATCTCGCGCGGCGCGGTGATCGTGGCCGACGGCAACTACCATGGGCGGAAGGGACACGGGCGGTACCTGCGGCGCGGCTTGTCGTCGTACCTGGTCTGAAGGGGGAATCCGGTGGACTTCGGAGTGGTGTTCCAGTGCGACCCGCCTGCGTCAGCGGTGGTCGAGCTCGCCCAACAGGCCGAGCGGGCCGGGTTCAGCCACGTGTGGACGTTCGACTCGCACCTGCTCTGGCAGGAGCCGTTCGTGATCTACCCACAGATCCTCGCCGCCACGCGGAACGTGATCGTCGGGCCGATGGTGACGAATCCGGGGACGCGGGACTGGACCGTGATCGCGTCGCAGTTCGCGACGCTGAACGAGCTGTTCGGCAACCGCACGATCTGCGGGATCGGGCGCGGTGACTCGGCGCTGCGGACGCTCGGCGCGAAGCCGGGCACGATCGCGGAGCTGAAGCAGTGCGTCGAGGTCGTCCGTGAGCTGGCCTGCGGGCGCACGGTGGAGTACCGCGGGCAGCAGCTGAAGTTCGCCTGGGTCGAGAACGGCGCGCTCGAGGTCTGGGTCGCGGCGTACGGGCCGAAGGCGCTGGCCGCGACCGGGCAGGTCGGCGACGGGTACATCCTGCAGTTGGCCGATCCGGACATCGCGGCGTGGATGATCTCCGCGGTGCGCAGCGCGGCCGAGGAGGCCGGGCGGGATCCCGCGGCGATCAAGTTCTGCGTCGCGGCACCGGCGTACGTCGGGGACGATCTCGCGCACCAGCGCGACCAGACCCGGTGGTTCGGCGGGATGGTCGGGAACCACGTCGCCGACATCGTCGCCCGGTACGGCGCGAGCGGGACCGTCCCGCCCGCGCTGACCGACTACATCAAGGGCCGCGAAGGCTACGACTACGCCGAGCACGGCCGGGCCGGCAACACCCACACCAGCTTCGTCCCCGACGAGGTGGTCGACCGGTTCTGCCTCCTCGGCCCGGTCGAGAACCACCTGGCCAGACTGCGCGAGCTGCAGGCGCTGGGCGTCGACCAGTTCGCCGTCTATCTCCAGCACGACGCCAAGCAGGAGACCCTCGAGGCGTACGGGCGGGACATCATCCCGGCGTTGTGAACGCCCACCACTCACCAACCACCGGCGACGGCGACCGTTCCCGCCTGGAGGTGGCGGGACCGCCGCCGGAAACCGGGGTTGGACAGTGGTGGGCGTCCGTCAGTCGGGGGTGGGAGTCCAGCGGTAGGCGCCCGGCAGGAGATCGGTGGCGAGCACCGTGCCCGGGCCGTCCTCGGAGGGCAGGATGACGCGGATGCCCGGGTGGTAGTCGACCAGGATCTGGCGGTCGCGGCCGCACGGCCCGCAGACGCCGCGGCCTTCGTTGCCGACGGCGACGATTGTGGTCAGCTCCCGGGCGCCCTCGGCGCGGGCCCGGCCGAGGGCGACCAGTTCCGCGCACGGTCCGCCGAGGAAGTGGTACAGGTTGATCCCGGCGTACATCCGGCCGTCGACCCCGCGGACCGCGGCGCCCATCGTGTAGATCCCGTCCGGACCGTCGGTGTTGGCGTCGACGGTCCGGCGGGCCAGCTCGATCAGCTCCTCGTCGGCGGCGGTCAGGGGGTGCAGGTCGAGCACGTGGTCACCTCTCGGGTGGGCCGTACGGGAAGATGCCGGTCGGGTCGTACGCCGTGCGGATCTCCGCGAGGCGGGCGAACGTCTCGGCGGGCCAGCAGGCTTCGTAGGAGCCGGGGACGGTCAGGCCGCCGGCGTAGTTGACGTTGTGCTCCGGGGACTTCCACGGCTCCAGCGGGGCCAGCACGCCCTCGGCGGCTCCAGGCAGCACGGTGGCGAACAGACTGGGATCGGGGGCGCCGATCAGGATCAGCGTGTACGACGCGCCGCGGCCGCCGACGGCGCTGCCTTCGGGGACGTCGCGGGCGACGGCGCCGCCGAGGTGGCGGATCTCGACCGCGACGAAGGGGATCTGCTGGGCAGGTCCGGCGGCGCCGAGGAAGGCTTCGGCGAAGTCCGCGTCGAGGTCGGTCAGCAGCTGGCCGCGGTCCCAGCCGGGGCCGGGGTCGCGCGGGTCGTTGTGGATGTCGGCAATCCGTGAGGCGGGGATCTCCTGGAGGAGATCGATGAGGACGGGGGCCGCGTCGCGGATGGGTTGGAAGAGCCTTTCGCCTTCGGCCGCCGAACCGACGTACGCGAAGCGGATGCTCAGCACGGTCTTCCCGCGCAGCGGCTCGGGGATGAACTCGAGCGGCGGGAGGCGAAGGATGACGGCTGACGAGGTGGCCGCGTTGGGCAGCGTCTTGGTCCAGTCCAGCCACGTGGTGAACGCCGGAGCGATCTGGTCGGCGTCGAAGAACACCGAGCCGCCGTACAGGGTGCTGAGCTCGACGAGCTCGAAGTCCATCGAGGTGACGATGCCGAAGCCGGCCTTGCCGCCGCGCAGCGCCCAGAAGAGGTCCGGATCGTTCTGCGCCGAGGCGGTGCGGATCGTGCCGTCGGCGGTGACGAGGCGGAAGCCGCGGGCCCAGTCCGACGAGAAGCCGAAGGTGCGCGCGAGTGGGCCGAGGCCGCCGCCGGTGATGTAGCCGATGCAGCCCACGTTGTCGGAGGCGCCCGCGACCGGCGCGAGACCGTGCCCGGCCGCGGCCGCGATCACCTCGGCCCAGCGCACCCCGGCGCCGATCGTCGCGATCCGGCGCTCAGGATCGACCACGACCCCGCCGAGCCGCCGGGTCGTGACGAGGATGCCGTCGGTCACCGCCACGGCCGAACCGTGGCCGGTGGCAAGCACCCGGACCGGTACGCCGGCCGCAGCTGCGATCCGTACGACGGCCGCCGCGTCCTCCTCCGACGTGATGCCGACGGCAACGTCCGGTGTGTGCACGGTCGCCGTGTTCTGCGCGGCGACCTCCTCGGCGAAGCCGTCGTCGGTCGGCCCGAGGACCGGGCCGGTGGTGAGCTCGGCGCGAAGTGCGCCGATCAGGTCTGACGTCATGCTGTGTACCCCCTCAACTGGATTCATTCACTGATCCCCGAGCGTTCGACTCCCTCGACGATCCAGCGCTGCAGGAAGACGAACATCACCACCAGCGGCAGGATCGCGATGCCGGCGGCGACAAAGAGCTGTGGCAGGTTGATGGTCTGCGCGGTCAGGAACGTGGACAGCGCGATCTGCACCGTCCAGGCGCTCTGGTCCGGCGCGATCACCAGCGGCCACAGGAACGCGTTCCACGACCCGATGAACGTGATCGTCCCGATCGCGGCGATGAAGCCGGTCGAGTTCGGCACCACGATCCGCCAGAACGTGCCCCAGTACGCCGTACCGTCGAGCTGCGCGGCCTCCTCCAGCTCGCGCGGGAAGTTCAGGAAGTACTGCCGGAACAGGAACGTCGCGAACGCCTGGAACAGCCCCGGCACGATCAGCCCACGCAGCGTGCTCACCCAGCCGAGCGTGGAGACCAGCACGAAGCTCGGCACGAAGGTCACCGCGGCCGGGATCAGCAGCGTCGCGACGATGAAGTAGAACACCGCGTTCGCGTACCGGAACGGGATCCGCGCCAGCCCGTACCCGGCCAGGCCCGAGATCACCAGGACCCCGATGGTCTGCACGACCGAGATCACCAGCGAGTTGAGCAGTGCCCGCCCGAACGGCAGCAGCGGATCGGTGAAGAGGTCGACAACGTTGTGCCACTGCAGCGACGACGGGAAGAGCTTCCAGTCCGGTGACGTGATGTCCTGCTCGGTCGACAGGCCGTTGCGAACGAGCAGGTAGAACGGCAGCAGGAACAGGATCGCGCCGACCACCAGGACGACGTACCGGACGACCGAGCCGGCCTGGTCCGCGCGGGAGCGCTGAATGGTCGCCATCTCAGTCCTCCCTCTTGCCCAGTCCGAGGAACCGGCCCTGAACGAGCGCCACCAAGGCGATCAACAGAGTGAGCAGTACGGCGCCCGCACTGCCGTGGCCGAAGTCCTGACCTTGCCCGAGCGCGGCGTAGTACAGGTAGACCAACGGCGGACGCGCGTACGGCGGATAGCCGCCGGCGCTCGAGAGCAGGTTGTAGAACTCGTCGAACGCCTGGAACGCGTTGATCAGGAGCAACAACAGGACGGCGGTCGACGTCGCCCGCAACTGCGGCAGCGTGATGTACCGCAGCACCTTCCAGCCGGTTGCGCCGTCGATCGCGGCCGCCTCGTACAGCGATGGCGCGATCCGCTGCAGCCCGGCCAGGAACAGGATCATGTAGAACCCGGCCTGCAGCCACATCCGCGCGGACACGATCACCAGCCAGTACCACGGCGGTTGGGTGACCGAGAGCCAGGCGACCGGCTCGGCCCCGAACCAGCCGAGCACGGTGTTGGCCAGGCCGAACCGGACGCCGTTGAAGATCGACAGCTTCCAGATCAGCGACGCCACGACGTACGAGCAGGCGGTCGGCAGGAAGAACACCGACCGGAAGAAGGTCCGGGCGAAGCGGGTCCGGTTGACCAGCAGGGCCAGGCCGAGCGACGCGACGAACGTGGTCGGCACGATGAACAGCGCGAACAGCACGAAGGTGGCCAGGCTGGACCGGAACGCGGAGTCCCGGAGCATGTCCAGGTAGTTGCCCAGGCCCACGAAGTCCGTCGGCGTGACGGTGTTGCGCGCGTCGAAGAAGCTCAGTACCACCGACCAGACGATCGGCACGTAGACGAACACGAGCAGCCCGAGCACGAACGGCCCGACGAAGATCACGAACCACAGGTTGCGGTCGTAGCGGCCCCGCAGCCGCGTGGCGAGGGCGGGCATCAGCCGGCGATGCGCTTGAGCTCAGCCTCCACGACGGCCTTGACCGCCTTGATCTCGGTCGCCGGATCGCTGCCGTTCTTGATGATCCGGCTGACCGCGTCGGAGTACGCCGTCCCGGACTTCGGGGTCCACAGCAACGGCGTCTGGGCGTGCCCGTTCTCGTTGACGAACTTCACCGCGTCGGCGGCCGGGCCGGACTTCAGCTTGTCGGCCTTCTCCGCCAGGCTCTTGCGGGCCGGGACGTGGAAGCCGTAGCTCTGCGCCCAGTCGAGCTGCTTGTCGGTCTGGTCGACCCACAGCCACTTGACGAACTTCTTCGCCGCGTCGACGTTCTTCGACTTCGTGCTGACCGAGGCGCCGTACGCGCCGACCGGGACGCTCGGGGCGCCGGTGGACGCGTCCAGCTTCGGCCAGGGCAGGACGCCGAAGTCGTCCGGCAGCGACTTCTGCAGCTGCGGGAACGTCCAGAGGCCGGTGAACTGCATCGCGGTCAGGCCCTGGGTGAACGCCGACGGGTCGGACCAGTCGGTCGGTGCCCCGAGCAACAACGCCTTCGAGGTGAACAACTCGCGCAGCTTGCGCAGCGACTCGGCCGCGGCCGGGCTGTCGAAGCCGAACTGGCCGTCCTCGGTCAGGTAGTCGACGCCCGCGGCCCACAGGGCCGGGCCGCCGAGAATGCCGACGCCGCCGTCGTTGCCGACGAACAGGCCCTTCACCTTGTCGGTGGTCAGCTTCTTCGCGGCCGCGATCAGCTCGTCGACGGTCGTCGGCGGCTGGACCCCGGCCTGCTGGAGCAGGCTCTTGCGGTAGACCAGCAGTTGCATGTCGGTTGCCTGCGGGATCGCGTAGAGCTTGTCCTGGTAGGTCACCCGGGACAGCAGCGACGGGGTGAAGTCGCTCTTCGCGTCGCCGAGCAGGTCGGTCAGGTCGGCGACCTGGCCGCCCTTGATCATGTCGATCGACGGTCCGTTGCCGTACTCGAACACGTCCGGCCCGCCGTCGGTGAGCAGCGCGGCCGCGGTCTTCTTGTCGTAGTCGCCGGGGGACCACTGGACCGTCACGGTCGCGTCCGGGTACTCCTTGGCGTACTTCTCCACGGCCTGCTGGGTGCCCGCCTCGCCGTACTGGTGGTACCACTGCGCCAGCGCCGGCTTGTCACCCGAGGCACCGCCGCCCGAGTCCGAGCGGCCGGTGTTCGACCCGCAGCCGGCCACCGCCATCGCCGCGATCCCACCTCCGAGCGCGAGGAAGCTCCTGCGGTTGAACCCGTCTGCACCCGACATCGCGACGTACCTCCAGCTCAGGCGCGGTCCCAGGACCCGCGCACCCTGGTCCGACCCTACGACCGACCGGGTCCCTGAGGGCCCCTTTTCGACTGTTGATCAATCGAGTGGCGCACTGGTCTTTGCGTTGTAGGGTGTCGGCCATGTCCCGCATGCCGCACTAGAGAGGGCTCGAGTCGCCGAGCCCAATTCTCGTTCCCCGCCTCGTCGAGGCCGGGGCTCTCTAGGAGCGCCTTCTCATGTCCAGCACCCTGCGTGCTGGGAGCTACCGTGCTGTCCTCCTCCTGCCGTCCGCGCTGCGCACTTTCGTGCCCGCGCTGGCAGGCCGGCTGGCCTACGGTCTGCTCCCGCTGTCCACCCTGTTCACCGTCCACGCCGCGACAGGCTCGTTCGCCGTCGCCGGAGCTGCTGGAGCCGGCTTCGGCCTGGCGTCCTTGTCGATGCCGTACAAGGCCCGCCTGGTCGACCGCTACAGCCAGCGCCGGGTCCTGCCACCTCTGGCGCTCACCTGTGCGCTGGGACTCGTCGCAACCACCTTCCTGAGTACGCCGGCCCTACTGGTCGTACTGGTCACCGTGACCGGGCTCTTCGCCCCACCACTCGGCCCGTCGATGCGCGCCAACTGGCGGCTCATCACCGAGGACACCGATCTCAAGGAACGCGCCTACGCCCTGGACGCGATCTGTGAGGAGTCCCTCTACCTGGCCGGGCCGTTGCTGGCCGGCCTGCTGATCAGCCTCTGGTCAGCATCCGCAGCACTCATCTGTACGGCGGTGCTGCTTGCCGGTGGCACCTGTCTGATGGTCACCTCGCCGCTGGCCTGCCGGACGACTCCACCGGGTCCGGCCCGGCACCTACTCGGCCCGCTGACCAACGCCGGGCTGCGCAGGATCCTGATCGTCATCCTGGTCACGGCGGCCGGAGTCAGTACGGCGTACCTGTGTGTCGCGGGAGTGGCGCAGGCGCAGGGGAAGCCGGGAGCGGCCGGGTTCGTCGAGGCGGGGATCGGACTCGGCAGTGTCGTCGGCGGCTTGCTGTGGGGACGCCGGAAGCACACCCGGACGCATGAGAAGCACCTCGCCGGGCTGATCGGCCTGCTGGCGGCGGGACTGCTCGCGGCGTCGCTGGCGAGCCACCTGGTCGTGCTGGGCGGGGTGATGGCAGTCGCCGGGCTCGCCGTCGCGCCCTTGTTCGTGGTGTCGTACCTGGCCGCCGACGAGGTCACACCTCCGGACCAGCGGACCGAGGCGAGTACCTGGATCAACACCGCCAACAACCTGGGGAGCGCAGCCGGTGCGTCGTTGGTCGGAGTGCTGATCGACCGGAGCGGACCGGCGTACGGGTTCCTGGCCGGGGGCGTGCTGCTGGTGCTGGTGTCGGCGGTGCTGCTCAGGCGGACGAAGTGATCAGGCGTCCGAGAGCCGGGCGATGGTCGCGCCGGCCCGGCGGACGATCGGGACCGGGCCTTCGGGAAGGACGTCGCCGATGAACGTGTAGTGCCGCAGGATGTCGGGATCGACGCCGCCCGGGCGGGTGCGGCTGTGGTCGCGGACCCAGTCGATGATGTCGCCCCACCCGGGCGCCGCGAGCGAGCCGCCGAAGTGCTGGACCGACAGCCCGGCGCACAGGTTGCCGAACGCGAGCCTGTGCGCCAGCGGCCAGCCACGCAGCGTGCCGAGCACCAGGGAGGCCAGGAACACGTCACCGGCACCGGTCGGGTCGTACGACCGGACCGGCAGCGCGGGGATGTGCTCCTCCTCCCCGGTGGCGGAGTCGATCGCCAGTACGCCGTCCGAACCGTTCGTCACGACGGCCAGCGGGACCCGCTCGGCCAGCTTGTGCAGCGCGGCCTTGGGGGTGTCGGTCCGCGTGTAGGCCATCGCCTCACCGGCGTTCGGGGTGAAGGCGTGGAAGCCCTCCAGCACGTCGAGCACGGCCGGTGACCAGGTGTCGGTCGGGTCCCAGCCGACGTCGCCG
The DNA here is from genome assembly GCF_014205135.1 of Kribbella italica. NCBI lineage: Bacteria > Bacillati > Actinomycetota > Actinomycetes > Propionibacteriales > Kribbellaceae > Kribbella > Kribbella italica. The sequence goes on from NZ_JACHMY010000001.1 coordinate 8,444,521, forward strand.
AACAGCAGCGCGCCGGACTCGCGGGCCTCGGCCGTCCAGCTCGGCAGCTCCTCCGCGACCGGCACGATCGCCGACCGGGTGTTGAGGCCCGGGCCGACCAGCTTGCTCGGGTCGCCGGGCGCCTCGTGCGCGTGGGTGACCATCGCCCGGTCCCGGTCGATCGACATCGAGACCGTGACGGGGGAGTGCCAGTGGCCGATCCGGCGGGAGTGCGACAGGTCGACCTTCTCCTGGTCGGCCAGCGTCCGCCAGCAGAAGTCGGCGTACACGTCGTCGCCGAAGACCGCGGCCAGGCCGCTGCGCAGCCCGAGCCGGCTCGCGGCGATCGCGAAGTTCGCGACACCGCCGGGGCACGAACCCATCCCCTCGGCGAAGATCTCGGTCCCCGTGGTCGGCGCGGACTCCAGTCCGGTGAGCACGATGTCGAGAAACACGGTGCCCTGCACGAACACGTCGTAACAGTCCGGATCTTCCACGTGACGTCCTTGTCGGTGGTGAGTGGTTTGCTGTCCTTCGTAACATCATCAGCCGGTCATCACCAGGGATTTGGGAGGACGTCGATGGTTGTGAGGGTGTGTTCGTGATCCCGACCTGGATCTCGGTGGTCGGTGTCGCGATGACCGTGCTGAGCCCGTTGCTGGCGCTCGGCGGCGTCGCCCTGGGCGCGTACCTGACCCGGAAGTCCGATCGCGAGCTGGACACGTGGCGGCACCGCGAGGAGACGATGCGGATGGTCCGCTGGGCGGTCGAGCAGATCCTGAACGACGACGACACCGGCACGGACGCCGGTGTGGTCACGCTGCGTTCGCTGATGCGCTCGGAACTGTTGCAGCCCGAGGACTACGAGCTGGTCGCCGCGCTGACCGCCGCCGTCGCGATCGACCGGGTCGGCGAGACGACGTACGCTGAACTTGCCGACGCCGACATCGAGGTGGTCGAAGAAGAAGGAGCCCGCCGATGGCTGAGAAGAAGACCGTGAAGGTCTCCCGCCAGGCCGTGGAGCTGGCCCGGTTGCACGTCGAGGCGGCCCGCCGCGCCGGACGCAAACCGGAGCCCGCGGTCGCCCGGATTGCGGACGCCCGTCCGGAGAACGGCAACGGTACGGCGCCCGCTCCCGCCTGAGGCCCGTCGTTAGGCGGCACGCCTGACCGGATCACCGCCTCGATGCCCCTAGACTGATCGTCGGCCGCTCCCGGTGGCGTACGGTGCTGTGGTGGTTACCGACGCGTCACTCCCTGTTCCCGACCACGGCCGGAATGTCCCGTGATCCGCTTCGAGAATGTTTCCAAGACGTACGAGGGTCAGTCCAAGGCTGCCCTGCTGAACGTGAACGTCGAGATCGAGAAGGGCGAGTTCGTCTTCCTGGTCGGCACCTCCGGGTCCGGCAAGTCGACGTTCCTTCGTCTCGTGCTGCGTGAGCACCGGACCTCCAAGGGCCACATCATGGTCGCCGGCAAGGACCTGAACCGGCTGGCCAGCTGGCGGATCCCGCAGATGCGCCGGCAGATCGGCACGGTCTTCCAGGACTTCCGGCTGCTGCCGAACAAGACCGTCGCGGAGAACGTCGCGTTCGCCCTGCAGGTGATCGGCAAGCCGCGCTCGCACATCCGCAAGACGGTGCCCGAGGTGCTCGAGCTGGTCGGTCTGGACGGCAAGGAGGACCGGCTGCCGGACGAGCTGTCCGGTGGTGAGCAGCAGCGGGTCGCGATCGCGCGCGCGTTCGTGAACCGGCCGATGATCCTGATCGCCGACGAGCCGACCGGAAACCTCGACCCCGGTACGTCGGTCGGCATCATGAAGCTGCTGGACCGGATCAACCGGACCGGGACGACCGTGGTGATGGCCACCCACGACGTCTCGATCGTCGACCAGATGCGCAAGCGCGTGATCGAGCTGGAGAACGGCCATGTCGTCCGCGACGAGTCGCGCGGCGTCTACGGCTACCAGCACTGAGAGCAGGGACTGACTTCGTATGCGCTTGAACTACATCCTTTCGGACCTGGGCATCGGTCTGAAGCGGAACCTGTCGATGACGATCGCCGTCGTCGTCACCATCTGGGTCTCGCTGTCGCTGTTCGGCAGCGCGCTGCTCGCCCGCGAGCAGGTCGACCTGATGAAGGGCAACTGGTACGACAAGATCCAGATCTCGATCTTCATGTGCACCAAGGACTCCGGCGGCCGCGGCTGCTCGGGCGCCGAGGTGACCACGGAGCAGAAGAACCGGATCAAGCAGGTGATCGAGTCCAGCCCGGACACCGCGCCCGAGGGCGTCTTCGGTGAGTCGAAGAAGGAAGCGTTCGAGCAGTTCAAGAAGCTGTACAAGGACTCGCCGATCGTCTCCACGGTCACCGAGGACCAGATGCAGGAGTCGTACCGGGTCAAGCTGAAGGATCCACAGCGCTACCAGAACCTGGTCAGCGCGGTGGCCGGCCTGCCCGGCGTCGACACCGTGCAGGACCTGAGACAGTATCTCGATCCACTCTTCAAGGCGCTGAACGGTTTGCAAGTCGGCGCCCTGGTCGCCGCGGCGCTGCTGCTGGTCGCCGCGCTGATGCAGATCTCGAACACGATCCGCCTGGCGGCGTACGCCCGACGGCGAGAGATAGGCATCATGCGCCTGGTGGGCGCCTCGAACTTCTACATCCAGCTACCGTTCCTGCTGGAAGCGGTGCTGGCGGCCCTGATCGGCGCGGTCCTTGCCTGCGGCACCCTCTGGGTCGGCGTGTACTTCGTCGTCATGCAGCGGGCGGCCGAGACGTTCCGGGTCTGGCAGTGGGTCGGCGCGGCCGAAACCTTCCAGGCGACGCTGATCATGGTGGTCGTCGGACTGGTGCTCGCGGTGGTTCCGACATTCCTGACGACGCGGAAATACCTCAAAGTCTGAGCTCGGTGACTTATCGTGCAGTAGCACGACAACTCAACCCAGAGCAAGGGGTCGACTGTGGTCCCGCACTTCCCCGGTGCGAACCCGCGTGAGCGGGGACGCATCAAGCGAGACGACAGCATCGGCGCCACCGCCACACCGAGCGATCGGTCGCGCCCGCGACCGCCCGCCCGGCAGACGATTGTCGCCGCTTGCTGCGTTGTCCTGTCCATGACCGCCGGAGCACTGGCGGTGGTTCCGTCTGCGCAGGCGGACCCACCCGATCCGAACGCCCAGAAGAAACAGCTCGACAGCCAGATCAACCAGTCCAAGGCCGATCTGCACGAGTCGTACGACCAGCTGTCGAAATCTGTTGCCGCCTACAACCAGGCGGAGACGCAGTACCAGGCCGTCCAGTCCCGGTACGCCGCCGTCCAGGGCAAGCTGGCGGCCGCGAAGGCCGCCGACGTGGTGGCCGCGAGCAAGCTCAAGGCCGCCGAGCAGGCGCTGACGACGGCGCGGACGAACGTTGCCGACGGCCAGAAAGAGATTCTCGCCAAGCAGGCGCTGGCCGGCCGCGCGGTGCGCTCGGCGTACCAGCAGCAGAATCCGCTGGTCGGTCTGTCGATCGTGCTGCGCGGCGCGTCGCCGGCCGATCTGGCCAGCGGCATGCAGGTGCAGCGCAACGTCTTCGGGATCACCGGGAACGCGATCACCAACCTGAACAACGCGCAGGCGCAGCTGGCGAACAAGCAGGCCAAGCTGGCCGAGGCCGAGCGGATCGTCGCGGAGCAGAAGGCCGAGGCGGCGCGCACCGTTCAGGAGGTCACCACGCTGACCCAGCAGGTCGCGACCGAGAAGGCCGCGGCGGCTGCCGTCACCGCGACCCGGCTGGTGGCGCAGCAGGCCGCCGAGAAGGACAAGAACTCGGAGCTGGCGAACTACCAGTCCCTGGTCGCCGAGCGGTCCCGGGTCGAGCAGGTCCTGATCGCGCGGGCGCGGGCCGAGAAGGCCGCCGCTGCCCGGCGTAAGGCGGCGGCCGAGGCCGCCGAGCGGGCGAAGGCGAAGAAGGAGAAGCGGCCGCCGAAGCGGATCCCGGACCCGCCGGACAACGACGGTGGGCTGAGCTTCCCGATCAACACCTACATCACCTCGCCGTACGGGATGCGCTTCCACCCGATCCTGCACTACTGGAAGCTGCACGACGGGACCGACTTCGGGGCCGGCTGCGGTACGCCGATCCACGCCGCCGCGAGCGGGACGGTCACGGACCGTTACTACAACGGCGGCTACGGGAACCGGATCTTCGTCAACCACGGCGTGATCGGCGGCGACTCGATCACCACCGTCTACAACCACCTGTCCCGTTACAAGGCGCGCGTCGGCCAGCGGGTGAAGAAGGGCCAGGTCATCGGGTACGTCGGCACCACCGGCTACTCGACCGGCTGTCACCTGCACTTCATGGTCTACCGCGACGGCCGCGTGACAAACCCGATGAAGTACCTGTGAGTCGTCTGGGATACTGGCCGGATGGTGAAACAGACCGGCCAGAAGCCGATCGCGCAGAACCGTAAGGCGCGACACGACTACCACATCGACGACGTGGTGGAGGCCGGCCTTGTGCTGACGGGGACCGAGGTGAAGTCCCTGCGGCTGGGCCGGGCCTCCCTCGTCGACGCGTTCGGCTCCGTGCGCGGTCGTGAACTCTGGCTGCAGAACCTGCACATCCCGGAGTACACGCACGGCACGTGGACCAACCACGAGCCGCGGCGGACCCGCAAGCTGCTGCTGCACCGCGACGAGATGGAGAAGCTGATCCGCGCGGTCGAGCAGCAGGGCGTCACGCTGGTGCCGCTGTCGCTGTACTTCAAGGACGGGTACGCGAAGGTCGAGCTGGCCACCGCGCGCGGCAAGAAGGACTACGACAAGCGGCACGCGCTGGCCGAGCGCCAGGCCAACCGCGAGGCGCAGCGGGCGCTGTCGGACCGCAGCCGGCACTGACCCCTTCGTTCGTCGTACGGCGGTGCCTGGGGTCGGCTCAGGGGTGGCTCCGGGCGGCACCCGATGGGGCGGACGGGTTTTCGGCAGCACAGTAGAGGCATGTCCACTTCAGAGCTGCTGGTGACGCCGGCCCAACGGGACCGTGCGGTCGAGATCCTGCAAGAGATGTACGCCGACGGCCGGCTGACCCACCTCGAGTTCGACTCCCGGCTCGAGCTGGCGCTGAAGGCCCGCACCCGCGCCGAGCTGAACGGCTCGTTCGACGGGTTGCTGGCCCGCCCGGTCCCCACCTACGCACCGGCCGCGTTCACGCGTCCGGCGCCGCTGCAACGCTACGAGGGCAAGGGCCGCGGGATGGGCACGATCTCGCACTGGCTCGGCTACCCGACGTTCTTCGTCGGCCCGGCGCTGATCGTCGCGACGGCCGGCAAGGACAACCCGGTGATCCGCAAGCACGCGGTCGAGGCGACGAACTTCCAGATCAGCGCGCTGGCCGTGTTCACGCTGCTCGGCATCGTCACCGGGATCACCGACGGGTTCACCGGCTTCCTGTTCCCGCTCGTCGGCCTGGTCTGGTTCGTGCTGACCGGTATCGGCGGCCTGGCCGCGATGCTCGGCTCCGACTTCAAGTACCCGTTCACGCTGCGACTGCTCAAGTAGTCGCCGCAACCTTCTCCGTTCCGTTCGCATCAAGTTGTGCGTCGATGCCAACTGGTGACCGAACGAGGAGTGGACGGCTGATGGGGTTCTGGGGACGAAGAGCTGTCGGGGTGGCGATCGCGGCGGTGTCCGTGCTCGCGCTGTCGAGCGGGGCGGCCGGGGCGGCCGATCCACCGGGGACGGTCGAGGTGAACCGGGTGCCGACGCAGGATCCGGGCATCGAGGTGGTGGGCGCTTCGTCGTACGGGGTGCTGTACACAGCGGGTCCGCGGGATATCTTCAGCGGCCGGAAGGTCACCTGGCTGAAGCCGGCCGGGCGACCGGCGTACGAGATCTCGAACGACTTCCGGGTGCTGCGCGGGGACAAGGTCTACGCCGAGGGCGGTCGCTACCTCGTGATCGGGCGGACGCAGGTGCAGACCTGCGACCCGGATCTGGCGCCGTTGCCGGTCTGGTCCTGGGCCGACGCGGCGTACACGTCCTTCGGCTGGATCGGCACCGGCGGGCGCCGGATCCACGTGTCCGCCGCCGGCTGCGAGGTCGGTGGGACCGGGCCGGAGATCCTGGACTACAAGCTGATGGCGGCCGACGACCAGGGCTACGTGCTGCGCGGCGGGACCGACGACGAGCTGGTCGAGCTCGAGTACCACTCGTACGCTGATCCGGGGACCGCGGTGCGGATCCAGGACGGGGGCCGCAACCGCTCCCCTAGAGCGATCGACCTCAAGGGGGATCAGGTCAGCTGGGCCAGCTACGACGAGAGCGACCCGGTGCCGCACGCGTCGTACGTCGTACGGTCGTCGACGACTGGCGGGCCGGCGCGCGTCACCCGGGTCGAGCGGGTGGTCCGGCAGACGGCGATCAACGGCGTGGGGACCGGTTGGGCGGGCTGCGACGAGAGCATCGCCGAGGATCGGTGCGCGGCGGGCTCGATCAGTGCTTCCGGTGCTGTGACCGAAGTCAAGGGCAGCGAGACGATCGGTGTCCATGGCCAGCGGTACGTGGTCGACGTGTACGGGCGGTCGCCGGGACTGGACGCGATGGCCGTGGTGGGCGACGGTCTGCCGCGGACTCGGCTGGTGACGATCGGGCTGCTCCCGCCGAAGAGTTTCGGCGTCAGCCTCGGGGGTGGGTTCGTCGCGTACCAGGACAACCAGGGGACGCGGGACCAGGCTCTGCATCGCCGCCGAGTGGTCGAGACGTCGGGCCGGCTCGTGCTCGGGCCGCAGCGGTCGGCGGGGGAGGTTGCTCCGGTCGGCGCCGGGCAGGGGACTGCCGGTACGGCGTACGTGGAACCTGTGCCGGGCGGCGACTTGTGGCTGTGGCGGTCCGACGGGACGCGGACGCGGGTGTACGAGCTTGCGTCCGGGTCGGAGAAGGTCATCGGGCCGCTGCAGTTCAGCGGGAATCGGCTGCTGTGGATCAAGGCGCTGCTGACCGACCAGATGTGTGGGCCGTGGGGCTGTGAGCCGATCTACGACGACCACCGGATGATGGTGTACGACGTACGGACCGGGACGAACACGGAGATCGGTCCGCTCGACCTCTACCGGAGCGTGGCGCTGGCGGGCGACCGGCTCGTCTACACCGACAGCGCGTGGCGGATCCTGCAGCGCGATCTGCGCACCGGGACGGTCAGCGAGCTCCGGGGCCCGGGGCCGAAGGTCGCAGACCTGGATCTCGAAGGCTCGGTCCTGGGCTACGCGACCTGTACGACGAACCAGTCGGGTGGGTGCGCCGACACGACGCTCGTCGTACGGGATCTGGCGACAACCTCCGCTCCGGTCGAGCGCGCGGCCGCCGGCGTCGTCGCGGTCCAGTTGTCCGCCGGGCGACTGGTCTACAGCACCTCGACCGAGTCCGGATCCGAATCCGAGCTGCACGTCTGGCGGCCCGGCTCGCCGGGTGGGCACAGCACGATCGGCGCGCTGGCCGGTGGGTTCGACGCCGCGGACGGCCAGGTCGCCTGGGTCGGCCCCGACGAACTGGTCCGGCTCGCTCCGCTGCCGCGCTGAGGAATGTCAGGTGCGGTTCACCTGTTGGACTTGGTAGTGTTGGACTTCTGCGGCCCTCCGGGGCCGTAGGAGTTTGACAACTCAACAGGGGGTGAACGGTTTCGACTTTGGACGTACGTTCCAAGAGAAGCGGGCCGAGGATCCAGGGTTATCTCGTTAACGATCTCTGGAAAACAATAACTGCCGCTAATACGCGTCAGAGCTTCGCTCTCGCTGCCTGACAGCCTGAGCACTTAAGAAGCGGTCAGCCCGGGAGTGCTTCCGACCCGGTTCCTGGCCTCAGCTAGGAAGCTTGCTTCGTCAACCCGGTCGCGGGGTTGGCGCGGGACATTTACAGCGACTGAGTCTGTCAGCGACGTGTCTGTACGAGCGCTGGGACTGAGAAAACACCACTTCAGACTGCGCCCGGAGAAGTCTTGGGTCGGCGCCGAAGGACGCGGGTTCGATTCCCGCCACCTCCACCACCCCTTGAGCAGTTGAAGAAGGCCGGTCCCTCGGGACCGGCCTTTCTTGCGTTCCGGGGTGAAGACGCAGAGATGGTCCGCGTACTGAGGGGACCCGTGCCTCCGGCGAGCCGCTGCGCCGCGACTCTGAGTGTCCTAGGGTGACAGTCTGTGCCGGTATGCCTGCCGGCCACTCAGCCACGGGTCAGGGGGCCGTTGTGGTCGATCTTCGCCGTGAACTCGTTCTTGTGGACGATGACCGGTCGGGGCGCTGGAAGGACAAGTCCGAGAAAGTCGCCCGTTGGCGGGTGCTACCCGACGGTCGAGTCGAGATCGTCTACACGTCGAACGCCAAAGCGTATCCCTACGGTCCGGAGCGGGTGCGGGTTCTCGGTCGTTCGGACCGCATGGTCGCCGACTCGCATCAGCTGATCGAGGTTGACGGCGTGATCTGGACGAACGCGACCGAGGTCTGCACGTTCACGGGGTACGGCGAGGCTTGGGCGCGAATCTTCTACAAGACGCGCAACGGTGAGTCGCAGTCCCTTCAGGCCGCCTCGAAGGTCCGCGTCGTCCCGAATGCTGCCGGCCGCCCCGAGGTCGCCGACGTCCTCGCCTACTGGCGGGGCATCGTGTCGCGTCTGCCGGATGACGATCCGCTCCGGCCTGTCTACGACTCCCTCGGTTTCGTTCACCCCGAGAGCGCGCTTGCGCGCTACCTCGTGGGCGCGCCGATCGAGTCGACGCCACTCGCCGCGGCCCCGATCTACCCGTTCCGCTGCAACCTCAGTCAGCGACAGGCGGTGGAGAACGCGCTGACCAACGCCGTCTCGGTGATCGAGGGACCGCCAGGAACCGGCAAGACCGAGACGATCCTGAATCTCGTCGCCAACATCATCGCTTCCGGCACGCAGACCGTCGGCGTCGTGTCGTTCGGCAACTCGGCGGTCGACAACGTCCGGGACAAGCTCGACGAGCTCGGCTTCGGGCCCGTGATCGCCCGGCTCGGCAACAAGGACATGGCGACCGCGTTCTTCGACGGGCAGCAAAGCCGGACGCGTCGAGTCCAGGAGTTCGTCGCCGGTACGCCGGCCGCCCCCGACGCGCGGAGACTGACCGAGCTGGACGGCCGGCTGCGCCGGTTGCAGGAGGCCGAACGCCGCCGCGCGCAGCTCCGGCACGACCTCGACGCCTACGGGCTGGAGCTCCGGCACTTCGAGAAGCACGTTCAGCCAGGGGACCTGTCACAGCTGGACCGGCTTCCACTGCTCCGGCGCTCGGCGGACCGGATTCTCGACTACCTCGTGGAGACCGACCGCGAGGAGAACCGATCCGGCGGACTGGTCAGGCGGATCCGGCAGTACCTCAAGTTCGGATCCCTGCGAGGGCTCGATCCCAGCGACACCGCCGTCGTCCTGCGACTGCAGCGGGCGTTCTACGACCGGCGGATCGACGAACTGACGACCCAGCTCGCGGAGGTCGACGGCGAGCTGAGCAGAGGCAACTTCACCGCGCTCGCCGAAGAGCACCGGCTGCTGTCCAGGCAGGCGCTGCACGCCGTACTGGGTGATCGGTACCGGCGGTCCGGGACGACGGTGTTCACCCAGGCGAACTACCGCTCGAGGTTCACGGAGTTCGCAGCACAGCACCCGGTGCTGTTGAGCACGTGCCATTCGCTGCGGGCCAACCTTCCCTCCGGGCAGCTGCTCGACTACCTCATCGTCGACGAGGCGTCCCAGGTCAGTCTTCTGGCCGCCGGGGCCGCGCTCGCCAGCTGCCGCAACCTTGTCGTGGTCGGCGATCTCAAGCAGCTTCCGCACATCGCCGACGACGCCGCGAAGGGTACGGTCGCGCCGCAACCGGCGTACGACTACGAGTCGCACAGTCTGCTCGCCTCGCTGAGCGTGCTCTACGGGCAGGCGCTCCCCAAGACGCTGCTCCGCGAGCACTACCGCTGCGACCCGGCGATCATCGGCTTCTGCAACAAGTCCTTCTACGGTGGGGATCTCGTCCCGTTCACGCAGAGCGGCAGTGGTCACGCGATGGTCGTACGGCGTACCGTCGAAGGCAACCACATGCGGCAGCACACCGGCGGCGGGCGGACGAACCAGCGCGAGATCGACGTCATCAACCGGGAAGTGATCCCACGGGAGTGCGCGAACGTCCGGCCCGAGGACATCGGCATCACGACGCCGTACCGGCGTCAGGCGAACAAGGTCACCCAGACGCTGATCGAGCAGATCGAGGCGGACACCGTCCACAGGTTCCAGGGACGGCAGAAGGACGTCGTGATCATGACGACGGTGCTGGACGAGACGTGGCGCGGTCAGACCGGCCTGAAGTTCGTCGACGATCCACAGCTGATCAACGTGGCGGTCTCGCGCGCCGCGAAGAAGTTCGTCCTGGTGACCAACCACGACCTGCTGTCCAAGAGCCGGCACGTCCGGGACCTGATCGACTACATCGGCTACCAGCGCCTGGACCAGGGAGTGGTCGACAGCGCGGTGGTGTCGGTCTTCGACCTGCTCTACCGCGAGTACTCCCGCCGGCTGAGGTCGTTGGCGGGCCGGCTTCAGAGCGGTTCGAAGTACCGCTCGGAGAACATCATCTGGACCGTCCTCGTCGAGCTGCTGAAGGAGCCGCCGTACGAGCACCTCACCATCGCTCCGCAGGTCCTGGTCTCGAACCTGTTCCCGGACCGGAGCGGGCTCACCGAGGACCAGGCCCGGTACGTCGGCAACAGGGCATCGGTCGACTTCGTCGTCTACAACCGAGTGAGCAACCGCCCGCTGCTCGCGATCGAGGTGGACGGCTTCAAGTACCACGAGGACAACCCGGTGCAGCTCGCCCGCGATGCGCTGAAGAACCAGATCTTCGAGGTGTACGACCTCCCGCTGCTCCGGTTACCGACCACGGGCAGCGACGAGGAAGCGAGGATCCGGGCGGCACTGGACGCCGCGAACGCTCGGTGAACTCGATCGATGGGGAAGACCTCGGCGGCGCGGCCGGTTGTGGGGAGGTATGACGATCAAGCTGGGGTTGATGTTGCCGACGTCCACGCCGGATCCTTCGCGGCCGGTGCTGGGGGATGTGGGGGCGGCGGCTCGGGTGGGTGAGGCGGCGGGGGTGGAGTCGGTGTGGTCGACCGATCACCTGATCGCGAGTGCGCCGATCGTGGACAGCACGGTGGTGCTGGCGACGGCGGCTGCGGTGACTTCGCGGGTGCGCATCGGGTACGGCGTACTGCTGCTGGCGTTGCGGCCGGTGGCGTGGGCGGCGAAGCAGGTGAGTTCGATGCAGTACGTGTCGGGGGATCGGGTGCTGCTGGGTGTGGGGACGGGGAATCCGGCGCATGGGGATGTGGGGTGGCGAGCTGCTGGTACGTCGTACGGGGATCGGGGGCGGCGGACCGACGAAGGGCTCGCGGTGCTGCGGGATCTGATCGCCGGGCGTCCGGCGCGGGTGGCGGAGGATTTCGAGGCGGCGATTGCGCCGGGGGCTACTGTGCCGCCGATTCTGGTGGCGGGGGATGGCGCGAAGGCTGTTGCGCGGGCTGCTCGGTTCGGGGACGGGTGGGTTTCGATCGGGCTCGCGGTGGAGGACGTCGCGGCGCGGTTGCAGGTGCTGGGGGAGCTGGCGGAGCAGTACGAGCGGCCGCGGCCGACGGTCAGCATCGTTGCGCCGCAGCTGGATGCCGAGCTGGCGAAGGCGGTTGCGCAGGTGTCGGCGTACGAGGAAGCAGGTGTCGAGCGCCTGATCCTGGCGCCGACCGGGAACGGCTGGGAGGGCGACTACGCCTGGGCCGCCGAGCTGCAGGGCGCTCGGGGCTGAGCTACTTCCTGGTGATGATCCCGAACACCAGGCTGACGAGTCCGAGTGCGCCGACCGTGATGCTCGTGGTGACGAAGCCGCGAACGACCGGGGCAAACCGCTCGCTGTCGCCTCCGCCGCCGAGGACGAAGAGCCCGGCGAGCAGGAGCAGGATGACGACGGCCAGGGCCAGCAGGACGCCGCCGAGGATGAGGCCGGTCATGCTGAGCCGCTTCCTTCGTGAGGACTTGTCGTCGTGGGCCTGATACGCCGGGTTCGGGCCGCCGTGGTACGCCATGCGTGGACCCTACCGATCCGCCAGGCCAGGTTCCTGACCCGGCGGACCGGCGGTGGTTCTCAGTTCAGCGTCATCCGGGGTTCGCCGTTGGCCAGGCCGGTGCCGGCGATGGCGCAGGTGCCGCCTCGGTTCTGGACGTAGGTCTGGCGGATGCAGGAGCGGAGGGCCAGTTGACCCCAGTAGTTGGGGTGGATGGACTCCTGGATGAAGTAGTTCGAGCCGATCGTGGTGACGGTGCGGATCTGGTTGACCCACTCGGTGCGGTCGACGGCGGTGGGCTGGGTCCAGGAGGTGAGGCCGACTTCCTCGTACAGGCCGACGGTCTTCTCGCACAGGCGGCGGCCGTTGAAGGTGGACTGGAGCTCGAGCAGACGGGTGTTGGTCAGGCCGGACTGGCCGATCGCCGCGCGGACGGTGTTGTTGATCGTGGTCAGCGCGGTGGCGTTGGCCCAGTCGGCGTCGGTGTTCCAGAAGCCGCAGCCGCCGACGCTCTGGCGGGTGTAGCCGGTCTGGCCGTAGCGGAAGCCGCTGCCGGCCGGGATCGGGGACGGGTAGGTCTGGACCAGCAGGGTCCACGCGTTGTCGGCGTACCCGGCGTTGCGCATCGCCGTCGCGACGTTCTGGAACGCCGTCGCGATCCGGCCCCGGACGGCGGTGACGTTGGCGGCGGTGAAGTTCGCGACCACCGACGAGTCGTCCTTGCAGTAGTCGGGGAACCAGGACGGCGACAGCAGGAAGTCGGTCACGCAGGACTGCACGATCGAGGCGAAGTTGAAGTCGTTGCCGCCGATCGACACGACCACCTGCTTGACGTTGTGCGTCGTCGCGAACTGCTGCAGCAGCTTGGCCTGACCGAGCCGGCCGGCGCCGTTGTCGAAGAAGTCCAGGCCGGGCTTGAAGTCGTCGCCGTTCGAGGTCGCGGTCCGGGCGCCGGAGCAGGCCAGGTTCAGCCCGCCGACCCCACCGCCGATGTACGCCTCGGCGGACTTGCTGCGGTGGCACTTGGCGATCTGCTCGCCGGTCCCGGCCGCGTTGTCGTGGTAGGCGTGCGCGCCGAGCGCGTCGGCGGGCGCTTCGGAGTTGTTCGAGCTGCCGGCCCAGCGGCCGGCCTCGCCCGAGATGTAGGAGTCGCCGACGGTCACGACGTACGGCGTACCGCTGCCCGGCCCGTCGGCGTAGGCGGGAGCGGCGGTGATCATGGTCGCGGTGGTCAGCAGGGCGGTGGTCAGAGCGATGGACAGACGAAGGCTCATGGGGGCGGTGGCCTTTCTCGCCGGAGGAGCGGCGACCGCTCGTCGCGGTCGCCGTTGCAGCGAGAATGTACTTCCCGGTAACCCGTCAGAACAGACCGAGAGTGCTGACACCTTTGCGCGGTGTCACCGTTGCGTCAGAAGTCAGCCCGCGGTCGGGTTCGGGTAGTGAGCCGTCCACCAGTCGTTCCAGCGCTTGTCGATCTCGTCGCGGTCGGTGTCGCCGTACAGGCTGAGGACGGCCATCGCGGCGCCCTCGGGCTTCTGCTCGTTCGGGCCGAGGTGGCTCAGGACGAGCAGGCCGTCGCCCCAGCCGTCGACGGTCAGGCCGCGCTGGTGCTCGGAGACGAACCAGACCGTGCCGGTGATGCGTTCGCCGATCAGGTCCAGCTCGTACGGCGTACCAGCGGGCAGGTCGGGGAGGTCGAAGGAGTCGCTGCCCGTGCCGGAGTAGAAGAGCGTGCGGCGCGGGTCGCTCGGGTGACGCTCGAGGAGGAAGCGGAGCTGGTGGAGGAACGTCGTCCAGCCCTCGGTGATGTCGTCGTAGTACGCCTCCCAGTCGGGATTGTCGCCGCGCGCCGCGCGGGTCAGCGTGATCTTGGCGCCGCCCTCGTGCGGCTCGACCTCGAACTTGTCGCCGCCCTGGATGTCCAGCACGTGCGCCTCGGCGTCGTCGACCGCGACGTGGTCGAAGAAGATCAGGTCGATCTCCTGGTCGAGGCTGCCGTCGACTCCGCCCTCGTACTCCCAGCCGTGCCAGTGCCGGATCTTCTCCTTGTCGCGCAGCGCCTCCCACACCGCCTCGACCGGTGCGGCGATGGTGACCACGATCTGCGGGGTCTGCTCGGTCATGCGTCTTCTCCTTCGGTACGGCGGACGGCGGGGTGCCCGCCGGCGATCAAGCGGTACGGGCGGCCGTCGGCGGTGTCGAACTCCTCGACCACCCGCCGTACCGCCTCGGTCAAGGCGTCGGTGAACCGGTGGACGTCGCCCGGCTCGGCGAACCGGACCTCGGTCTCCAGCGTGAACGTGAGCAGGCGCTTGCCCGCGGCGCCGGCCTTGCGCTGCATCCCGGCGACGTCGCGAACGGTGCCGGCGGCAACTTCCACCAGGTGCTCGGCGGCGTACTGGTCGTGGATGGTGGTGAAGGCGTGGCCCATCACGCCGGGGTCGACGACGATCGTCGCCGACGCTTGGAGGATGCGCTCGACGAAACCGCGGCGCTGCCGCTCCTCGACGAGCTCGACGAGGCCGGCCTTCTCCAGTTCCTTGAGGTGGTAGCTGACCCGCTGCCGTGGCAGCTCGAGCGCGGCCGCGAGCTGGGTCGCCGAGGACGGCTCCCGCAGCAGCTCCAGCAACTGCCGCCGGATCGGCGACAGCGCGATCCGGACCGCCTCTGGCTCGTCGACGTATCCCAGCATGCGGCAACCATCGTATTGTCAGGTTAATTTGTCAATAGAGGGTCGTGGACGTGCACCACCTTCCAACCTCAGCGACACGCCGTGGCCGACGGCGTGTCGCGGCGTGTCGGCGAGGTTGGAAGGTGGTGGGTGGTCGGCCGGTGCCGGGGGAGGATGGGGGCATGGCGATCGAGGGGCCGCAGTTGCCGGTGGGGACCCAGGTGGTGTTGCGGGTGGCCGGGTCGGATGACGTCGGTGGGACCGCGCAGCGTGGGGCGACCGGGCGGATCAGCGGGGTGACCGCCAACGGCCGGTACGACGTGCGGCTGGTGGATGGGCGGTCGACGACGGCCCGGCGGGATCAGCTGAGTTTGCGTACGGCGTACCAGGACGAAGCGATCGAGGTGGCAGCGCCGGACGTGCTGGTGCGGGAGCGGACGATCTACGCGGCGGTGGTCGGGTCGCGGGCGTTCGGGCTGGACACGGACGCGTCGGACACCGATACCCGCGGGGTGTACGTCGCGCCGACCGAAGCGTTCTGGTCTCTGGCGAAGCCGCCGACGCACGTGGACGGGCCGGAGCCGGAGTGGTTCTCGTGGGAGGTGGAACGCTTCTGCGAGCTGGCCCTCAAGGCCAACCCGAACCTGCTCGAGGTGCTGCATTCGCCGTTGGTGGTGACCTGCAAACCGCTGGGGCAGGAGCTGGTCGACCTGCGGGAAGCTTTCCTGTCCCAGCTCGCCTACCAGACCTACTCGGGCTACGTGCTGAGCCAGTTCAAGAAGCTCGAGGCCGACTTCCGGCGCGACGGCGCGCCCAAGTGGAAGCACGTCATGCACCTGATCCGCCTGCTGCTGTCGGCGCGCACTCTGCTGGCCGAGGGCAAACTCGTCGTCGATGTCGGCGACGACCGGGAGCGCCTGCTCGCGGTGAAGGCCGGCGCCCTCCCGTGGGACGAGGTCGAACGCTGGCGCCTCGGCCTGCACGAGGACCTCGACCGCGCCCTGCAGAAGACCGTTCTCCCCGCGACGCCCGATGTCGCCAAGGTCGACGCGTGGCTGAGGTCGGTCCGCAGGATAAGCGTCGCCTGACGACCTGCTGGTGCGCGTCCGGCGGAGCTGACACCACGCGAAAGAACGCCCGATCACCAGGTGATCGGGCGTTCCCACGTTGTAGAGCCGGGTGTGGGGGCTTAGGGTACTTACTTAACCTCGTGAAGCATTGACATTCGGCGTGTCAGGGTAAATAGTTCCGTCCTGAAATCAATCAGAAAGCAGAGTGAATCAACAGTGTCGAACATCAAGGTGCTGCAGCTCCGCTCGGCGGGTGTCAGCCTGGTGCTGGACTGCTCCGGTCCGGCCCTTCCGTCGATCCTGCACTGGGGTGCGGATCTCGGTGAGCTGAGCGAGACCGCCCTGATTGATCTCAGGCGTGGGGCCGGGGCCGTGCAGACCGGCAACGGTCTCGACGACAACCTGCCGGTCGCGATCGTCCCGGAGTACTCCGCCGGCTGGTTCGGGCTGCCGGGGCTCAACGGGCACCGCGACGGCCAGGACTTCTCCGCGTCGTTCCGGCTGCAGAGCGTCGAGCAGGTCGGCAACACCGTGACCATCCAGGCCGCCGACGCCGGTGCACAGTTGAAGCTCGCGCTGACGATCGAGCTGACCGACTCCGGCCTGGTGAAGGCCAAGGCGGACCTGACCAACACGGGCGGTACGCCGTACACAGTTGACGGTCTGGTGCTCGCTCTGCCGGTGCCGACCGAGGCGACCGAGCTGTTCGACATGACCGGCCGGCACATCGGCGAGCGGCACCCGCAGCTGCACGCGTTCACCCAGGGCGCGCACGTCCGCGACAACCGCCGCGGCCGCACCGGCGCCGACGCGACCCTGCTGCTGATCGCCGGCACGCAGAACTTCACCTTCGGCACCGGCGAGGTTTGGGGTGTGCACACGGCCTGGAGCGGCAACCACCGCTCGTACGCCGAGCGCGGGATGAGCGGGTTCGCCGTGATCGGCGGCGGCGAGCTCCTCCTGCCGGGCGAGGGTCGCCTCGAGCCGCAGGGCAGCTACAGCACCCCCTGGATCTACGGCTCGTACGGCGTGGGCCTGGACCAGCTGTCGACCCGCTTCCACGAGTACCTGCGGGCCCGGCCGAACCATCCCACCACCGACCGCCCGGTCGTGCTGAACACCTGGGAAGCGGTCTACTTCGACCTCGACCTGGACAAGCTGAAGGCGCTCGCGGACGCGGCCGCCGAGGTCGGCGCGGAGCGGTTCGTCCTCGACGACGGCTGGTTCCGCGGCCGCCGCGACGACCACGCCGGGCTCGGCGACTGGTACGTCGACGAGGGCATCTGGCCGAAGGGCCTGCACCCGCTGGTCGACCACGTCACCGGTCTCGGGCTGCAGTTCGGCCTGTGGGTCGAGCCGGAGATGGTCAACCCCGACTCCGACCTGGCCCGCGAGCACCCGGACTGGATCCTTGCCGCCGGCAACCGGATGCCGCCGACCGCGCGGCACCAGCAGGGGCTCAACCTGGGCATCCCGGCGGCGTACGACTACCTGCTCGAGCGGCTCGACGCGATCCTGAACGAGTACGACATCTCGTACCTCAAGTGGGACCACAACCGCGACTTCGTTGACGGCGGCAACCAGCAGACCGGGACCGCGGGCATCCACGCGCAGACGCTGGCGCTCTACCGGCTGCTGGACGAGCTGAAGCGCCGGCACCCCGGCCTGGAGATCGAGTCCTGCTCGTCCGGTGGCGCGCGCGTCGACCTCGGCGTACTGGAGCGGACCGACCGCGTCTGGGGCAGTGACAGCAACGACGCGCTGGAGCGCCAGAAGATCCAGCGCTACACCCAGCTGCTGCTCCCGCCGGAGCTGATCGGCTGCCACGTCGGCCCGCCGAAGGCGCACACCACCGGCCGGACCCAGACGCTGGCGTTCCGGGCGACCACCGCGCTGTTCGGCCACTTCGGGATCGAGTGGGACATCAGCGCGGCATCGGCCGAGGAGCGCGAGGAGCTGGCAGGCTGGGTCGCACTGCACAAGGAGCTCCGGCCGCTGCTGCACACCGGCCGGGTGGTCCGGGCCGACCGTGGCTCGGAGGACTTCCTGCTGCACGGCGTCGTCGCACAGGATGCGTCCCGCGCGGTCTTCAGCGCCGTACAGCTGACCCAGTCGATCACCTCCGACCTGGGCCGGGTCCGGCTGCCCGGGCTCGACACGACCCGTACCTACCGGGTCACCAAGGTGCAGACTCCCGGTGCTCAGCCGCGCAACGCCGCTCCTTGGTGGGCCGACGGCGTGGAGCTGAACGGCGCCGCACTCGCCAACGTCGGGGTCCAGGTCCCGGCGCAGTGGCCCGAGAACGCGATCCTGCTGGACGTGCAAGCCATCGACTGAGGAGGAGATCGGCTGTGGCCGTGACGACGAGTGCCCCACCGAAGCGACGACGACGAAGTCTCGGGGACCTGAAGGTCGCGATGATCTTCCTGGCCCCGGCCACCGTCGGGTTCGTGGTGTTCTACATCTGGCCGACCCTGCGCGGCGCCTACCTGAGCTTCACCGAGTACAGCCTGCTGCAGGCGCCGGAGTTCAACGGGCTGCAGAACTACGAGCGGATGATCCACGACAGCTTCTTCTGGAACGCGCTCGTCGTCACGGTCGAGTACGTCGTGATCAACATCGGCCTGCAGACCGTGCTGGCGGTGCTGATCGCGATGCTGATGTACCGGCTGACCAAGTCGATCACGGTCCGCGCGGTGATCCTGCTGCCGTACCTGATCGCGAACGTGGTGGTCGCGCTGGTCTGGTACTGGATGCTCGACTTCCAGGTCGGCATCGTGAACCAGGGCCTGACGCTGATCGGGATCGATCCGGTGGCCTTCTTCGGCGACTCGCACTGGGCCATCCCGACCGTTGCCGGGATCAACATCTGGCGGCACATGGGCTACACGGCGCTGCTGGTGTTCGCCGGTCTGCAGACCATTCCGTCGTACGTGTACGAGGCCGCCGAGGTGGACGGCTCGAGCGAGATGCAGACGTTCTGGCGGATCACGCTGCCGCTGCTGCGGCCGGTCCTGGTGATGGTCCTGGTGGTCACCATGATCGGTTCGTTCCAGATCTTCGACACGATCGCGGTGACCACGCAGGGCGGGCCGATCAACGCCACCCGGGTCATCTACTACTACATCTACGAGCGGGCCTTCACCCGGTTCGACTTCGGGTACGCCTCCGCGATGGCCCTGGTGCTGTTCGCGATCCTCGCGGTCGTCTCGCTGCTGCAGCTGCGGCTGCTGCGGGCCAAGGAGAGTGATCTGGCATGAGGAAGTCGCTCACTCCGGGCCGGACCGTCGCGTGGGTCGTCCTGATCGTGCTGATGCTGCTCACGCTGTTCCCGTTCTACTGGATGCTTCGTACGGCGCTGTCGGACAACACCCAGCTGGCCGGCCACCCGAGCTCGCTGCTCCCGGTGGAGACCACGCTCGGCGCCTTCAAGCGGGTGCTCGGGCTGTCGACGGTCGAGGAGGCGCAGGCCCAGGGCGGGTCCGGCGCCGCGGTCAACTTCTGGCTGTACCTGCGCAACTCGCTGATCGTGTCCACCGTGACGACGGTCAGCCAGGTGTTCTTCAGCGCGATGGCGGCGTACGCGTTCGCCCGGCTGCGCTGGCCCGGCCGGGACAAGGTGTTCGCGCTGTTCCTGGCCGCGTTGATGGTGCCGCCGATCTTCACCACGCTGCCGAACTTCGTGCTGATCAAGAACCTCGGGCTACTGAACAGCTTCGCCGGCATCATCCTGCCCGGCGCGTTCATGACGCCGTTCGCGATCTTCTTCCTGCGCCAGTTCTTCCTCGGCATCAACCGGGAGCTGGAGGAGGCGGCGATGATCGACGGCGCCGGGCACCGCAAGATCTTCTTCGGCATCATCATCCCGATCAGTGCGGCACCGATCGCGACGCTGGCGATCCTGACCTACATCAACTCCTGGAACGACTACTTCTGGCCGCTGCTGGTCGGCCAGCAGGAGAACGTCCGGGTGCTGACCGTTGCTCTCGGGGTGTTCCGGTCGCAGACTCCACAGGGTGGGCCGGACTGGGCCGGGCTGATGGCGGCGACGCTGATCGCGGCGCTGCCGATGATCGTCTTGTTCCTGGCCTTCGCCAAGCGGATCACCAACTCCATCGGTTTCTCCGGGATCAAGTGAGGGTCGGATGAACATTTCACGACGCACGTTGCTCAAGGGGACGCTGGCCGGACTGGCCGCCTCGGCGGTCGCCGGCTGCAACAACGGAGCCGCCTCGCGCGGGTCCGGCGAGGTCATCTACTGGCTGTGGGACTCGGCCCAGCTGCCGATGTACACCGAGTGCGCGAAGGTGTTCCGGCAGCAGAACCCGCAGTACAGCGTGAAGATCGAGCAGTACGGCTGGAACGACTACTGGAACAAGCTCGTCACCGGCTTCATCTCCGGTACGGCGCCGGACGTGTTCACCTCGCACTCGGCGAAGTACCCGCTGTTCGCCGACAAGGGCCAGGTGCTCGCGCTGGACGACTACGTCGAGCGCGACGGGGTCGACCTGTCGATCTACCAGAAGGGTCTGGCCGAGCGCTGGATCGGCGCCGACGGCCACCGGTACGGGCTGCCGAAGGACTTCGACACCGAGGTGTACTTCTACAACTCCGGGCTCACCGAGGCGGCCGGGATCAGCACCGACCAGCTGAACGCGATGACCTGGAACCCCAAGGACGGCGGCACGTTCGAGCAGATCGTCGCCCGGCTGACCGTCGACGCCAAGGGCCGGCGCGGTGACCAGCCGGGGTTCGACAAGGACAACATCAAGGTCTTCGGACTCGGGTACGGCGACGCCGGTGGCGCCGACGGCCAGACCAGCTGGAGCTGGTACGCCGCGACGAACGACTGGACGTACTCCGAGGGCGAGCCGTGGGGCACCAAGTTCTTCTACGGCGACCCGAAGTTCACCGAGACGATCGGCTGGTGGCGCGGGCTGATCAGCAAGGGCTTCATGCCGACGTACGCGCAGGCCAAGTCCGGGGTCGACGTGACCACGTCGTTCGGGGCCGGCAAGTACGGCATCACGCCGAACGGGTCCTGGATGCTCGAGACGTACGCCGGTCTGAAGCAGGTGAAGACCAAGCTGGCGCGGCTCCCGGAGGGGCCGAACGGCAAGCGGATGTCGATGATGAACGGGCTGGCGGACACGATCTGGGGTGACTCCACCCGCAAGGACGCGTCCTGGGCGTGGGTCAAGTTCCTCGGGTCGCAGACGGCGCAGGACATCGTCGCCAAGGCCGGGGTCGTGTTCCCGGCGGTGACTGCCTCGCTGCCGCTGGCCAAGGCGGCGTTCGAGGCCGACGGCTGGGACGTGACGCCGTTCCTGGAGCCGGTGTCGGCGGGCGACGTGTTCGCGTACCCGGCGAACCCGAACGCGGCCGACGTCAGCGCGGTGATGGTGCCGGCGATGGACGCGGTGATGGCGTTCGAGAAGGAACCGGCGTCGCTGGCCGAGGCCAACGACGACGTGAACCAGATCCTCTCGGCGGCCAGCTGAAACGGCGTACCAGTTTCTGAAACGTTGTCTCAGCTGCTGGCTGAGCTGTAGCGGCGGCTGGCGAGGTGCCAGTGGAGTTTGGTGAGCACCAGCCCGGCGGCGAGTGCCGGGAGGGCGAGCAGCAGTGGTGACGCGGTGCCGGTCAAGGTCTCGACCGGCACCGCGGCCACCAGCCCGGCCGGGACGAGCGTCATCAGGACGAGCCGGGCCGCGCCGGTGAAGTAGGTGATCGGGTACTTGCCCGCCTCGCGGAGCTGCGCCGCGATCTCGTTGACCGGGTCGGCGCTCTCGAACCAGAACGCCGAGTAGGCGAGGTTGGCCCAGAGCAGGCTGAACCCGGCGAACCCGATCGCGGCCCAGGCGACCGCTTGCAGGACCAGACCGGCATCGGGCCGGACGTCCGCCAGGTGCAGGCCGACCGCGACCATCGCGGCGCCGGACAGGACACGGCCGAGCTCGGCCGGCTCCATCCAGCGCAGGGTCGCGAACAGCTGGGCGTTGACCGGGCGGATCAGGATCAGGTCGAGGTCGCCCTGGCGGACGTAGCCGTGCATCTTGGCCAGGTTCGGTTTGACGAAGCAGTCCATCAGGCCGGTCGAGATGCCGAAGATGCCGACCACGACGACGGCCAGCGGCCCGGTCCAGGCCGTGCCGCCGGAGCCGGTGATGATCAGGACCGGTACGACGCCGAGCACGAGGTCGCCGATCGACGAGAACGCGTTGATCGCGGTCTGGCTGCGGAACTGCAGGTCCCGGCGGATCGCCTGCTGCAGGCACGCCCAGAACAGCCGGGGCGTCATGCGCCCGCTCCCTGGTAGTCGCGCAGACCGCGTCGCCAGACCAGGACCGCGCCACCGACCACGACGACGAACCAGCCCGCCTGGTAGGCGTAGTCGATCGCGCGCGTCGTACCGAGCAGGACCTCGAGCGGGAACGAGATCAGGAAGCGGAACGGCTGTGCGTCGAGAAACGGCTGGAAGACCGCCGGGAAGAGCGCGAGTGGTACGAGGCCTCCCGAGAGAAGTCGCGCGAGCAGGTAGCGCAGGCGGTCGACCGCCGCGATGTCCTCCATCCAGAAGGCGAGGGAGCCGATCAGGATGTCGAAGGCGAACGTCATCGCCGCGGCCATGATCAGGGCCGGGAGGAAGAGCAGCCAACGGCCCGGCTCGCCGGGCAGACGGAGGTCGTCGCGGAAGATCAGGCCGAGGACGACGACCGGGGGCACGAGCAGGCCGAGCTTGAGGAACTTCTCGGCCGAGTTGTTGGCCAGGTGCGACAGGTGGGTCGAGCAGGGGCGGACGAGCCAGGAGTTGAGACCGCCGAGGCGGATGGACGCGGCCAGGAAGCCCGACGTCCAGCTCGACGTGACCATCGAGACGACGCTGACGAGGACCAGGTAGCTCGTCAGGTACGTCGTGGAGACGGGCGGGTTGGCGCCCTGGTCGATGGCGCCGTGCCAGACCAGGAGCGCGATGGCCGGCGGCAGCACGTTGGCGATCTGGAGCAGGAAGAGCCACCAGCGGTGGTTCATCATCATCCGGACCTCTTGCACGGTCAGGATGCGGAGCAGCCGGAGCTGCCGGGTCACGAGCGGCGGCCCTGGAACATGGCGGCCAGGACCTGGTCGAGATCCGCGTCGGCGTGCTGGCCGCTGCGCTGCCGCAGCTCCCGCAGATCCCCGTCGAAGCCGATCACGCCGTGGTCGATCAGCGCGATCCGCCGGCACAGCGCGGCGACGTCGCTCATGTCGTGGCTGGTCAGGACGATCGTGGTCCCGTGGTCGCGGTTCAGCTCGGCGAGGAAGTTGCGCAGGGCAAGCTTCGCGACGACGTCCAGACCGACGGTCGGTTCGTCGGCGAACAGGAGGTCCGGGCCGTGCAGCAGGGCGAGCACCAGCTCGCAGCGCATCCGCTGGCCGAGGGAGAGCTTGCGGACCGGGATGTTGATCAGCCCGGCGACGTCGAGGCGCTCGGTCAGCTCGGCGACGGACGCGTCGAAGACCGGTTTCGGGATCGCGTACATCTCGCGGTGGATCAGCAGCGAGTCGTACGTCGAGACGTCCCACCAGAGCATCGACTTCTGGCCGAACACGACCGAGATCCGGCTGAGGAAGTCGAAGGAACGCTGGTGCGGCTGGTGGCCGAGGACCTCGAGCTCGCCGCCGGTCGGGCGGAGCAGGCCGCAGAGCATCTTGATCGTGGTGGTCTTGCCGGCGCCGTTCGGGCCGAGCAGGCCGATCACCTGGCCCTTCGGCACGGTCAGGGTGAGTGCGTCGACCGCCGTGCGCTCACGGCGTACGGGCTTGAAGAGGCCTTTGAAGGCGCCCTTCATCCCGGGCTCCTGCTCGGAGTACCGGTAGACCTTGGTGAGTCGGGTCGTGCTGATCGCGTGCATGCCGCGCCTCCAGGGCCGGCCCACGCAGACTGGGGAGCCGGGTCGATGGAGCGAGCCGGAGTCTGCCGGCAGCCGGACCCACATGACGGAGGGTGGCCGCCGACGAGTCTAGTCGCGGGGCGGGGGTGGCGCCTGGGGTTTTCCCTGGGACGGCGTACGCCCGGGGGAGTACGCCGTACTACGTCTGGTGGCTGCCGTGCTCCGCCGGAGGTAGGCGAGGTGTCGCCGCCGAGGCGACGCGGTGAGGGGTGCTCGGAGGACACGATCGGTGGCATCAGAACTGCGACGACCGAGGAGTGTCATGAACGAGAACGTGCGGGTCGGGGACCAGGAACGCGAGGCGGCGGTCAAGCGGCTGGGCGAGCACTACGAGGCCGGGCGGCTGACTGCCGAGGAGCACAGCGAACGCATCAGTCAGGCGTTGCAGGCGAAGACCGCGGCCGATCTGACCGCGCTGTTCGCTGATCTGCCGGGGGAGAAGCGCGCCGACGAGCAGAGCGAGGCGTGGGCGGGGCCGTTCGGGTGGACGCGTCCGCCATGGACCTCGGCTGAGGCCGGAGAGCCGGCGGCACCTCGCCCGGGTGCCCGTCGACCAGGGTGGGCGGCTCGTGGACCGCTTGCGCGGATTCCCTTGCCTCTGCTGATCGCTCTGGCCGGACTCGCGGTGCTGTTGTCGGTCGGGTGTGTGGTCGGCGGTGGGCATCCGCCGGTGCTGCCGCTGCTGCTGATCGTGGCGGCTGTGGTCTTCGTGAAGAAGCGGCGGCACGCATGAGGACGGCGTACCGGGCGCTCGCTTCGCTGATCGCGCTCGCCGTGGTGCTCCAGATCGCGGCGATCGCGCTGGCTGGGTTCACCACCGCGGCCGACGCGGAGGACGGCGTCACGATCGGCGCGGACTACACCAACTTCGGGCAGAGTTACCACAGCATCGCGGGGACGGCGATCGGGCTGATCGCGCTGATCTTCCTGATCGTCTCGTTCCTGACCGACGTACCGAAGGGCCGTCTTCTGGCGGGTGCGGTGGCAGGACTGGTCGTGCTGCAGTTCGTGCTGGCGGTGGTGTCGTTCGGCATCCCGGCGCTGGGCCTCCTGCACGGGATCAACGGGCTCGCGATCGCGGGCGTGGCGGGCGCCGCGTCGCGACGGGCGTCGGCACCGGTGGTCGCCAGTGCGTAAGTGGCGTGGCCGGTTGATCGCGCTGGGGGTGACACTGGCGGTGCTCGTGCCGCTGGCGTACCTCTGGGCGACCAGTCTCGTGCCGTCGACGTACTCGGCCTCGGAGATGGGGTACGCCGACTACGGCGGCGGCGCGGCGTCGGGGCATCAGCACCACGGCGGCACCAGCGTCGCCGACCTCACCGGGCCGCGCACCGGTGCCGCCGACGTCGCGGTGACGCTGACCGCGCGGAAGTCCTCGTTCACGTTGGCCTCCGGTGAGTCGGTCGACGGCTACACGCTCAACGGCTCGTCGCCGGGGCCTTTGATCCGCGCGGGGGTCGGTGAGTTGGTCGAGGTGACGCTGGTCAACGAGTCGGTCCCCGACGGCGCGACGCTGCACTGGCACGGGATCGACGTCCCGAACGCGGAGGACGGCGTCGCCGGGGTCACGCAGGACGCCGTACCGGTGGGTGGTCGTCACGTCTACCGCTTCCGGGCCTCGGTGGCGGGGACGTACTGGTACCACTCGCACCAGGTGTCCAGCGAGCAGGTCCGCAGCGGACTCTTCGGCACGATCGTGATCGGGTCGCCCGGGCGCGATGTCGTTGCCGCGATTCACACGTACGACGACCGGCGCACGATCAACGGCTCGACCGGCTCTTCACGCGTCGAGGTTCCTGCTGGTACGACGTTGCGCGTGCGCGTGGTCAACACCGACAACGCCTTGATCCGCACGGGGCTGGTCGGTGCACCTGCCAAGGTCGTCGCCGTCGACGGTCGGGAGCTCCACGGCCCGACGCCCACGACCGACACGTTCCCGCTGGCGGCCGGTGCCCGGGTGGACTTCGAGGTGGTGGTTCCCGCGGGCGGCGTACGGCTGGACGCGGGCGGCGTGAGTCTGCGGATCGGTGGCGACGGGCCGGACGGATCTTTGTCTTCAGCAACCATCGATCTCCTCACCTACGGAACGCCTGCTCCCTTGGGCCTCGATGTCGCGCATCCCGACCGCGTGTTCGAGTACCGCATCGGCCGGCGTCCCGGCTTCCTGGACGGCGTACCTGGTCTGTGGTGGACGATCAACGGGCACAAGTTCCCCGACGTCCCGATGTTCATGGTCGCTTCCGGGGATGTGGTGAAGATGACGATCTCCAACACCAGCGGGCAGTCGCACCCGATGCACCTGCACGGGCACCACGCGATCGTCTTGTCCCGCAACGGCGTCGCGGCGTCCGGCACTCCGTGGTGGGTCGACACGCTGGAGGTCGACGACGGCGAAACCTACGAGATCGCCTTCCTGGCCGACAACCCCGGCGTCTGGATGGACCACTGCCACAACCTGCCGCACGCGTCGCAGGGGTTGATGACGCATCTCATGTACGAGGGCGTCAGTACGCCGTACAAGATCTCCTCGGTCAACCAGCCCGAGTAACCGCATCGATTGTGTGTCGAACCACCACGCCGACAGGCGAACCCGCGCATCCTGCGGTATCCCTGAAAGATGACCTGCCCCACCGCCCTCCGCACCGCCGCCACCCTCGCGGTCCTCCTGGCCGGTCTGGTCATCACCCCCATCGCACTGTCCCACCTCGACGACAACCTGCGGGTGGTCGAGACCCAGCCCGTCCGCGAGGTGGAGGTCGTCGCCGTCTATTCCCCGACCCTCCACACTCAACTCACCACCGTGTTGGTCCGCCACCCCGACACGGGCGCCCCCACCAACCTCGAAGGCGCCGACAAACTCGTCACCCTCCCGGCTGCGAACACGTACGTCCCTGTGGTGGTCGACCCGGAGGACCGCACCAAGGTCCTCATCACCACGGCCAACTGGGCGCCGACGTGGCTCGACTACACCACCACGGTCGCGGCGACAGCCTTACCTGCGTTGACCCTGGCCGCCTTGCTCTCCGGCACTTTCACCCGCCGCCGACGTCGGGTCGAGTAGCTTCAGGCGGAGTTGCTGATGGGCGTCAGGCTGAGGCGGTTGCACTGGGTTCGGTGGAGGGCGGCTATGCGGAGGCAGGCGGCGTCGATGGCGGCTCGTTGGGATTCGTAGAGGCCGTACCAGTACGGGTCTTCCGGGAGTGGGTCGCCGGCGTCGTCGATGTCGGCGTACCAGGTGGTGCCGGTGCGGAAGATTCTGGCGTGGAGATGAAGATCTGTGTCGTTCATCGCGCGGATCGCTCCTGGGGAGAAGGAATCGGTGCGTTGCCCTGTTTCGATGATGTGACGGCGGGTGGGCAACGGCAGGAGCGACACGCGGGTTTACTGAACCAGAACAGTGAGGCGCTGGGCGGTGTTGTTGGCGAAGCCGCCGCGGTTCCAGGGGGCCTCGATGGGCTGGACCCGGCCGGATTTGTCGTGGGCCCGGACGGTGAGGACGTGTTCGCCGGGGGTGGCTTGCCAGGTGAAGGAGAAGGGGCGCCAGGCAAGGTCTTCGTTGCTTGAGGCATCCAGTTCGGCGTCCTGCCAGGTGGCGCCGGCGTTGGTACTGAGTTCTACGCGGTCGACGGGGGCCCAGCCGGACCAGGCGCGGCCCTGCAGCGTGACTTCGCCGGCGGGGACGAAGCGGTGGCGGGTCATGAAGTCGGGGTGGCCGGGCGGGATGAGGAGGGCCCGGGGTTCGATGCGGGTGACGGCTACGCCGGGCTCGCCCGCTTCGGTGCGGATGCGGTAGGCCTCGGCGTTCTGGTAGCCGGTGAAGGGCTTGTCGATGAGCTCGATCGAGCGGAGCCACTTCACCGAGGCCATGCCGTACCAGCCGGGGACGATGAGACGCAGCGGGTACCCGTGCTGGGGTGGGAGCGGCAGGCCGTTCATCTCCCAGGCGACGAGGGCGTTGGACTCCAGGGCCTCGGCGACCGAGAGGCCGCGCTGGTAGTCCTGCTCGATGCCGCGTTCGACGCCGTGGTCGGCGCCGGTGAAGACCACGTCCACGGCCTCCGGCAGGACGCCGGCCGCCTCCAGCAGAGCGGCCAGCGGTACGCCGGTCCACTCGGCGGTGCCGACCGCCTCCATCAGCCAGGGCTGGCTGATCGGGCGGGGATGAAGGTTCGCGCGACCGTTGCCGGCGCACTCCAGCGTGACGCGTACCGTCTGCCGGCCCATCGCGCGGAGCTCGGTCAGGCCGAAGTCGATCGGTTGCTCTACACAACCGTTGACGGTGAGGCGCCAGTCGAAGGCGTTCGTCAGCGGGATGTCGTAGTGCACGAGCACGTAGTGCAGCCCAGGCGGCGTGAGGTCGTAGCGCAGCGCTTCCAGCGGGATACCGTGGTTGCGCGCGGCCAGCTGGAGCTCGTCGCCGGTGATGCCCTCGCCGACGTCGGCCAGGCGACCCTTGGTGCTGAACTGTTCGATCGTCATGGCGGATTCCCTTCCCCTGGGGGTCAGCCTAAGCCGCGCGGCGGTGGGAAAAGCAAGAGCGCGAACTCGCCGGCCTGGCTACGGTCGGTGGATGACGTCCGGCGTACCGCATCCTCGTGACCGTGCGCAGTCGTGGGCCGACTGCGACGCCGACCTCAGGCGGTACGTCGAGCAGGCGCTCGCGGCGACCGGGCTGGAGCCGTCGGGGGTGTACGTGCACGGTTCGCTGGCGATGGGGTGCTTCTACCGGGCGAAGAGTGATGTGGATCTGCTGGTCGTGGTCCGCGAGGCGCTGACGCCGGGACAGCGGGAGCGGGCGGCGCGAGCGCTCGCGGAGCGGGCGGTCAAGAGGCCGATACTCGGGGATCTGGAGCTGTCCGTGCTGACCGAGCGACAGGCCGCCGAGGGGAAGCGCGAGTTCGAGGTGCACTACTCGGCGTACTGGACGGAGAAGATCCTCGCGGGCGAGTACGCCGGGCCGGGCAGGGATCCGGACCTCGCGGCGCACGTGAGTGTCGTACGACAGCGCGGCGTGGTGGTGAGTGGGCGGCCGGCGGTGGACGTGTTCGGAGAGGTGTCGGACGAGGACTACTTGGGGGCCATCGAGGCGGATCTGCGGGACGTGGATCTGGTGGCCGAGCCGTACTACGGAGTGCTCAACGCGTGCCGGGTGTTGATGGTGCGGGAGTCATCGCAGGTGGTGAGCAAGGAAGAGGGCGGAGAGTGGGGGATCAGGAGCCTGCCGGACGAACACAGGCCTGTGGTTGAACAGGCGCTGAGGTGTTACCGGAGTGCGCGACCGGTCCAAGCCAACGAGCGAGGGACCGACGGGCATGGGTGGGACGTGAAGGCTCTGGAGAGCTTCAGGAAGTACGTCGATTAGAGCCAGCCGTTGTCGACGGCGATGCGGGCGGCTTCCGCGCGAGTCCGGGCGCCCGTCTTGCCGATGGCCGACGACAGGTGGTTCCGGACCGTGCCCTCCGAGAGGTGAAGCTCGCGGGCGATGTCGGCGACCGTGCCGCCGGTGCGGGCGGCGCGGAGGACGTCGGACTCGCGGGCGGTGAGCGGGCTCGTGCCTGCGACGAGGGTCTCCGCGGCCAGCGACGGGTCGACGACGCGGAGGCCCTGGTGGACTCGGCGTACGGCGTCGGCGAGCTGCGCGGCGGGGGTGTCCTTGACGACGAAGCCCGCGGCGCCGGCCTCCATCGCGCGGCGCAGATAGCCGGGGCGGCCGAACGTGGTGACCATCAGGATCCGCACCGCCGGTACGGCGGACCGCAGCGCGGCGGCCGCTTCGATGCCGTCGAGGCCGGGCATCTCGACGTCGAGCAGGGCGACGTCGGGCTTCGACGTACGGGCTGCCTCCAGGACCTCGTCGCCGCGGCCGACCTCGGCGACGACCTCGAGGTCGGGTTCGAGATCGAGCAGCGCCGCGAGGGCGCCGCGGACGAGCGCCTGGTCGTCCGCGATCAGCAGTCGGATGCTCACGGGCCCACTCTGACAGCCAGCCGGAACCCACCACTCGGCGCCTGGCCGACGGACAGCGTGGCGCCGACCTGGTCGGCGCGCTCACGCAGCCCGATCAACCCATGACCACCTGGTGAAGTCGAGGGTCCCCGACCGTCGTCCAGGACCTCGATCTGCTGGGCACTGATCCGAACAGTGCACTTGCGGGCTCCCGAGTGCCGTACGACGTTCGTAACGCCCTCACGGACCACCCAGGCGAACAGCTCTCGATGAGATTCGGGCACATCGTCGACCGTCGTCGGCAGATCAGCGCGGATCTCAGCCGCCTCCAGGGCGGCTCGGGCGGAGACCAGTTCACCGGCGAGGCTCAGCTCGCGGTAGCCCGCGACAGCAGCCCGTACGTCGGCCAGCGCCGCCCGGGCGAGCTGCTCGATGTCGGTCACCTCGACCGCCGCCCGCGAAGGGTTGGCCTCGATCAGGCGCCCGGCGAGCTCGGCCTTGACCGTGATCACGGTCAGCGAGTGTCCGAGGATGTCGTGCAGGTCCCGGGCGAACCGGTTGCGCTCCTCCTGGACCGCCAGCTCGGCGAAGTCCTGACGGGCGACCGACAGTTCCATCCCGCGCTGGATCGCGCGCCGCATCCCGAACACCGCCAATGCGGCCAGGAAGATCGCCAGCCCGTAACTGCTGTCGTCGTGCCAGCCGGGAACCAGCCGCATCGACAGCTCCGCTCCACCCAGCGTCAGGAGGGTGACGGCGATCGCCTGCCGAAGCTCCAGCATCACCACCGAGATCGCGGTGACGTAGACCAGCGTGGTCAGTGCGGTCTGCCCGGCGGCCGGCAGCGTCAGCGCGGCCAGAGCGAGCAGGCCGACCAGGTAGCCGTACCGCTTCCAGAGCGGAAGCCCGCCCTCGCGCCAGGAGACCTGCCGCATCCAGATGAAGAAGGACATGTAAGCCGTGGCGAAGGCAAACAGCGCGAGCACCCCGACCACTCGGGTGACGCCGTCGCTGTGCCGGACGATCTCCTGCAGCGGGCTGCCCAGGTAGAACAGCCAGACCCCGCCGGCCAGCCAGCGCCACGACCTGCGTCCCGTCTGGGTGAGGTCGCGGGCGGCCGGCGAATGCGGCGGGGGCTGCTTGCTGCTCACAGTCGTCACGGTAACTCGCCGGGATCAGGCGCGGGCGGTGTCCGCGCGGAAGCGGCGCAGGCCGATCGCCCCGAGTACCACCGTCCACACCAGCACGATCAGGACGGCGTGCATGTCCAGGCCGCCCTCCGACAGCGCGCTGCGCGAGCTGAGCCCGGTCCAGTACGCCGGGGTGAGCTGCGCGATCGTCTTCATCACGTGCGGCATCTGCTCGATCGGCAGCCAGAGCCCGCCAAAGGCCGCGATCAGCATCGTGGTCAGACCGGTGATCGGCTGCACGCTGTCCGGCTTGGCGACGTACCCGATCACCAGCCCGAGACCGGCGAACGGCAGCGCGCCGAGCCAGGACACGAGCGCGACGGAGAGCCACTGGCCGGCGCTCAGGTCGACGTGGCCGATGATCATCCCGGCCACGAACACCACGACCAGCGGCGGCACCGCGAGCAGCAGCGACAGGATGACCTTCGAGGCGACGTACGCCTGGGGCTTGAGCGGGGTCAGCCGCAGGGTCCGGTTCCAGCCGCCGTCGCGTTCCATCGCGATCACGCCGCCGCTGCTCATCGCCGCGTTCATCGAGCCGAACATCGCCATCGACACCATCACGTAGGCGATCGCGGAGATGCCACCCTCGGAGTCGCTCGTGTGCAGCGTGGCGCCGAAGATCAGGAACAGCACCAGCGGCATCAGCACGGCGAAGATCAGCACCCGCCGGTTGCGCAGGGTCCGTTTGATGTCGAACTTCAGGTAGTCGAGGTTCATGCCGCACTCTCCTGCTGGGCGCCGATCGCGAGGACCGCGTCCTCGAGGTCGGCCGAGGTGATCTCGATGTCGTGGGCCGGCGTGTTGGCCAGCAGGTACCGCAGCGTGTCGTCGGAGTCCGCGCACTGCAGCAGCACCACGTCGCCACGCGTCTCGACGTTCCGTACGCCGGGCAGCGTCGCCAGCGTGGCCAGGTCGGCACCGGGCACGGTCGCCCGGATGGTCCGGCCGGAGACGCTCGCCTTGATCTGCGCGGCGGTGCCGTCGGCAACGATCTTGCCGGCCCGCATCAGCACCACGCGGTCGGCGTACGCGTCGGCCTCTTCCAGGTAGTGGGTCGCGAACAGCACGGTCCGGCCGCGCGCGGTCTCGGCGTGCATCGCGGCCCAGAAGTCGCGCCGGGACTCGACGTCCATCCCGGTGGTCGGTTCGTCGAGCACGATCAGGTCGGGCTGCGCGACGATCGCCATCGCGAACCGGACCCGCTGCTTCTGCCCGCCGGACAGCGCCTTCAGCTTGCGGTTGCCGAGATCGGCGATGCCGGCCCGCTGCAAGGCGTCGGTGACGGGCAGCGGGTTCTTGTGCAGCCCGGCGACCAGGTCGAGCAGCTCGCCGACCTTCGCGTCCTCGATGATCCCGCCGCTCTGCAGCATCACGCCGACCTGGCCGACCGCGATCGCGTCCGCGGGGGACTGCCCGTAGAGCTGGACGCTGCCCTGGTCGGGCCGGACCAGACCGAGCAGGATCTCCAGCGTGGTGGACTTCCCGGCGCCGTTCGGGCCGAGCAGTGCCACGACTTCGCCCGACCGGATCGTGAGGTCCACCCCGGCCACGGCCTGCACTTCGCCGTACCTCCTGGTCACTCCGCTGAGGGTGACCGCAGTCGTTGTCGTCATACCCAGAAGCGTGCTGCCGGGCGGGCGGCGGATCCTGGATCGGCCGTCACGACGTGGCCATGACATCTGTCAGCCCGGACGTCCACCACTCATCAACTCCCGCCCGCACCCCGGTTCCAGCGAAGGTCAGGCGGGACGCGCTGGAGGTGCGGGGAGTTGGTGAGTGGTGCAGATCCGGGTCAGCTCTCGCGCAACGTGTGGAGCCCCTGCCAGAGGAGGTCTTGCAGGGTGCGGGCGGTCTTCTCGGCCGAGGGCGGGGTGTCGGTGCGGGTGCGCCAGATGGCGAGGCGTTCGGTGGCGCCGGAGATGGTCTGGGCGACGATCTGGATCTCTTCCTCGTCGATCGTCGCGGGCGCGTTGAGGCGGACCATGGTCGCGATCAGCTCGACGAAGTCGGCGCGGACCTCGTCGGCGGCCTGGGCGGCGGGGCCGGCCGCGAGCATGCCCTCGTCGACGATCACCGACCAGGCGCGCGGGTGGTCGTCGAGGAACTGGAACCAGGCGACGAAACCGGCGTACATGGCCTGCTCGGCGTCGGCCGCGGCGAGCACGGCCTCGGAGACGGCATCCAGGAGCTGGGCGCGCAGGCGGGACAGGCAGGCGAGGAACAGGCCGTCCTTCGAGCCGTAGTACTGGTAGATCAGCGGTTTGGAGACCCCGACCTCGGCGGCGATCTCGTCCATCGAGGTGCCCTGATAGCCGCGGTCGCCGAAGATCCGCTCGGCGGCGTCGAGGATCTCGCGCTCCCGCGCGGCCCGGTCGCGCTTCCGCTTCACCGGTACGCCGTCCGTGGTCGTCGTCACCTTGCCGAGTCTAACTGACCTGGAGTAACTTACTGGGAGTAAGTTCTTCGGACGAAGGGCGAGACCATGCTGCAGAACCACCGGATCGTCGTGATCGGCACCGGCTTCGCGGGAATCGGGATGGCGGTCCGGCTCAAGCAGGCCGGGTACGACGACTTCGTGGTGCTCGAGCGCGCCGAGGACGTCGGCGGCACCTGGCGGGACAACACCTACCCGGGCTGCCGCTGCGACGTCCCCTCGCACCTGTACTCGTTCTCGTTCGCGCCCAATCCGGACTGGTCGAGCACGTTCTCCCCGCAGCCCGAGATCGAGGCGTACCTGCGACAGGTCACCGACGGGTTCCGTGTCCGCCCGCACATCCGCTTCGGGCACGCCGTACAGTCCGCGCACTGGGTCGACGACCGCTGGCTGATCCACACCAACCAGGGCGACTTCACCGCCGAGATCCTGCTGTCGGGCATGGGTCCGCTGGCCGAGCCGTCGTACCCGAAGCTGAATGGCATCGAGTCGTTCGAGGGCGAGGTGTTCCACTCGGCCCAGTGGAACCACGATCTCGACCTGAGCGGTCGCAAGGTCGCGGTGATCGGGACCGGCGCGTCGGCCATCCAGTTCGTGCCGGCGATCCAGCCGGAGGTCGAGGAACTGCACCTGTTCCAGCGCACGCCGCCGTGGGTGATGCCGCGGCCGGATCGCAGGATCAGCCGGCTGGAGAAGGCGGTCTTCCGTGCGTTTCCCCTGGTGCAGAAGGCGGTTCGCGCCGGGATCTACTGGGGGCGCGAGTCGATGGTGCTCGGGTTCGCCAAGCTGCCCGGGATCATGAAGCAGGCCCAGAAGGTGGCCGAGAAGCACCTCGAGAAGCAGGTCCGCGATCCGGAGTTGCGGGCCCGGCTGACGCCCGATTTCACGCTCGGGTGCAAGCGGGTGCTGATCTCCGACGACTACTACCCGGCGGTCGCGCGGCCGAACGTCGAGGTGGTCACCGACGGCATCACCGAGGTGACGCCGACCGGGATCGTCACCGACGACGGCGTGAAGCACGAGGTCGACACGATCATCTACGGCACCGGCTTCCGCGTCACCGACCTCCCGGTGATGGACATGCTGTACGGCCGGGACGGGCTGTCGTTGCGTGACGCGTGGGCCGAGGGGATGGAAGCGCACCTCGGGACGGCGGTGGCCGGCTTCCCGAACTTCTTCCTGCTGATCGGGCCGAACACCGGGCTCGGGCACAGCTCGATGGTGTTCATGATCGAGTCGCAGATCGCGTACATCCTGGACGCGCTGAAGACGATGGACGCCGAGGGGCTGCGGCAGGTCGAGGTGCGGCCGGAGGTGCAGCGTGCGTTCGTGGACGGCGTGCGCTCGTCGATGCGGAACACGGTGTGGACGCGGGGTGGCTGTACGAGTTGGTACCTGGATGCGCAGGGGCGGAACACGACCCTCTGGCCGTCGTTCACCTTCCGCTTCCGGCAGCTGACCCGGCGGTTCGATCGGGCGGAGTATGAAACAGTAGCTATGTGACATAGCTCGTGTTACATTCGGATCCATGATCCCGTTGCACGGAATCGGTGGGCGTGGGGACCTGCCGGTCCCGCTCTGGCTGGCGATCTACTCCGCGGCCGCCGCGGTCGCGGTCTCGTTCTTCGCGCTGGCGGCGTTCTGGTCCCGGCCGCGGTTCGAGGTTGCCGCTGGTCCGTCGCTCGCGGTGCTGACGCGGGTGGTCGACGCCCGGGCTTTCCGGTGGGTGCTCAAGGGCGTCGGTCTGGTCGCGCTGGGACTGCTGCTCGGCGCCGTGTGGTTCGGCAGTACGTCGCCCGCGCTGAACCCGGCACCGACCTGGCTCTACGTGTGGATCTGGGTCGGGATCATCCCGGTTTCACTGCTCTTCGGGCCGGTCTGGCGGCCGGCCAATCCGCTGCGCACGCTGGCGGCGCTGGTCCCGCGTCGTTCCCGGCGACGGTTGCCCGAGGGGATCGCGTACTGGCCGGCGGTCGGCGGGCTCTTCGGGTTCCTCTGGCTGGAGCTCGCGTACCCGGAGGGGTCCGATCCACTGGTGGTCGCGGTGTTCGTCACGGCGTACGCGGTGGTGAATGTTGCCGCGGGCATCGTCTACGGACCGCGCTGGTTCGCTGTCGGCGACAGCTTCGAGGTGTACGCCGAAGTGCTGGCGCGGCTGAGCCCGCTCGGGCGCCGGGACGGCGGGCTGGTGCTCCGGAATCCGCTGGCCGGGCTGGCGACGATGCCGCAGGAGCGTGGGCTGGTCGGGTTGCTGTGCTTGTTGCTCGGGTCAACGGCCTTCGACGGGATCTCGCGGTGGTCGGTCTGGACCTCGGCGACCGGCGGGCTTGGGCTGGCCGAGCATGTCGCCGTGCACACGCTCGGGTTGCTGGTGGCTGTCGCGATCGTGACGGCGTTGTTCGTCGGCGCGGCGCGGGCGACCGGTTCCGCGCGGGTTCGGCCCGGTGCCCTGGGCAACGCCGGGCTGCCCGGGGCGTTCGCGCACTCGCTGGTGCCGATCGCGATCGGGTACGCCGTCGCGCACTACTTCTCGTTCACGGTGTTCCAGGGGCAGGATGGTGTCCTGCTCGCGACCGATCCGTTCGGGCGCGGCTGGGACCTGCTCGGGACCGGGCAGGCCGGGATCGACTACGGCCTGCTGGGGACCGGGCTGATCGCCGGGGTCCAGATCGGCGCGATCGTGCTCGGACACGTACTCGGGGTCGTGTCCGCGCACGATCGCGCGACCGGCCTGTTCCGACGCCGGCAGTTGCGGCGGGCGCAGTACCCGATGCTGGCGGCGATGGTCGCGTTCACCGCCGGCGGGATCGCCCTGGTGACGGCCTCATGATCGCGCTGCACATGGGCGGGATCCCGGAGCTGGCGATGTTCCTCGGGCCGATCCTGCTGATCGCTGCCTTCGTCCGGATCGCCCGCCGCAAGGAGGCGGGCGTCGAGGACGACGACTGGGACGCCGACCTCGGCGACCTCCCGGTCGATCCGGACCGCCCCCCGAGCGTCCGAAGAACCGCCGAGCGTCCGAAGAACCGAGCGCTATAGGGCTCGGTTCCTCGGACGCATGCGGGTTCTTCGGACGCAAGCGGCTGGGGTCAGCGGCGGGGTTCGACCTTGGCGGTTCCCCGCGTCACCGACTGGGTCATCGGGCGCTGCAGGAAGTCGTGCGGGAAACCGAGCTCGATCGCGCTGACCTCCTCCAGCTCCCGCACGTCCTGGTCGGTGAACTCGACCTCGAGCGCGCCCAGGTTGTCGTCCAGCTGCGCCAGGGTCCGTACGCCGAGGATCGGCGACGCGACCGCGGGATTGCGCAGCGTCCACGCGATCGCGACCTGGGACGCCGTCCGGTTGTTGCGAGCGGCAACCTTCTTGACGACCTCGGCGATCGCCAGCGTGCGCTCGGTGAGCGAGTTGTTGGCCGCCGCGACGTTCTTGCGGGTGCCGGCCGCCGAGCCGACGCCGCCGTCGTGATCCAGGTCGGCGGCGGTGTACTTGCCCGCCAGTACGCCGGACGCCAGCGGCGACCACGGCAGCACGCCGAGCCCCAGCTCGGACGCCATCGGGATCAGGTCCCGCTCGACGGTGCGCTCGGCGAGGCTGTACTCGATCTGCAGCGCGACGAGCGGTGACCAGCCGCGCAGGTCGGCGATCGCCTGCATCCGGGAGACCTGCCAGGCCGGCGTGTCCGACATCCCGACGTACAGGACCTTGCCCGCGCGGACCAGGTCGTCCATCGCGCGCAGGACCTCCTCGACCGGTGTCGTGAAGTCCCAGGAGTGCAGGTAGAGCAGGTCGATGTAGTCGGTCTGCAGCCGGCGCAGGCTGTCCTCGACCGAGCGGACCATCGACTTGCGGTGGTTGCCGCCGGCGTTCGGGTCGTCGGGCCGGCTCGTCATCGTGTACTTGGTGGCGATCACCAGCCGGTCCCGGCGGCCTTGGGCGAAGTGTCCGACGAACTCCTCCGACGTGCCGTTGGTGTACTGGCTCGCGGTGTCGACGAAGTTGCCGCCCTGGCCGACGTACCGATCGAAGATCCGGCCGGCCTCGTCCTTGTCCGCGCCCCAGCCCCAGTCGGAGCCGAACGTCATCGTGCCGAGCGAGAGCGGCGACACCCGCAGGCCGGAGCGGCCGAGCAGGCGGTAAGTGTCCAGTGTCACGAGATTCCCCTTCTGTGGTTCGCGAAACCAGCGTCACCCGCCGGCCCGACCCACAAAAGGGAGACTTCTTCCTGGGACTGCCCTTCCTACCCTTACTTCACCCGTACGACGGCCGCGGCGCTCTTGGTGCGGCTGCGGCCGTCGGTGACCTCGACGTGGTACGACGGGTTCTGGCCGCTCTTCACGCCGGTGTCGGTGAAGGTGGTGACGGTCGGGCGGACCCACGGGTAGGAGTTGCGGGTCCAGGTGCCGAGCTTGGTGCTGCCTCGGTAGAGCGTGTACGTGAGCGTGATGTTGTCGGAGTCGACGACCGCTGGGAAGGTGACGGTGGTCCGGGCGCGGGCCGGGCTGGTGACCTTCGGGGCGGCCGGGCGGGTCGGCTGGGCGCCGCCGGCGGAGTTGGTGAAGCGGGTCAGGCCCTGCTGGGGCTTGCCGTTCACCTTGGTGAAGTCGCCGCCGACCCACAGGTCGTTGCCGCCGGAGGTGAAGGCGAGCGGGCCGACCTCCGTCGTGCCGCCGACGTCGGTGCTGGGGAACCAGGGCCCGAACTTGCCGGTCGTCGTGCTCTGGACCAGCAGGTGCCGGATGCCGGCGTTGTCGCCGAAGCTGCCGTCCTGGCTGCAGTCGTGCGCGTGCGACCCCTTGAAGACCCAGCCGCCCATCGCCTTGACCGCCTCGGTCGCGCCCAGGCACTTGCTCTGCCAGACCAGCTTGCCGGTCGTGGCGTCGGCGGCCAGTACGCCGTCGTAGCAGCCGATGCCGCTGCCGGCGTTCGCGACGTACACCCGGTTGCCGAGGGTGTCGATGTCCTTGACCCGGCTGACGCAGTCGTCGGTCGGCGGCGGGATCGCGGCCGCGGCCGGCATCGCGGAGGCGCGGCCGTTGGTGAGGTTCAGCATCGCGAGCGCGTAGTGGGCGCCGCCGCCGACCTTGGTGAAGCCGCCGCCGACGAAGATCCGTTTCCCGTCGTCGGTGAGGTCGATCGCGTGCACGTCGTCGTCGGCGTCGGGGTTCCACGGCAGCAGGGCGCCGTTGAGGGTGACCGCGGCGAGCCGGTTGCGCGTCGTACCGGCGACGCGGCCGAAGGAGCCGCCCAGGTAGACGGTGTTGCCGGAGATCGCGAGCGCCGAGACCCGGTAGCTGACCGAGGGGTTCCAGCTGGTCAGCTGGTTGTTGGTCGCGTTGAACATCGCGACGCGGTTGCGCGGTACGCCGTTCACGCTGGTGAAGTCGCCGCCGATCACCACCCACTTGCCGTCGGCGCTGGTCGCGATCGACCAGACCGCGCCGTTCAGCCGCGGGGCCCAACCGCTCGGCGCGCCGGTCGTCCGGTTGAACGAGGCGACGTACGGACGGATCGCCTCACCCTCGCCGGCCGGCTTGCCGCCCGGGCGGATCCGGGTGAACAGGCCCCCGGCGTACACGACGTTGCCCGCGGTCGCGAGCGCGTTGACGCTGTCGTCGGTCTGCCACGCCGGCCGCTCGACGGACGACACCGCCGCGCCGAAGCCCGGCGACGCGGCCTCGACCGGCGGCCCGGACGGGATCAGTGCGGCGGCGATGACAGCGGCAACCGTCACGGTTGCCAGAACAAGCTTCTTCATGAACGTCCTCAGCCCGGCGGTTCACTGTGTGCGATGCCACGCTAACTGTCCGTTCAGGAAGCTGGTACGGCGGGGCCGCCCAACGCCTTGACCTGGAGCGCGCTCCAGGTTGTTGGCTGGGTGGATGGACAGGAACTTTCTCGGCCGGACCGGCCTGCAGGTCAGCGAGCTGTGCCTCGGCACGATGACGTTCGGGCCCGGGACCGACGAACCGACCGCGCACCGGATGCTGGACGCGTTCGTCGAGGCGGGCGGGACGTTCGTCGACACCGCCGACACCTACTCCGGCGGACGGTCGGAGGAGATCATCGGGAGCTGACTGAAGACGAAGGACCGCGACGAGCTGGTGATCGCGACCAAGGTGTACGGCGAAGCCGGGCCCGGGTTGCCGGTGCGCGGCGCCGGGCGCAAGCACGTGATGGCCGGCGTGGAAGCGAGCCTGCGGCGGCTCGGCACGGACTTCATCGACCTTTACCAGATCCACGTGTGGGACGACGCGACGCCGCTGGAGGAGACGCTGACCACGCTCGACGCGCTGGTGAGCAGCGGGAAGGTCCGGTTCGTCGGCGCTAGCAACCTGACCGGCTGGCAGTTCCAGAAGGCGATCGACCTGGCGCGGCATCGCGGGCTGGAGCCGTACGTGAGTCTGCAGCCGCTCTACAACCTGCTCGACCGCGACGCCGAGCTGGACCTGATCCCGGTCGCCCGGAACGAGGGCGCCGGGGTGATCGCGTGGAGTCCGCTGGCCGGTGGCTGGCTGTCGGGGAAGTACGCGAAGTCGGCCGGTGGACCGCCGGCCGGTTCGCGGTCGAGCGCCGAGGACTGGGCGGCGCACGACAACGACCGAACCTGGCGGGTGATCGACACGCTGCTCGCGGTCGCGGAGGAGACCGGCCGGACGCCGGCGCAGGTCGCGCTGCGGTGGGTGATGCAGCGGCCGGGCTTGACCGCGCCGATCATCGGCGTACGGACGCCGGAGCAGCTGGCGGACAACCTCGGCGCGACCGGGTGGGCGCTCGACGACGAGCAGCTGCGGCGGCTGACCGAGGCGGGGGAGAAGCCGCTGCCGTACCCGCACAACATCCTGCGGCTGCCGCAGTTCGTCCGGCGGGGGTGACACGGGCGGTTTCGTACGATGGCGGGATGGACGTCGCGTACGAGTTGGCTGTGTTCCTGCGGGCCCGGCGGGAACGCCTGTCGCCCGCGGACGTCGGTCTTCCGGAGCGCGGGCGGTCCCGCCGTACGCCGGGGCTGCGCCGCGAGGAGGTCGCTGACCTGGCCGGGGTGTCGGTGGACTACGTCGTACGGCTGGAGCAGGGACGGGGGCTGCGGCCGTCGGCCGAAGTACTCGGGGCGTTGGCCCGCGCGCTGCAGTTGAGTGAGGACGAGCACGCGTACGTGTTCGACCTGACCCGGCAGTGGTCGTCGGTGCGGCATCAGTCGGGGTCGGGCTCGCTGGAGCAGCTGGTGC
Source organism: Kribbella italica (assembly GCF_014205135.1). Lineage (NCBI taxonomy): Bacteria > Bacillati > Actinomycetota > Actinomycetes > Propionibacteriales > Kribbellaceae > Kribbella > Kribbella italica. Next base: position 8,485,064 of record NZ_JACHMY010000001.1, read on the forward strand.
AGGCGATGTCGCCGCTGCCGGCGATGCTGGTCAACCACCGGTTCGACATCTGCGCGTGGAACCCGGAGATGGCGGCGCTGATGCTCGACTTCGCCGGGGTTCCGCCGGAGCGGCGGAACACGATGTGGTTGTGCACGATCGAGCCGGTCTTCGCGGACTTCTACCCCGATCGGGAGCGCGTCGTACGGGAAGGGATCGCGGACCTGCGGGCGGCGTGGGCGACGCACGAGGACGACTCGGAGCTGGCCGAGCTGGTCCGGCTGCTGGTGGCCGAGAGCTCCGAGTTCGCGCGGTGGTGGGAGAAGCGGGACGTGATGGTGAAGGGGAACGGGCTGAAGAAGCTCAACCATCCGGAGATCGGGCGGCTGACGGTCGAGTACGACGTGCTGACGCCGCTGGCGGATTCGAGTCAGCGGCTGATCGTGTACCGGGCGGCGGATCCGGTGTCGCAGGCGGCGCTGGACCGGCTGCGCCCGGCCAAGTCGTTGCGGGCGATCTGACTCAGCCGGTGGAGGGGAGGTCGTTCGGCGGGAGGCCCAGTTCCTCGTACGCCGCGATCTCGATCTCGCGGGCCATGGACTCGCGGAAGGCGGCGACCAGGGCCTGGCCGGCCAGGGGGATGATGTTCTCCAGGGTGCGCTGGATCTCGGGCCAGCCGTCCGCGGGCAGGCCGGCGTCGGCGAACTGGCGCCAGACCGTGCCGCGGAACAGCTCGACGTAGATCTTGGCGACCTGGTCGGCCTGCTCGAAGAGTTTGGGCAGCATCTCGAAGATCGCGTCCAGCGGGACGCCGAGCTTGATCACCTCGAGGCCGGTACGGAGCAGGTCCGGGTTCGGGATGCGCAGGTGGTCGCCCTCGGCGCGCTCGGCGATGCCCAGCTCGATCAGCTTGTCGATGGTGGCGGGGTGGTGCGGGATGCCGGCCCGCTCGGCCAGCTGGTGCTCGGTGATCACCTCGGGCTCGGCCGGGGTCCACGGGCTGACCAGGGTCTCGAAGACGCCGAGCGCGAGTGCGCCGTCCGGCAGCTCGCTCATCATCCGCTCGACGGCGGCCAGCGTGTAGCCCTTGTCGAGCAACTCCCGGACCAGCGTGAGCCGCGCCACGTGGTCGGCGTCGTAGTACCCGGTCCGGCCGACCAGCCGGGGCGGTGGGATCAGCCCGCGTCCGGCGTACGCGCGCACGTTCCGGACGGTCATGCCCACCTTCGCGGCGAGCTGGTCGACCGTGTACTCCTCGGGTGCCTGCTGTCCTCCCACCCTTGACAGTCTTCCAGACTCGACGTTACATGTTCTATGTAACATCCTTCATGGCGCATGCCCGCTGTTGCCCAGCAGACCAGGAGCGCGAGATGACCGTCCCACTGGCAGCCTCGACCGGCACCGCGAGCTTCGACCAGATCGCGATCGTCACCGGCCTGGTCGGCCTGATGTACGTCGCACTCGCCGTCCTGCTGTGGCGGGAACGCACCGGGCACGTCACGCTGGTAGGGCGCCTCGCGGACACCATCGGGAGACTGGACGGAGTCCCCCGATGGGCCGCGCTCACGCCGTACCTGCACGCCGTCTCGCTGCTGTCCTGCGCGTTCGGCGTCTGGTGGGACATCGCGGTGCACATCGACAAGGGCCGCGACACCGGCCCGTTCGGGACGCCGGCGCACTACCCGATCTTCTTCGGCATCCTCGGCGTGATCGTGTCCGGCGTGCTGCCGATCGCGCTCGCCCGCAAGCCGCTGCCGGCCCGGACGATCAAGCTGAGCGCGGGCTGGCGGATCCCGTGCAGCGCGGCGCTGGTCACCGTGTGCGGAACCTTCGCGCTGGTCGGCTTCCCGCTCGACGACGTCTGGCACCGGCTGTTCGGCGAGGACGTCACGCTCTGGGGGCCGACGCACCTGCTGATGATCGGCGGGGTGGTGCTGTCGATCTTCGCGCGGCTGCTGGCGTCGGCCGAGGTCGAACAACTTGTCGGCAGCAACCTTCGCCGCAGGTTCCAGGAGGTCGTTGCCGTCGGCGCCCTGCTGATCGCGTGGGACCTGTTCAGCACCGAGTTCAACTACGGCGTACCGCAGTTCCCGCTGGTGCTGCAGCCGATCCTGATCGTGTTCGGGTCGGCGCTGGCGTTCACGGTGCTGCGGGCACGGCGGGGACGCTTCAGCACGTTCGGCGCGCTGGCGACGTACTTGATCATTCGCGGCGGGATCGCGTGGGCGGTCGACCAGCCGCTCGGTGAGATCCTCGGGCACTTCCCGTTGCTGATCGTCGAAGCGGTGCTGGTCGAGCTGACAGCACTTGCTCTGGGCAACAAGAGTCGCTTCCGGCTGGGCGTGGTCGCCGGTGCGCTGATCGGCACGGCCGGGCTGCTGGCCGAGTACGGCTGGAGCCAGGTCTGGATGCCGATCCGCTGGCCCGCGTCGATGCTTCCGTCGGCGCTCGGGTTCGGGCTGGTCGCGGGGATCGGCGCCGGGCTGGTCGGAGCGTGGCTGGCGACCCGGTACGCCGAGGTCGCCGGCGAGGTCCGCGCCGTGCCGTCGGTACGGCGTACGCACCAACTGGGCGCGGTCGGGCTGATCGCCGTCCTGGGCGTCGTGTTCTTCTGCGTCCCGCGGTCGGCCGATCCGGGGGTGTCGGCAACGATCTCGCTGGAGCGGGTCGCCACCGGCGCCGAGCCGACGGCGTACGTGACGGTGAAGGTGAACCCCGTCGACGCGGCCGAGGGCGCGCGCTGGTTCGAGGCGATGGCCTGGCAGGGTGGCGGGCTGGAACTGCACCCGCTGCAGAAGGTTGCCGAGGGCGTCTATCGCTCCGAGGCGCCGCTGCCGATGTACGGCAAGTGGAAGTCGATGGTCCGGCTGCACCAGGGCTCGCGGGACCTGACCGCCGCGTGGGTCTACGCGCCCGAGGACGCGGCGATCCAGAAGCCGGCGATCCAGGTGTCGGACGGGCAGACGGTGCAGTTCATCGGCGAGCAGGAGGTGCTGCGCCGGGAGGAGCGGACCGACGTACCGCAGTGGATGTGGAACGGTGGCTACGGGTTGCTCGCGGTGGTCGGTCTGCTGGAGATCCTGGGGATCGCTTGGCTGGTCGGGCGCGGCGCACGCGGTGGGCGGATGCGGGCCGAGCACCTGCTCGCTTCCGGCGATCGGGAGAAGGAGTCCGCATGACCGGCCGTGGTGGATTCGTCCGGCGACCGTCCTGGGACCTGGCCGGGAAGCGGGCGCTGGTCACGGGCGCCGCAGGTGCTTTCGGTAGGGCGACCGTCGAGGCGTTGCGAGGGCGCGGCGCGACAGTGGTCGGGCTCGACCTGCAGAAGAGCGACGACGTGATCGAGTGCGACCTGACGCAGCCGGAGCTGATCCCGGCGGCGGTCGGGCGGCTCGGCGGGCTGGACCTGCTGATCAACAACGCGGGCATCGGCGTACCGGCTCTGGCCGGCGACGCGCCGGACGCGACCGCCCGCAAGGTGATCGAGGTGAACCTCTTCGCCGGCTGGGGTGTGACGGCGGCCGCCCTGCCCGCGCTGCGCGAGGCGAAGGGACGCGTGATCTTCGTGTCGTCGGGGCTCGCGTACGTGACGCTGCCGCTGGCGGCGTCGTACCTGGTCTCGAAGCGCGCGATCGACACGTACGCCGACGCGCTGCGGATCGAGAACGGCCGGCACCTGGATGTCAGCGTGATCTACCCGGGGTACGTGCCGACGCCGATCCACGACGCGTCGCTGGCGCGTGGGGTGGATCTCGGGATGTTCCTGCCGGCCGAGACGGTCGAGCAGGTGGTCGGGACGATCGTGGACGTTGCGGCCGCGCGCCGGCCGCCGCGGAACCGGGCGTCGACGCGGACGACCGGCATCGGGGTCGCGGTGGCGCGGCACCTGCCGTCGGTCGCGGACCGGATCGTGCGGGTGCGGACCAACCGGCGGCGGCGTGGTCTGGGTGAGCTGACGGATCGACTGGGGAAGATATGACCATGCAGGCAGAGCGGGCTGGGGTGATCACGCCGGACGGCGTGCGGCTGCACGTGGAGACGGCAGGGTCGCCTGACGCGCCGGTGACGGTGGTGCTCGCGCACGGGTGGACGTGTTCGACGCGGAGCTGGCACCACCAGTTCACGGGGCTGCCCGGCGTACTGGGGGCTGACGGGGTCCGGGTCGTTGCCTACGACCACCGGGGGCACGGCCGGTCGGACGCGGCACCGGCCGGTACGACGCGGATCGAGCAGCTCGCCGACGATCTGGTGACGGTGCTGGACGAGGTCGCGCCGTCGGGGCCGGTGGTGTACGCCGGGCACTCGATGGGCGGGATGACGTTGATGGCGCTGGCCGACCGGCGGCCGGAGCTGTTCGGGTCGCGGATCGTGGGCGCGGCGCTGGTCAGTACGTCATCCGGGCAGATGACGTCGCGGGCCTTCGGGCTGCCGGCCCGGCTGGACGGCGCCGCCGCGGTGGTGGCGCCGCGGGCGATGAACCTGGCGGGCGCGCGGATGGAGAAGCGCGAGGCCCGGAGGGCGGCCGTGGAAGCAGAGGTGAAGGCGTGGCGGGCGCTTGCCTCGACCCGGCTGCGGCGGCCGGCGTTGAAGCAGCTGGTGTTCGGCAAGAAGGTCGACCCCGCCGAGGTCGACGTCCTGCTGGCCGACCTGGAAGCCCTGCCGGGCCGGTCGTTCAGTGGGTTCTTCGAGGCGATCACGCAGCACGAGCTCGGCCATGCGCTCGCCGTACTGGACGACATCCCGGTCGAGGTCATGCACGGCACCCGCGATCGCCTGCTCCCACCCCGGCATGCGAACCGGATGGCCCAGCTGATCCCGTCGTCCCGCCTGTGGATGTACCCAGGCGCCGGTCACATGCTCATGCAGGAACGTCCCCGCGACGTCACCCACCGCCTGGCGTCGCTGGCCCGCAAGGCCGTCAGCTGAGCGGTGCGAGCTGGATCACCTTTCTCCGCGGCAGACACACCCTAGGGTGGCTGGGTGCAGAACCTTCTTTCGGACGTCGTGGTCGTGGATCTGACCCGGGCGCTGGCCGGGCCGCATGCCGCGATGATGCTGGGGGATCTCGGGGCGCGGGTGATCAAGGTCGAGACCCCGGCCGGAGGGGACGACAGCCGCGGGTGGGGGCCGCCGTTCGCCGGCGACCAGTCGACGTACTTCCTGTCGGCCAACCGGAACAAGGAGTCGGTGACGGCCGACCTGAAGTCGGCCGAGGGCAAGGAGTTCCTGACGCGGCTGGTCGGCAAGGCCGACGTACTGATCGAGAACTTCCGGCCGGGCGTGCTCGACCGGCTCGGGTTCTCCGTCGAGCGGCTGCACGAGCTCAACCCGGGCCTGGTGATCCTCTCGATCACGGGCTTCGGGCACGACGGGCCGGAGGGCGGGCGCGCCGGGTACGACCAGATCGCGCAGGGCGAGGGCGGGCTGATGAGCATCACCGGCGCGACCGAGCCGACCAAGACCGGGATGCCGATCGCGGATCTGCTGGCCGGCATGTACGGCGCGTACGGCGCGCTCGCGGCGCTGCACGAGCGCTCGATCACCGGCCGCGGCCGCGTGGTGCGGACGTCGCTGCTCGCGTCGGTCGTCGGCGTGCACGCGTTCCACGGGACGAAGTGGACCGTCGCCGGGCAGTTGCCGGAGCGCGTCGGCAACCACCACGCGCAGATCGCGCCGTACGGGATGTACCGGACGCGCGACGACAGCATCCAGGTCGCGGTCGGCAGCGAGGGGCAGTGGCGCACGTTCGCGCCGATCGTCGGGCTCGACCCGGACGATCCGCGCTTCGCCGCCAACCCCGACCGGGTCGCGCACCGCGACGTGCTGACCGCGGCGATCGAGTCCGCTTTCGCCGCCGAGCCGGCCGATGTCTGGCTGCGGCGGCTGGCCGATGCGGGGATCCCCGCCGGCAAGGTCCGCGACTTCCAGCAGGTCTACGAGTGGGACCAGACGCGGTCGCAGGGGTTGCTGATCGACGTCGAGCACCCGGAGCTCGGGATGATCCAGCTGCCTGGTCCGCCGCTGCGGTTCGACGACAACCCGTACGCCGGTGCGCGCGAGACCAACCTGCCGCCGCCTCGGCTTGGTGAGCACAACGATGCCGTACGGGCTTGGCTCGACGAGGACTGAACTTCTTCCAGCCGACGCCCACCACTGATCAACCACCCGGCAGCAGTCGTCCGCGCGGCGTGTCACGGCGTGTCGCGCTGATCTCGCGCGGTTGATCGGTGGTGCACGTCGACCCTTCGACCTGCCTCGAACAGGTGTCGTCCGGCGGCGCCCGCTCCTAGGGTCGGAAGACGCCGTCGGGTGTCGATTCCGGCCACGACCGGTGCCAGGGGTTGACGGGCTGGCGAGCACAGGCATAGCGTCCGGGAAATCGATTACTCAGCCGATCGCGGAGGTGTCATGGCCGAGTCCGCCCTGGTCCGGATGTCGGGGATCGGCAAGCGGTACGGCGGGGTGCAGGCGTGCCACGAGGTCGAGTTCAGCCTGGGCCCCGGCGAGGTGCACGCGTTGCTCGGTGAGAACGGCGCCGGCAAGTCCACGCTGATGAAGATCCTGTCCGGTGACGTCACCGACTACGACGGGCGGATCGAGATCGCCGGCGCGGCCGTGTCGTTCGGTGGACCGACCGACGCGCAGGCCGCCGGGATCGCGATGATCCACCAGGAACTCGACCTGGTGCCCGCGCTGTCGGTCGCCGACAACATCTTCCTCGGCCGCGAGCTGCGGACGCCGTACCGGACCGTCGACCGCCGCCGGATGGACCGCGAGGCCCGCGCCCTGCTGGAGCGCAGCGGTGTGAACCTCGACCCGCGCCGCCCGGTCGGCGAGCTGCGCGTCGGCGAGCAGCAGCTCGTCACGATCGCGAAGGCGATCTCGCTCGACGCCCGCGTGCTGATCATGGACGAGCCGACGTCGGCGCTGACGACGTCCGAGGTCGAGCGGCTGTTCGCGGTGATCCGCGAGCTGCGCCGGTCGGGTGTCGGCATCGTCTACATCAGCCACCGGATGGAGGAGATCGCGCAGGTCGCCGACCGCGCGACCGTGCTGCGCAACGGGAAGATCGTCACCAGCTTCGACCCGCGCAAGCTGACCACGGCGGAGGTGGTCGAGGCGATGGTCGGCCGTCCGGTGCAGACCATGTTCAGTACGCCGGACGTCTCGACCGGCGACGAGCTGCTGCGCGTCGAGGACCTGGTCCTCAAACCGCGACGCCCGCGCCCCGGGCGCCGCGACCCCGAGGGGATCTCGCTGACCGTGCGCTCCGGCGAGATCGTCGGCCTGTGCGGCCTGCTCGGCGCGGGCCGGACCGAACTGCTCGAGACCCTGTACGGCGTGGCGCCGGGCGGTACGCGCACCGGCCGGATCGTCCTGCAGGGCAAGGAGATCCGGCCGCGGGGCCCGCGGCACGCGCTGGCGCAGGGCATCGGGCTGGTCCCCGAGGACCGGCGGGCCTCCGGGCTGGTGCTGTTCCACTCGATCCTGGCGAACACGGTGGTGTCGAGCCTGCCGGCGTACGGGCGGCTCGGCGTGATCGCGCGCCGGATGGAACGGGCCGCGTCGGTGAAGATGGCCGACCGGCTGCGGCTGAAGTTCGGCCGGTTGCAGGACGACGTCGGGACACTGTCCGGTGGCAACCAGCAGAAGGTCGTCTTCGGCAAGATGCTGCTGACCGAGCCGAAGCTGCTGCTGCTCGACGAGCCGACCCGCGGTGTCGACATCGGGGCGAAGGCGGAGATCTACCGCCTGCTGGGGGAACTGGCCGGGCAGGGCCTCGGGGTGCTGCTGGCGTCGTCGGAGCTGCCCGAGCTGATCGGCGTCTGCGACCGCGTCGTCGTACTGCGGGACGGACGCGACGTCGCGTCGTTCAAGACATCTGACTCCGGCGAGAGCGATCTGCTCGCCGCCGCGATGGGAGAGAGCGCTGTGTTCGAAGGAGGACCCCGGTGACCGCCCTGCAGGACAAGCCCGCCATGCCGGTGGAGAAGGCGTCCGGAAGCGTGGTCGCGACGCTGTTCCGGTTCCAGAGCGTGTTCGGGCTGCTCGCGGTGTTCGTTGCCGCGATCATCTTCTCGCCCCGGCGCGACGGCGCGATCCTGTTCCTCAGCGCGGACAACCTGGCCAACGTGGTCCGCGCGGTCTCCGAGATCGGCATCATCGCGGTCGGCATGACGTTCGTGATCCTGATCGGCGGGATCGACCTGTCGGTCGGCGCGGTGCTCGGGCTGGCCGCGGTCGGCTCGGCGGTGCTGATGGTCGAGAGCGACTGGGGCTTCCTGCCCTCGATCGTGGTGGTGCTCGCGATCGGCCTGGTCTTCGGCGCGCTGCAGGGGATGGCGACCGCGATGATCGGGATCCAGTCGTTCATCGTGACGCTGGCCGGGTTGCAGATAGCGCGCGGTCTGGCCCGGATCTGGTCGGACGGGCAGGGCGTCGCGATCGCGTACGGCGACGGGCCGAACGAGGCGCCGTCGACGTTCGCACTGCTCGGCGAACGGACCTTCGGCGGACTCGTACCGATCCCGGTCCTGATCTTCGCCGTGGTGGCGATCGCGGCCGTGGTGTTCCTGCGGATCAGCGCGTTCTCCCGGCACCTGTACGCCGTCGGCGGCAACGAGAAGGCCGCGCGACTGTCCGGCGTACCGGTGATCCGGGTCAAGATCGCGGTCTTCGCGATCTGCGGCCTGCTCGCGTCGCTGGCCGGGATCGTGCACGCGGTCCAGCTCAACCAGGGCAGCCCGAACGACGGGATCGGCTACGAGCTGGACGCGATCGCCGCGGTGGTGATCGGCGGCACCAGCCTGGCCGGCGGGCGCGGCTCGGTGGCCGGGACGGTGGCCGGCGCGCTGCTGCTCGGCGTACTGAACAACATCCTTGCCCTGAACAACATCGACTCCAACATCCAGCTGCTGATCAAGGGCCTGGTGATCGTTGCGGCGGCCGCGCTGCAACGGCTCCGGCCCGCCTCGTGAGGAAGGTCCACCCCTGATGAAGATCCACAAGTTGTCCCTGGCCGTCGCGGCCGTCACTGCCCTGGTCCTGGCCGGCTGCGGTACGACCAGCGAGCGGACCTCCGACGAGCCGCAGGCGCAGAGCTCCAAGGAGTGCAAGGGGGCCGACGGCAAGTACGTGATCGGGATGAGCCAGGCCAACGTCGCCGAGCCGTACCGGCAGCGGATGGACGACGACATCAAGGCGGCCGCCGCCGAGGTGCCGCAGTTCGAGGTGAAGTTCGCCGACGCCGCGCAGGACAACGCCAAGCAGGTCGCGGACGTCGACAACTACATCACCCAGCAGATCGACCTGCTGATCATCAGCCCGAACGAGGCCAAGCCGCTGACCGCGGTGGTGAAGAAGGCCTTCGACAAGGGCATCCCGGTGCTGGTGCTGGACCGCAAGGTCGAGGGCGACGCGTACACCGGCTTCATCGGCGGCGACAACGTGCAGATCGGTACCGAGGCCGGCAAGTACGTCGCGGAGAAGGTGCTGCCGAACGGCGGGTCGGTGGTCGAGCTCAAGGGCCTGGCCGGCGCGACGCCGCAGGCCGAGCGCAACCAGGGCTTCGCGGCCGGGATCAAGGCGAACCCGAAGATCAAGATCATCGCGACCGCGAGCGGCGACTGGCTGCGGGAGAAGGGCCAGGCGCAGATGGACGCGCTGCTCAAGGCGAACCCGAAGATCGACGTGGTCTACGCGCACAACGACCCGATGGCCGAGGGCGCGTACCTGGCGGCGAAGGCGGTCGGCCGGGAGAAGGAGATGAAGTTCATCGGCATCGACGCGCTGCCGATCCCGTCCGGCGGGATCAAGGCCGTCGAGCAGGGCCGGCTGACGGCGACCTTCACCTACCCGACCAACGGCAAGGAAGCGATCGCCGCGGCGAAGAAGATCCTGGTGGACTGCGGAACGGTCGAGAAGTCGCAGGTGCTGCCGACGCGGCTGATCGACAAGGCCAACGCGGCACAGATCTACGCCTTGGAGAACCCGAACGGCTGAGTGGTCCTGGCTCCCACCGTGGCTGCTCAGCCGCGGTGGGAGCTGCCGCGTTCGATCAGGCGGGCGCCGAGCGTGGTCGTGGTCGGCGGACGGGTGCCGTCGGTGATCCTTGCCAGCAGCAACCGGGCGGCGACGGTGCCGATCTCGTACGCCGGTTGCGCGACGACCGACAGTGGGGGATCGACCAGCGCGGCCCAGGGGGCGTCGTCGAAGGCGACCATGCCGACGTCCTTGCCGGGCCGAATGCCCTTTTCTTGCAAGGCCTGGAGTACGCCGACTGCCATCGCGGAGTTGGCCACCAGCAACGCGTCCGGCGGGTCCTCCTGGCTGAGCACGTCCCGGGCCGCCTTGTGCGCACCGGCGGCCTTGTACTCGGTACGGCGTACGAGCTTGGTGGAGCCGCGGCGCTTGGCGGCCTTGAGCGCGTCGCGGTAGCCGGCGAGCCGGTCGTCCGCCGTACGGACTCCTGATGGGCCGGTGATGCAGCCGATGCGTTGATAGCCCTGGGCTATCAAGTGCTCGGTCGCCTGCCGCGCCGCCAGGCGCGTGTCGACCAGGACGACGTCGCTGTCCTGCTGCGGCAACGGCCGGTCGACCGCGACGAACGCCGTCCCGCGGGCCGCGAGCTTGTCCACCGAGGACGTCGTGCCGGTGGGGGACAAGATGACCCCGGCAACCCTTTCCTGGATCGCGATGTCGATGTAACGGTTCTCCTTGCTCGCGCTCTCGTCGGAGTTGCACAGGACAACGGAGTAGCCGACCTCGTGCGCGACGTCCTCGACTCCGCGGGCGATCGCGGTGAAGAACGGGTTCTCCACGTCGGAGATGATCAGCGCGACCACCGCGGCCTCCTGCCGGCGCAGGTTGCGTGCCGGGCCGTTGGGCTGGTAGCCGAGCTCGTCCGCGGCCGTGCGCACCCGGGCGGCCAGGTCCGGATCGACCGTCGCCTTGCCGTTCAGGGCCCGCGACACGGTCGCCGTCGAAACGCCCGCGAGCGCCGCGACATCGCTGATCGTGGCCATCGGTTCTCCCTCCGCTGGCCAGAGCCTAGCGGCCGAGTAAAGGATTACCCAGTCGTTCCTCGTGGACGCAACGTACGGAACCTCCGGCCGTTACCGCGGCCATGAGAAGATCGCGGGCGTGACTGCCTTGCCGAGCGTTTCCTACTCCATCACCGTCCGGCTCGAGGTGCCTTCGGGCGGCTCGACGGTGAGCAAACTGACGACCGCGGTCGAGCAGGCCGGCGGCCTGGTGACCGCGCTCGACGTGACCGCCTCCGGCCACGAGCGGCTGCGGATCGACGTGACCTGCGCCGCCGCCGACACCGCGCACGCCGGCCGGCTGGTCGAGGCGATGCGCGCGGTACCGGGTGTCGAGATCGGCCGGGTCTCCGACCGGACCTTCCTGATGCACCTCGGGGGCAAGATCTCGATGGAGGCCAAGCACCCGATCCGCAACCGTGACGATCTCTCGATGATCTACACCCCGGGCGTGGCCCGCGTCTGCCTGGCGATCGCGGAGAACCCCGAGGACGCGCGCCGGCTGACCATCAAGCGCAACAGCGTCGCCGTCGTCACCGACGGGTCCGCCGTACTGGGCCTGGGCAACATCGGCCCGAAGGCCGCGCTGCCGGTGATGGAGGGCAAGGCCGCGCTGTTCAAGCGGTTCGCCGGGATCGACGCCTGGCCGCTGTGCCTGGACACCCAGGACCCCGACGAGATCGTCAAGATCGTCAAGGCGATCGCGCCGGGCTTCGCCGGCATCAACCTGGAGGACATCTCCGCGCCGCGCTGCTTCGAGATCGAGGCCCGGCTGCGCGAGGAGCTGGACATCCCGGTCTTCCACGACGACCAGCACGGGACGGCGATCGTCGTGGTCGCCGCGCTCTACAACGCGCTGCGCGTGGTCGGCAAGGACATCAGCGAGGTCCGCGTCGTCCTGTCCGGAGCAGGGGCCGCCGGTACGGCGATCCTGAAGCTGCTGATCGAGGCCGGCGTGAAGGACACGGTCGTCGCCGACATCGCCGGCGTCATCCACCTGGACCGCGAAGGCCTGTCGCCGGAGCTGCGCTGGATCGCGGAGAACACCAACGCCGCGAAGTACAGCGGTGACCTGAAGGGCGCGGTGGCCGGGGCCGACGTGTTCATCGGGGTGTCCGCACCGAACATCCTGAACGGCGACGACATCGCCACGATGAACGACGACTCGATCGTGTTCGCGCTGGCCAACCCCGACCCCGAGGTCGACCCGGCGGCCGCCGGCGAGCACGCCGCGGTCGTCGCCACCGGACGCAGCGACTTCCCGAACCAGATCAACAACGTGCTGGTCTTCCCCGGCGTCTTCCGCGGTCTGCTCGACGCGCAGTCGTCGAAGGTGTCGATCGAGATGGAACTGGCCGCCGCGAAGGCGCTGGCCGGTGTCGTCACCGACGACGAGCTGAACGCCAGCTACATCGTGCCCAGCGTCTTCCACCCGGAGGTGCACACGATGGTCGCGCACGCCGTACGGGACGCGGCCGGTGGCAAGGCGCCGGCGGCCGAGGTGTTCCCGGACGACGCGCCGTCGCTGTCGCTGTAGTGCGGGCCGTATGGGCCTGGCGGGCCGGCTTCGTGCTGGCCTGCCTGGTCCAGCTGTACGGGCTGTACTCGCCGCAGCAGGCCGGACCGGACACGGGCATCCCGTACGCCGACAAGGTGGCGCACTTCCTGATCTTCGCGGCGGTCGCATACTTGGGCCGGCGGGTGGGTGTCCCGGCGCGATGGTTGCTGGGGGCGCTGGTTCTGCAGGCGATCGGCAGCGAGTTCGTCCAGCACTACCTGCTGCCGGACCGCAGCGGCGATCCTTTCGACGCGCTCGCGGACCTGCTCGGTACGGCGACCGGAGCGTGGCTCGGGTTTCGCGCAGTACAAAAGTCCCGTGGCACGCCATGATGGGGTCATGACCGCCTCGACCCTGACCGGATCGTTGCTCGTGGCGACCCCGTTGCTCGACGAGCCACCCTTTCGGCGTTCGGTCATCCTGCTGCTGGACCACGACGAGGACGGTGCTCTCGGCGTGGTGGTCAACCGGGCCGCCGACCTCGAGGTCGACCAGGTGCTGCCGGACTGGTCGGAGACGGTGAACGAGCCGGGCGTGCTGTTCATGGGCGGCCCGGTCGGCACCGACAGCGCGCTCGCGGTCGCCGAGGTGATCGAGTCCGCCGACCCGCCCGGCTGGCGCGAGTGCTTCGGCCGGATCGGGCTGATCGACCTCGACGTCCCGCCCGCGCTGCTCGAGGGCGCGATCCAGCGGATGCGGATCTTCGCCGGGTACGCCGGCTGGTCCGGTGGGCAGCTCGAGGGCGAGATCACCGAGGGCGCCTGGTACGTCGTACCGTCCGAGCCCGACGACGTCTTCAGCCTGCGGCCCGAGGGGCTGTGGCGGCGCGTCCTGCGCCGCCAGAAGGACCAGATGGCCTACCTGGCGACGTACCCGGACGACCCGAGCCAGAACTGACCCGGGGCCCGCTGGGAGGCGGCCTTACTCCTTGTCGTCCCCGTCGTCGTCCCCGGGGTTGAGCGAGTCCCAGATCTCCTTGCACTCCGGGCAGACCGGGAACTTCTGCGGGTCCCGGCTCGGCACCCAGACCTTGCCGCAGAGCGCGACGACGGGCGTGCCCATCACCATCGCCTCGGTCAGCTTGTCCTTGGGCACGTAGTGCGAGAACCGCTCGTGGTCACCGTTGTCCAGCGACGGCTGCGTGCGCTCGTCGACAACCGTCTCCGCACCCGGGCTCAACTGAGTACTCATGGCACGAGTGTAGAACGACCGGTCCAGCGGGCGCCGCAACTTCTCCACAACGAAACTGCCCTGTGGACAACGCTCGTGGCCGGGGCAGATCGCGGCATGTTCTTGGTGTGACCAACTCAAGGAGGCAGCATGACACTCGTGGAACCCATCGAGACCCATCCCGACCCCGAATTCACCCTGCCCTGGGCACCGTTCCGTCCGATCACCAGAGCCGATCTGTACCGGGTGCCGAATGACGGCCATCGGTACGAGCTCATCGACGGGGTCCTGGTCATGACGCCGGCACCGTCGCTGCGACACCAGTTGGCGGCCGGGCGACTGTTCAGCCGCCTCACGCTGAACTGTCCTGACGACCTGTACGTTCTGTCGGCGCCGTTCGACGTCGCGCTCTCCGAGGACACCCTCGTACAGCCCGACATCCTCGTCGCGCCACGGGCTGACTTCACCGAACGGGACCTGCCGAAGGCGCCCTTGCTGGCGGTCGAAGTTCTCTCACCGAGCACCCGGCGGATCGACCTCATGCTGAAGTTCTCCCGGTACGAAGCCGCCGGGTGCCCGTCCTACTGGGTGGTCGATCCCGACACGCCGACCCTGATCGTCTGGGAGATGCAGGACGGGGCATATGCGCAGGTCGCGAAGGTCACCGGTGACGAGATCGCGCGGCTGACCAGCCCGTACGACGTCGAGGTGGTGCCCGCCGATCTGATTGTCTGAGCGTTGTCGGGTAACGTTCCTGCACGGCCGACAGTCGAGTATCGGGGGAGTATGCCGTCCGTGGATTCGCACGTGCCAGCACCACCAGCCGTGCTTCCTCCGGCCTACCCGGACCGGGCAGCCTGGGGTACCGCCAGCAAGCTGCGCGCCTGGCAGGCGGAAGCTCTGCAGCAGTACATGGACAAGCAACCGCGGGACTTCCTCGCGGTCGCGACGCCGGGCGCCGGCAAGACGACGTTCGCGCTGACCGTCGCCGCCGAGCTGCTGCACCGGCGGGTGATCGACCGGATCACCGTGGTGACGCCGACCGAGCACCTGAAGATCCAGTGGGCCGAGGCGGCCGACCGGGCCGGGATCGCGATCGACCCCGCGTTCTCCGGCGGCAAGGGGCGGACCAACAAGGACTTCCAGGGCGTCGCGGTGACGTACGCCGGGGTCGCGGTGAACCCGCTGGCCTTCCGCGTCCGGACCGAGCGGTTCCGCACGCTGGTGATCCTCGACGAGGTGCACCACGGCGGTGACGCGCTCAGCTGGGGTGACGGGATCAAGGAAGCGTTCGAGCCGGCCACGCGGCGGCTCGCGCTGACCGGGACGCCGTTCCGCAGCGACGACAACCCGATCCCGTTCGTCACCTACGAGCACGGGCACGACGGCGCGGCCCGGAGCCAGGCCGACTACACCTACGGGTACGGGCACGCCCTGCGCGACCACGTCGTCCGCCCGGTGATCTTCATGTCGTACTCCGGCGAGATGCGCTGGCGCACCAAGGCCGGCGACGAGGTCGCGGCGCGCCTGGGCGAGCCGCTGACCAAGGACCTGACCGCGCAGGCGCTGCGCACCGCGCTCGACGCGACCGGTGAGTGGATGCCCGCCGTCCTGGCCGCCGCGGACAAGCGGCTGACCGAGGTCCGGCGGCACATGCCGGACGCGGGCGGACTGGTGATCTCCGGTGACCAGAACACGGCGCGCGCGTACGCGAAGGTGCTGCGCGAGCTGACCGGCGAGGCGCCGACCGTCGTGCTGTCCGACGAGAAGGCGGCGAGCAAGAAGATCGCGAAGTTCTCCGGCGACGAGTCGCGCTGGATGGTCGCGGTCCGGATGGTCAGTGAGGGCGTCGACGTACCGCGGCTGGCGGTCGGGGTCTACGCGACGCCGACCTCGACGCCGCTGTTCTTCGCGCAGGCCGTCGGACGCTTCGTTCGCGCCCGCAAGCGCGGCGAGACCGCGTCGGTGTTCGTCCCGTCGGTGACCCGGCTGCTCGGCTTCGCCGCCGAGATGGAGGTCGAGCGCGACCACGTCCTCGGCCGCCGGAACAGCACCGAGGACGGCGACATCTTCGCCCTCGAGGACGACCTGATCAAGCAGGCCAACCAGGCCGAAGGCGCCAGCGACGAGCTGGACGCGAAGTTCGAGGCCCTCGGCTCCGACGCCAGCTTCGACCGCGTCGTCTTCGACGGCGGCGACTACGGCACCGGCGGCGACCTCGCCTCCGACGAGGAGATGGACTTCCTGGGCCTACCCGGCCTGCTGGAGCCCGACCAGGTCCGCGAGCTGCTCAACAAACGCCAGGCCAAGTCGATCGCCCAGCAAAAACGCTCCCAACGAGGAACCGGCGCGACCGCCGACCCAACTCCCCCCGAGCTGGCCACCCACGAACAGGTCGCCCTCCTCCGCCGCGAACTCAACGGCCTGGTCGCCGCCTGGCACCACCGCACCGGCCAGCCCCACGGCGTCATCCACAACGACCTCCGCCGCAAACTAGGCGGCCCCGCCGCAGCCCACGCCTCCTCCACCCAGCTGAAGGAACGCATAGAACTGATCCGCGACTGGGCCACCCAACGCCGAGCCTGACCGGATTCGTCAACCGCCCAGCAGCCCCAGCCCCGTCAGCCGACAGACGACTTCCAGCGGGCCAGTCGCCCCACAATCCGAGCCGGTCGGCCACAGGCAACCTCAGCCGGTCAGCCCAGAGGCAACCTCAGCCGGTCAGCCCACAGGCAACCCCAGGCCCCCACCCAGCCGCCGACCACCGAAGCCCACAGGTGCGCACCTCACCCACCGGCACCTCCCCGCACCCGACCGCCGAGCCCGCGGGCGAGGCCCGACCCAGGGGAGCCTGCCCGCCGAGCGCCCCGCCACTGCCAGGTCAGCCGACCAGCACTCAGCCCGAGCCAGCTAGCCGACGTGCGGCGTCGGCCTAAGCCGGTGAGCCGACGAGTGCCTCCAGTCAAGCCGGTCAGCCCACGGACAACCCCAACCGGTCAGCCGACTGGCAACCTCAGCCCAGCCGCGACCACCGAGGCCACAGGTGAGCAACTCACCCGCTGGCACCTCCCCGCACCCGACCGCCGAGCCCGCAGCCGGCGCCGCGACGCCCGACCAAGGCGAGCCTGCCCGCCGAGCGCCCGCCACTGCCCGAACAGCCTCCAGCTGAACCAGCAAGTCAACGAGCGGCCCAGCCCGAGCCGGCAAGCCGACGAGCGGCGTCGGCCCCAGCCGCCGACCACCGAAGCCAAGGTGAGTAAGCCGGTGAGTGGACGAGTGGCTCCGGTCCGAGCCGGTTAGCCGACAGGCAATCCCACCCGGTCGGCCCACAGGCGACCCAGCCCCCGCCGACCACCGAAGCCGCAGGTAGCACCTCATCCACTAGCACCTCCCCATACCCGACCGCCGAGCCCGCAGCTGGCGGCGCGAGGTCCGACCCAGGCGAGCCTGCCCACCGAGCGCCGCCACTGCGCGGTCAGCCGAAAAGCACCCCGACCTAAGCCGGCGAACCGGCGAGCGGTCCCGGATCGAGTCGGCCAGCCGACGAGCAGCATCGGCTTAAGCCGACGAGTGGTTCCGGCCCGGGCCGGTCAGCCGACTAGCGGCGTCGGCCCCAGCCGATCAGGCGGCCCACCTGATGCGATCCCGACGCCCGCGCTCTTAGCGTCACCGGGGTATAGCGATCGGAGCGAGGTACCAGCCCAAACCGGCCAGCCGATCAGCGGCTCGTGCCCAAGCCGCCAGCCGACGAGTGGACCTAGCCCAAGCCGGCCAGCCGATCAGCGGCTCCTGCCCGAGCCGGTTAGTCGACGAGTGGCGTCGGCCCGAGGCGGTTAGCCGACCAGCGGTGTCAGCCCAAGCCGCTCAGCCGCTGGCGGCGGCGTGGGGCTCAAGTCGGTTAGCTGTACTGCCCAGGCAGGTTGGTTAACCGGCTGATGGGTGGTTGGTTTCCGATGGCGGTGTGGAGTCGGTGGTGATTGTAGTAGTGGAGCCAGGGTGCGAGGGCTGAGTTGCGTTCTTGGTTGCTGGTGTAGAAGCGGTTGTAGGCCCAGCCGTCGGCGAGGGTGCGGTGGAAGCGTTCGATCTTGCCGTTGGTCTGGGGTCGGTAGGGCCGGGTTTTCTTGGGTGTGATGCCGAGTTCGGTGCAGGCGTCGTTCCAGGCGCGGGATCGGTAGGCCGAGCCGTTGTCGGACAGGACTCGTTCGGTAGTGATGCCGCGGGCGGCGAACCAGGCGACGGCTCGGTGCAGTACGCCGATCGCGGTGGCGGCTTTTTCGTCGGTGTGGATTTCGGCGTAGGCGACGCGGGAGTGGTCGTCGATGACGGTGTGGATGTGAGCTACTCCGACCAGCGCACGGTGGTTGTGTCCGCGTTGTCCGGTGCGGTGAGCTGTTGTGAGGCCGTTCTTCTTGCCTTGGGCTCGGCCGAGGTAGCGGTGGCCGCCGCCGTCGGGGATCTGACCGAACTTGGTGACATCGACGTGCAGCATCGCGCCCGGGTGCGGGTGTTCGTAGCGGCGGATCGGCTCGCCGGTGACGCGGTCGATGTGGCGTAACCGGTTGATCCGGCAGCGCACCAGTACGGCGTGAACGGTCGAGGATGCCATGGCCAGTCGGCCGGCGATCTGGACAGGGCCGAGCCGCATACGCCACCGCAACCGCACGATCTGTCGCACAGACGCCGGTGGTGTCTTGGCCGGACTGTGATGCGGTCGCGATGACCGGTCGGACATCGCGGTCGGACCCGCGGCGGCATAGCGGCTGGACCAGCGGTTCGCGGTCGGCCACGACACCTGGAACATCTTGGCGGCCATCGAAACCGACCAGCCCTCATCCACAACCAGACGCGCCAGCCGCAGGCGCGCGCGAGGGGTCAATGCAGCGTTAGCGTGGGACACGAAGGCCTCCTGGCCGTGAAGCGGTTACTCGACATCTCCACTTCACGCCGGGAGGCCTTCACCCATCAATCACATTCACAACGTGTCATCACAAAACTTCAACCAACCTGCCTGGGCAGTACAGTTAGCCGACGTGCGGCGTCGGCATAGGCCGACGGGCCGACTAGCTGCGTCGGCCTATGCGGCGGGCCGGTTGGCGTCTCTAGCTCAAGCCCGCCAGCCGGCCGCGGTCCCTGCTCGAGCTGGCCAGTGGTGTTGGCTTCGGGTGCCTTGGCCCATCACGGGCCAGCTGGTGTTGGCTGGCTCGGTCGGTTAGGTCTGGCTGGTTAGGGACTGGGTGCCGATGACTTCGAGCAGTCTGAGGGCCTGGTCCGAGGGGGAGCCGTGTTCGGCGGTGTAGAGGATGACTCGCTGGTCGCGTTCTGGGATCAGCAGGACCTCGCAGACGACGTCTATGCGGCCGACCAGTGGGTGGTGGAGGGTTTGGCACATCGTCTGTTGGGTGCCGACCTCGTGTAGCGTCCAGATTCGGGCGAACTCCTCGCTGCCGGCGCGGAGGTCGGTGACGAGGGCCCGGAGTGACTTGTCGTCCGGGTATCTGCTGGTCGCGGCGCGGAGGTCTGCGGCGGCTTCGCGGGCGAACTCGGCGGTCTGTTCCTCGCCGAAGAGGTCGCTCTGCGTGGTACCGCTGAGGAAGCGCAGGCGCAGCAGGTTGCGGTCGCGGGTGGGGATTGCGGAGAAGTCGGTGATGAGGGCGGCGGCGAGTGGGTTCCACGCCAGGACGTCGTACTTGGCGTCGAGGACCAGACCGGGGACGTCGAGGCGGGCGAGCATGCGGAGTACGCCGGGGCGGACGTCGGTGGGTGGGCCTGGTGGTGGCCCGGGTTGTTCGCCGGCGAGGCGGAAGAGGTGGTCGCGCTCGGCGGTGGAGAGTTGGAGTGCTCGGGCGAGACCGGTGAGGACCGCTCGCGACGGGTGCGGGCCGCGGGCCTGTTCGAGGCGGGTGTAGTAGTCGGTCGACATGGTCGCGAGCGAGGCGACCTCCTCGCGGCGCAGGCCCGGCGTACGGCGGCGGAGCCCGGCGGGCAGACCGGCGTCTTCCGGACGGAGTCGTTCGCGTCGGATCCGGAGGAAGTCTGCGAGCTGGGCCCTGTCCACACCTCCAGAATCCCAGGTCGCCGAGGAGCCAGCCAGGGACGCCCGATCCCTGGCTGGTACGGCGAGGGCGGCCCGGCGCCGGCGACAGGGGATGAGCTGGTGTGGGCGGCCGGCGAGTGGGGTGGCTGGTCCGGGAATTGGGCGGGGCGGCTGGCGAGCTCGCCGGGCCGGAACCGGTGTGGGTGAGTGGGGCGTGCGGTGGGGGGCGGTTGGCGAGCGGGGTCGTCGGGCCAGGGAGTCGGGGACAGCTGGGGAGGAGTGGGCGTCCCTGGATTCAGCCGCTCTGCCAGGGGTGGGGATTGCGGCTGAGGGTTGGGGGCATGACTCAGCAGAAGATCGTGCTTGTGACCGGGGCGACGAAGGGGATCGGGCGGGAGATCGCTCGGCAGTTCGGGGAGCTTGGGTGGATCGTGCTCGTCGGTGGGCGGGATCTCGCCCGGGCCGAGACGGTGGTGAAGGAGCTTGCGGCGGACGGCGGCGAGGCGGCGGCGGTGCGGGTGGAGGTGACTGACGAGACCTCGGCCAGGCAGGCCGCGGAGTGGATCGAGCAGCAGTACGGGCGGCTCGACGTACTGGTGAACAACGCGGCGATCATCCCCGAGGGGGACGGGCCGGTGAGTGCGGTGTCGATCGAGTCGTTGCGGGCGGGCTTTGAGACGAATGTGCTTGGGCTGGTCGCGACGGCCCAGGCGATGCTGCCGCTGCTTCGGCGGGCCGAGGCCGCGCGGGTCGTGAACCTGTCGACCGAGCTGTCGTCGATGACCCGCGTGGGTGATCCCGAGTCGCGGATGTCGACGGTGTTCACCACCGGGTACAACACGTCCAAGGCGGCGGTGAACATGGTGACCGTCATGCTCGCCAACGAGCTGCGGTCCGAGGGCATCCTGGTCAACGCCGCCGACCCCGGCAACTGTGCCACGGACATGGGCGGCTGGGACGCGCCCAGGACGCCGGCCCAAGGCGCGGCGGTCGCCGTACGCCTGGCGACGCTGCCCGCCGATGCCCCCACCGGCCAGCTCCATGCAGAAGAGGGCCGCCTGCCCTGGTGATCAGTCGAAGTCGAAGATCGAGTTCTTGTCGTAGAAGTGCAGCACGTACCGGCAGTTCTGGCAGACCAGCAGCGTCATCCGGTGGGACGTGAAGCCCCATCGGGAGTCGCTGCGGGCCTCCTCCTGCTGGAACTGGGGGCAGCTGCACAACGGACAGGTCAGCGAAGGGGCTTGGTTCGTCATACGGAGATGGACGCAGCGCCGCGGCGATCGGTGCCCGCGACCTCCTGGTAAGGCACGTCACGTCGTGACATAGGTTACGTCTGTGCCTCGCCTGCTGACCGATCTCCGACCGCTCAAGGAGTCGCCGGACTTTCGGCGGCTGTGGATGGGGTCGACGGTTTCGCAGCTCGGGCAGCAGATGACCGCGGTGACGGTGTCGATCCAGGTGTACGCGCTGACCGGGTCGACGTTCGCGGTCGGGCTGGTGGGGTTGTTCGCGCTGGTGCCGCTGATCGTCTTCGGCCTGTACGGCGGGGCGATGGCGGACGCGATCGACCGCCGGACGCTCGCGCTGGTGAGCTCGGGTGGCCTCTGGTTGCTCTCGATGGTGCTGGTCGTGCAGTCGGTGCTGGAGTGGGAACAGGTCTGGGTCCTGTACGCCGTCGTGGCGGTGCAGTCGGCCTGTTTCGCGGTGAACAACCCGGCGCGCTCGGCGATCATCCCGCGGCTGGTCCGGCCCGAGTTGTTGCCGGCGGCCAATACCCTGAGCCAGGCGGCGTTCAACCTCGGGTTCACCGCGGGGCCGTTGCTCGGGGCCACGGTGATCGCCTGGCACGGGTTCGGGGCGGCGTACCTGGTCGACGTCGTCACGTTCACGGCCGCGCTGTACGCGCTGTTCCGGCTGCCGCCGGTGCCGCCGACCGGCGAGGTCCGGCGGGCCGGGATCCGCTCGGTGCTCGAAGGGTTCACGTTCCTCCGGGCAGCACCCGCGCTGCTGGCGACGTTCCTGGCCGACATCCTCGCGATGGTGTTCGCGCAGCCGCGGGCGCTGTTCCCGGCGGTGGCCGGATCGTTCTTCGCCGGTGGGGTGAAGACGGTCGGGCTGCTGCAGGCGGCGCCCGCGATCGGGGCGCTGCTCGGCGTCGTGTTCTCCGGCTGGGTCAGCCGGGTCCGGCGGCAGGGGATCGCGATCGTGGTCGCGATCACGGCGTACGCCGCGGCGGTCGGGCTGTTCGGCTTCGCCCGGTCGATCTGGCTCGGGGTCGCGCTGCTGGCGATGTCCGGGATGGCCGACATGGTCAGCTCGGCGTACCGGAACACCGTCCTGCAGTCGGCGGCGCCGGACGCGATGCGCGGGCGCCTGCAGGGCGTGTTCATCGTGGTCGTCGCCGGTGGACCGCGGCTCGGCGACTTCGTGGCCGGTACGACGGCCGACCTGACCACCCCGACGATCGCGCTCGCCGGCGGCGCCTGCGTGTGCATCGTCGGTCTGCTGATCCTGCTCGCCCGCAACCGCCCGTTCCGCGAGTACGACGCCGAGGTCCGCGCCCTGCGCTGAGGCTCAGCCTCCGGTGACGAGCTTCTTCAGGACCGTCGGCCAGGAGTCCAGGTCCGGGTTGATCCGCTGCAGTTCCTTGCCGTCGACGGTGACCAGTTTGCGGTCGCCGAGGGGTTCCTTCAGCTTGATCGGGGTCAGCGAGATGTCGTCGTCGACCGGGCACGGCTGGTCCATGTCGATCACCGTGGTGATCTTGTCCTTGCCCTGCTCGACCTTCAGGTCGAGCACACATTCGCCGGCGACGCCGATCAGCAGGTCGCCGTCGTCGTACGACGGCCGGTTCTGGACCCACTTCAGGTACTTCGGTTTCTTGTCACCCATCAGCTGGTACGCCGCCACCGGTTGCGGGTTGTCGCCGGTGACCGCGCCGGCGCCGTCGCCGATGAACGTGCCGTAGATCATCGAGATGCACGGGTCGTCGCTGGTGCGCTTCTGGTTGCCGGCCGGTGGGCGGTCGACCGCGCCCCAGGCGGTGGCCGCCTGGTAGCAGCCGTTCGCCTCGCGGTTGAGCGAGATGTTGAACCCGACCAGCCCGAGCGCGACCACGACGAGCAGTCCGGCGAGCATCCGGCGGGACTGGATCCGCTTGGGCGTCATCCGGCGGCCGGCCGGATCGGCGTCCTCGGGGTGCTGCTGGAACAGCCCGAGCACGGTGGTCGTCCACTGCGGATTGATCAGCGTCGGCACGGCGTACAGCAGGATCAGGACGACCGCGACGGCGATGGCCGGGAGGAGTGACCAGTAATTTCGCACGGGAGCAAGATACGGCGCCATCGGTCCGCGCCCGAAAAGCGGATACGCTTCGGCTGTGCCGGCAGAGACGTCCCAGACGCTCGATCGGGGGCTGACGGTCCTCGAGCTACTGGCGGACGCCCCGGACGGGCTGTCGATCACCGAACTGGCGGCGTCGCTCGGGGTCAGCCGCACGGTGGTGTACCGGCTGGTCAACACGCTGGAGCTGCACCGGCTGGTACGGCGGGACAGCGAGGGGCGGGCCCGGCTCGGTCTCGCGGTGCTGCACTACAGCCGGCGGGTCCAGCCGACGCTGCGGGACGCCGCGCTGCCGGTGCTGCGGTCGCTCGCCGAGGACACCGGAGCCACCGCGCACCTGACCGTCGCCGACGGTGAGGAGGCGCTCGCGATCGCGGTGATCGAGCCGAGCTGGACCGACTTCCACGTGTCGTACCGGATGGGTTCGCGGCACGCGCTCGACCAGGGCGCGGCGGGCAAGGCGATCCTGGCGGGGCGCCGGAAGCCTGATCCGGCCGGGCGGCCGTTCGTGATCACCGCGGGTGAGCTGCAGGCGGGTGCGCAGGGAGTGTCGTCGCCGGTGCTGGGGGTGCCTGGTGTGGAGGCGAGCATCGGTGTGGTCGTTCTGGGGAAGCTCGACCGGGATTTCGTCGGGCCGAGAGTCGCCCGAGCCGCGGTCGAAGTCGCCAAACGCCTCGCGTGAACTACTTGCAGTAGGTCCTGTGCCCCGGGCCGGCTACTTGAAGTAGGCCTTACGCCCCGGGCGACTACTTGGAAGTTGCCGCCCGGAGCAGCGGTAGTACCCGGTGGGGGATCTGTTCGGCGAGCGCGATCACCGTCGACGCGCGCTGGATGCCGTGGACGATGACGACCTGGTCGATCACGCGTTGCAGGTCCGCGTTGGAGCGGGCGACGATGCGGCACCAGAGGTCCTCGGCGCCGGTGATGGTGTGGACCTCGAGCACCTCGGGGATGGCGGCCAGCGCGGCGGCGACCGTCGTATGACCGGAGCCCTGCTCGATCTGCAGGGTGGCGAAGGCGGTGACCGGGTAGCCGATGGCGGCGGTGTCGACGTCCGGGCCCCAGCCGCGGACGACGCCGTCGCGCTGGAGGCGGTCGAGGCGGGCCTGGACCGTGCCTCGCGCGACGCCGAGGCGGCGGGACGCCTCCAGGACACCGACCCGGGGCTCGGCGGCGAACAGGTCGAGGATCTCGGCGTCCAGGGCGTCGACCGGCACGGCAGCCTCCAAGCAGTGGTCAGGGTGACCAAATAGTCCAATGACAACCTGAGAATACTGCACAAGCTGACCAGTCAAACGAAGAACGGTTGCACAACCTGTCCGCAACCAGCGAGGCTCCCAGACAAGCTAGCCACCGACCGGGAGGACCCGCGATGACCAGCACCGACCTCACCCCCGCCGAGCTCGACGCCGATCTGGACCTGGACCAGCTCAAGCAGCTCGTCGGCCTCGTCCCGTACGACGAGAGCAGCGACCCGTTCCCGGTGACCGCGATGGACGCCGTCGTCTTCGTGGTCGGCAACGCGACCCAGACCGCGAAGTACTACCAGCTCGCCTTCGGCATGGACCTGGTCGCGTACTCCGGTCCGGAGCACGGCACCAAGGACCACAAGGCGTTCGTGCTGAAGGCCGGCTCCGGCCGCTTCGTGATCACCGGCGGCGTCACGCCGGACAGCCCGCTGAACGACCACCACCGCAAGCACGGCGACGGTGTCTCCGACATCGCGCTCGAGGTGCCGGACGTGGACAAGTGCATCAAGCACGCCCGCGAGCAGGGGGCGACCGTGCTGGAGGAGCCGCACGACGTCAGTGACGAGCACGGCACGGTCCGCCGCGCGGCCATCGCGGCGTACGGCGACACCCGGCACACGCTGATCGACCGCAGCCGGTACGACGGCCCGTACCTGCCCGGCTTCGTGGCCGCCGAGACGCAGGTGCAGCGGCCCGAGGGACACCC
This sequence comes from Kribbella italica, assembly GCF_014205135.1. Classification (NCBI taxonomy): domain Bacteria; kingdom Bacillati; phylum Actinomycetota; class Actinomycetes; order Propionibacteriales; family Kribbellaceae; genus Kribbella; species Kribbella italica. The sequence goes on from NZ_JACHMY010000001.1 coordinate 8,510,145, forward strand.
GAAGCGGCTGTTCCAGGCCATCGACCACGTCGTCGGCAACGTCGAGCTCGGCCTGATGGACGAGTGGGTCACCTTCTACAACAAGGTGATGGGCTTCGTGAACATGGCGGAGTTCGTCGGCGACGACATCGCCACCGACTACTCGGCGCTGATGAGCAAGGTGGTGGCCAACGGCAACCACCGGGTCAAGTTCCCGCTGAACGAGCCGGCGATCGCGAAGAAGAAGTCGCAGATCGACGAGTTCCTGGAGTTCTACGACGGCGCCGGCGCGCAGCACATCGCGCTGGCCACCAACGACATCCTGCGCACCGTCGACATCATGCGGGCCAACGGTGTCGAGTTCCTGGCTACGCCGGACTCGTACTACGAGGACCCGGAGCTGCGGGAGCGGATCGGGCACGTCCGGGTGCCGATCGACGAGCTGCAGTCGCGCAAGATCCTGGTCGACCGCGACGAGGACGGGTACCTACTGCAGATCTTCATGAAGCCGCTCGGCGACCGGCCGACGGTGTTCTACGAGCTGATCGAGCGGCACGGCTCGCTCGGTTTCGGCAAGGGCAACTTCAAGGCGCTGTTCGAGGCGATCGAGCGCGAGCAGGAGCGCCGCGGCAACCTGTAAGGCACCGGTGACCGACACGCTGGGTACCGCCCCCGATACCGACCGTTCAATGTCCGATTACCGGATTGACTGTCAGGTCAGGGGCGGTTCGCGTACGCTGCCCAGTGGACGGGCGTCGGGGCGCACGTCCAGGAAGGGTTTCCGATGAAGACACTGGGCATTCTGCTCAGCACCGCGGGCCTGGCCGGAGCGGGCGCAATCGCTCTGGCCTCACCAGCACAGGCCGTCGAAGAGGCCAACTGCCCGGGTGCCAGACCGATCTCGTCAGCGCAGATCTTTCGCGACAACAAGCCGCCCGGCTGGGGCGACATCAAGCTGGTGCGGGACAACTGCTCGCAGTACTGGGCCGAGGTCGTGATGGACGCGAAGCTGCCGAGGTACGCGATGAGTACCGCGATCCTGGTGCAGACCGGCGGGTCCAACAACGGCCGGACACTGACCTGCGACAGCAGCGGTGGCACCGGCGCGGTGGTGGCCGGGCAGCGCACCTGCCGGACTCCGAAGGTGAAGTCGCTGGACACGAGTACGACGTTCACGGCGATCGCCCGGGAGTACCACAACTTCGGCAGCGGCTGGAGCAAGATCTCGGAGAACCGGACCGCCCGGACCCGCTAAGGGCGTGTCTCCCGCTTCCCGCCTACTGCGCGGCACTCGGCACGGCACCTCAGCGCACTGGAGCAAAGACCACGATGGAAAAACATCGAGGCCTTCACTCCAGCACGCTGAGCTACCGCACCGAGCACCTGCTCGCTACGGCGGGAAGCGGGAGACACGCCCTGGCCGACACCACCGCACGGCGACAAGCTGCCATGGCACCGGACGGCCACTAGGCTCGACGGCATGAGTGAGGTCGTCGAGCGGTTGCGTCAGGTCCTGCCTCCGGAGGCGTTGGTCACCGATCCGGACCGGATGGAGAGCTTCCGGTACGACCGGGCGATGTTCTGCCCGGCCGGGGTGCCGGCGGCCGTCGTCCTGGCCCGGGAGACGGCGCACGTGCAGGCCGCGGTGCGAGCCGCGGCCGAGTTCGGCGTGCCCGTGGTTCCGCAGGGCGCGCGGTCCGGCCTGTCCGGTGCCGCGAACGCGCTGGACGGCTGCGTCGTGATCTCGCTGGAGAAGATGGACAAGATCCTCGAGATCCAGCCGGTCGACCGGTACGTCGTGACGCAGCCCGGGGTCTTCAACGCCGTGTTGTCGCGTGCGGTCGCCGAGCAGGGACTGTTCTACCCGCCGGACCCGTCCAGCTGGGAGTTCTGCTCGATCGGCGGCAACCTGTCGACCAACTCGGGCGGCCTGTGCTGCGTGAAGTACGGCGTGACCACGGACTACGTGCTCGCGCTCGAGGTCGTGCTCGCGAACGGCGAGATCCTGCGTACCGGCCGCCGGACCGTGAAGGGCGTGGCCGGGTACGACCTGACCAAGCTGATCGTCGGCAGCGAGGGCACGCTCGGGATCATCACCGAGGCCACGCTGGCGCTACGGCCGGCGACGGCCAAGCCGCGGACGATGGCCGCGCTGTTCGGCTCCGGGGTCGCGGCCGGCGAGGCGATCGTCGAGATCATCCGGTCCGGTGTCTCGCTGAGTCTGCTGGAGATCATGGACCGGACCACGATCCGCGCGGTCAACGCCTACAAGCGGATGGACCTGCCGGAGGACGCGGCGGCGATGCTGATCGCGCAGTCCGACGCGGGCGGTGCCGCGGGCGCGGCCGACATCGCGACGGTGGCCAAGCTGTGCCGCGAGAACGCCGCGATCGAGTGCATCGAGGCCGACGACGAGGCCGAGGGCGACCTGCTGCTGGAGGCCCGGCGGGCGGCGCTGCTCGCGCTCGACGAGCTCGGCACGACGATGATCGACGACGTCTGCGTACCGCGGTCCCGGCTGGCCGACTTCATCGGCGCGACCGAGAAGGTCGCGCGGGATCTGGACATCACCGTCGGTGTGCTCGGCCACGCCGGCGACGGCAACATGCACCCGACGGTCGTGTTCGACGCGACCGACCCCGAGCAGGCCCGGCGGGCGCAGGTGGCGTTCGACAAGATCATGGAGATCGGTCTGGAGCTGGGCGGAACGATCACCGGGGAGCACGGCGTCGGAGTGCTGAAGCGCGACTGGCTGGCCCAGGAGATCGGCCCGGTGGCGCTGTCGGTGCACCGTTCGATCAAGGCCGCGCTCGATCCGCAGAACTTGCTGAATCCGGGCAAGGTGGTCGTGAGCTGAGAGTTGTTCCACCTTTTGTGACTCAACCGCAACGGAACTGCCGAGGCCACTGGACGATTGTGGCCACCGGTTGTGACGTCGGGGCCGCACTATGGAAGGTAGTTGTCCGAATCACGGGGACACGGGGGAAAGAAGCTGTTCGGTGAGGCATTTCAGGAGGCGACCCATGCGAGCTAGGCAGATCCTGCCGGCGGCGCTGGCCGTGGTCGCCCTGACGCTTGCCGCCGGCTGCGCGAACGGCACCGGCCTGCGGGTCGAGGGTGCCGAGCCGGCCGCCGGTCCGTCGCCCGCGCCGTCCGCTTCGCCGAGCATCAAGGGTTTCGGCGAGACCCAGACACCGGACCCCCGCCGGACACCGCCGGTGACGGTCAGCCTCGCCCAGGTCCGGCTGAAGCTGCTGGCCGACAAGAAGCTCGAAACCTTCTTCCGGGACATCCTCAAGAGCTGCACACTGGTCGAGCGCTGCATGAGCCGCGGCCCGACACTGAACGTCACCAAGTCGGCGTACCCGCAACTCGTGGTCTACATCCACACGGCCGACCTGGATTTCAACTACGGTGCTGTCCTGATGGCCGCCGAGCCCACCGGTCCGCGCCGGATTTGGGGTCTCAGGGCCGAGCAGACCAAGATCAGTGCCAGCCAGAGCGGCAAGCTCGTCGTGGAGTCGGGCGTGTACGCCGCGGACGACAAAGTTTGCTGCCCATCTGTAACCCGGATCCAGGTCTACCGTTGGACTGGTCGGCAGATGATCTTGGAGAGCTCGCAGGACCAAAAGGGAGACTGAACTTCAGTGGTACCGGAAGAACCGGCAGCGCGCATCCTGATGGTCGAGGACGACGCGGTGATCCGTGAGGCGACCCAGTTGACCCTCGAGCGGCACGGCTACGACGTCACCACGGCCGAGGACGGCCTGGAGGCGATCGAGAGTTTCGAGAAGATCCACCCCGACGCCGTGATGCTGGACATCATGCTGCCCGGCCTGGACGGCATCTCCGTGTGCCGCCGGATCCGGGAGACCAGCCTGGTCCCGATCGTGATGGTGTCGGCCCGCGGTGACGCGCTGGACGTCGTCCTCGGCCTGGAGGCCGGCGCCGACGACTACGTGACCAAGCCGTTCGACACGCAGGTCCTGGTCGCCCGGCTGCGTGCGGTGATGCGGCGCGCGGTGGCGGACCCGGAGCGGCCAAGCCCGGCGACGGGAGCCGGCATCGAGTCGTTCGGCGACCTGGAGCTGGACCGGGAGGCTCTGGAGGTACGCCGGGGCGGAAGCACCGTCCAGCTGACGCCGACCGAGCTCAAGCTGCTGATCGAGTTCGCGAACAACCCGGGTGTGGTCCTGAGCCGCAGCACGCTGCTGCAGCGCGTCTGGGACTACGAGTGGGGTGGCGACGGCCGGCTGGTCGACGTCCATCTGCAGCGGCTGCGCACCAAGATCGGCGCCGACCGCATCGAGACCGTCCGCGGGTTCGGATACAAGCTTCGCGCGTGAGGGGGTGTCTCCCGGTTCCCCGGGAGACACCCCCTCATCCACCGCACCTGACCTCGAGGACGGAGGACACCCGTGGGGCTGCGGAGCAAGCTCGGCCTGATCTTCCTGCTGGTCTCCTCGCTGGCGATCCTCGTGCTCTGCGTGGCGGTCTACACGCAGGCCGAGTCGTCGCGGCTGGACCGGACCCGGGGGCTGGCCGACGAACGGATCAAGGCGGCGGCGGACACCTACAACCTCAACGAGGTCGAGGTGCTCGGGTCGCAGCTGGACGACCCCGCCGTACCGGACCAGTTGCTCGAGGCGGTCCGGGAGGGCAAGCGGGCGACGTTCAAGACCGGTTCGCCGAACCCGAAGATGTGGGCCGCGGTCGGCGTCAAGGGGGGCAAGGTCCTGTCGATCGTGCAGGACTACGACAACGAGGACGCCTCGATGCGGGCGCTCCGGCGCGCCCTCATCATCGGCGGCATCGGGACGGTCGCGATGGTGGCGCTGGTGAGCGTGGTCGCGGCCGGCAGCCTGTCGCGGCGGATCGTCGCCGTGGCGGGCTCGGCGCGCAGGATCGCGGGTGGTGACCTGGACGCTTCGGCGGTCGAGACGATCGGCAAGCGCGACGGCAAGGTGGGCAGTCGCAACAAGGACGAGGTGCACGCGCTCGCGACGGCGATCGACTCGATGGCCAGTTCGCTGCGTGGGCAGCTGGAGGCCGAGCGGCGGTTCACCGCCGACGTCGCGCACGACCTCCGTACGCCGGTCACCGGGCTCCTGACGGCGGCCGAGCTACTGCCGCCCAGCCGACCGAGCGAGCTGGTGCGCGACCGGGCCAAGGTGCTCCGCGGCCTGGTCGAGGACCTGCTGGAGATCGCGCGGTTCGACTCCGGGGTCGAGCAGGCCGATCTGGAGCACATCGGCCTCGGCGCGTTCGTCGCGTCGGCGGTCGGCCGGCTGCGGATGCAGCAGGCGATCGCGCCGGACAGCGTCGTCGTACGGCTGACCGGGACCGACGCGACGGTGTCGACCGACTCGCGCCGGGTCGAGCGGATCCTGGCCAACCTGATCGTCAACGGGCTGCGGCACGGCCGGCCGCCGATCGAGGTGACCGTGCAGGGCCGGACCGTCGAGGTGGTCGACCACGGCTCCGGGTACCCGGAGGAACTGATTGCCGAGGGCCCCCGACGGTTCCGCTCCGGGATGGCCGAGCGTGGTGCCGGGCACGGGCTCGGGCTGACCATCGCGGCGGGGCACGCGAAGGTGCTCGGCGCCGAGCTGACCTTCGGGGCCGCGCCGACCGGTGGTGCGCTGGCCCGGCTGGTGCTGCCGCCGTCACCTGAGACGGATTCTTAACACAACTTCTGCCGCCGGGGCAGCGTCTCCTCTCACGTCGGGTTCACCGGAATCCGTTCCATACGAGGGGAAATCAGAAGATCATGCGCGTTCGTTCTCAGCTCGTCCGTCGTTCCGTCGCCGTGCTCGCGGGCCTCACCGTGGCCGGCGGAGCCGTTGCCCTGAGCACCGTTCAGGCCCAGGCCGCGCAGTCCGGCCCGAGTGCCCAGGTGTCCTCGAGCGTCGCGGCCGCGCCGACGATCAGCATCAAGTCCGACAAGGCCACCGCCAAGGCGTGGGCGAAGGTTTCCTTCACCGGCAAGACCACCGGGATCGCGGCGAACACCAAGGTCCAGGTGCAGCGGCTGGAGAACGGCAAGTGGGTCAACTTCCCGGCCACCACCAAGGTGACCTCGAAGGCCACCTACTCGGTGTGGGTGCAGAGCGGCCGCGTCGGCGTGAACAAGTTCCGGGTCGTCACCGCCAAGGCCGCCAGCGCCGCGGTGAGCGTCAACGTCACCAAGTGATCCCGCGCAGCGGCGCCACCTCCCGGGGGAGAGGTGGCGCCGCTGCCGTCGTACTAGCGCGTGCCGTACACGTTCAGCTCGGCGGCCGAGCCGAACACGGCGCCGTTGAGCGAACTGGTGCCGACGAACTTCACGTACCGGCCGGTGACCGCGGGGAACTCGAGCCGCTGCACGGCGGTCGAGTTGGGGAACTCACCGGTCTTCACCGGCGTACCCCAGTTCTGCCCGTCGGTGCTGACGTACAGCTCGTAGCCCTTGAACATCCCGTTCGTGCCGGACTGCCGGGGCAGGTAGCTGAAGCCGTCCACCGCGTACGACGTCCCGAGGTCGAGCGTCAGGTGATGCGGGTACGTCGCCGGCGTCGGCACCTCGGACCAGGCGGTGTGCCACAGCGTGCTCGGGTTTCCGTCCAGCGCCGCGGTCGCCGGGCCGTCGGTTCCGGGGTCCTCGCTGGAGACCTCGGTGATCTTGATCCGCGACTGCGGGACGATCCCCGGCGGCAGCAGGGTCGCCTCCGCCGCCGTGGTCGCGCGCCCGCCGGTGGCGGTCAGCGGGTACTTGCCCTCCGGCGTACCGGTGGGCGGGGTGACCGCGAAGACGGTCTTCACACTGGTGCCGGCGGCAACCGATGCGTGGGTCGCCGGGGTCGTTGCCTCGACGGTCCATCCGGTCGGCGCCTGCAGCGCGAGCGTGATGTTCTTCGCGGCGACCGTGTCGTTGTTGGTGAAGGTCGAGGTGACGTCGTTGGCCTCGCCGGAGACCAGGCCGTTGACGCCGGTCAGCGCCAGCGACGTGCAGTCCGCGGCCTCGGACGACTTGCCGAGATCGGTGACGGCGAAGTTGTCCATCACGAAGTCCGCCTGGTCGCCGCCGCCGGTGAGCTTGCGCAGCCCGACCCAGTAGTCGCCACCACAACCGGCGACGAACTCCTGGTCGAACCTCGCCTTGGTCCGCTGGGCACCGATCGGAGTCGCCTTCACCTCAATCGAAGCTGGTACCTCGACGGAGGTCGGGCGATCGACACCTTGCACCCAGGCGTAGTGCCCGGCCTGGCCGCTCTCGTAGTCGAAGCTCACCTTGTACTTGTGCCCCGGCGTGAACGGCACGGTCGCCGGCGTCGTCCGGTAGACCACGCCCTGGTTCTCCTCGTGCGACTTCAGCGACCAGTCGCCGTCGAGCACGTCGTCGACCAGCTTGCCGTTCCAGCCCGCCTGCGTGTACGGCGCGTGCTTGCGGGCGAGGCTCGTCCGCGGGTCCGTCGTACCGCCGGAGTCGCCCTTCACGAACGGGCCCCAGCCCTGGTCGACGTTCTCGAAGTCGTCCACCAGCCCGGCGGCCGGGCGCTTGGTCTCGACGACCCGGACGTCGTCGATCCGGACCCGCGCCGACCCGGACGCGGCCGCGACGGTCAGGTCGGTGCTGTTGCCGGTGGCATCGAAGACGACGCGGGCGCGCTGGTAGTACGCGCCGCTCTTGTCGTCCGAGGCGACCCGGTTCTGGGCGGTCGAGCGGCTGATCGTGTTGCTCACACCGCCCGCGCTGATCGTCGTACGGCGTGACTTGCCCGGTTCGATCTCGATCCAGGCCGAGGCGCTGTAGGTCTTTCCACGGGTCAGGCCCGTGATCCGCTGCTTCAGCGAGGTCGGCTCGGGACCGAGCACGGCGACGTGCTGGCCGGTGCCGAGGGCATCGATCTTGGCGTAACCGGTCGGGCTCCAGGCCTTCAGGTCACCGGCGTTGAAGCCGGGGTCCTTGAGGTGGCTGCCTTCGCCCCAGTTCGCGGCCGCCTGCTGCGGGGCCTTGTCGGGGTACAGGACGTACGGCTGCCCGGCGACGGCGTCGAGGGTGACCACGCCCTTGCGGACCGGGGCCGTGGTGACCTTCACGCGACCGGTGTCGGTCAGCTTGTAGACGGTGAACTTGGTCGCGCCGGCCAGCTGGGCCGGGACGCGCCAAGCGGTCAGGCCGCCCTCGGGGTTGTAGTGGTAGAGCTTCTTGTTGCGGTCCCAGGGGAGCAGGTACTTGTCGCCGTCGAGGACTTTGGCGTCACCGGCGTACACGGTCCGCTTGCCGTTCTCGACCGTGCCGCGGACGCCGCCGGTGAAGCGGATGTCGCCGGCGTTCCAGTCGGTGATCTTCTGCTGCTGGAGGAACTTGGCCGGCAGGTTCTTCTGCCAGACGTTGGCGTAGAACTTGTTCCAGTCGGTCTCGCCGGTCCAGCCCTCGAACTCGACCAGCGAGCTCTGGCCGAGGATCGGGTCGGCGTTCCAGACGTCCTTCTCGTGGTTGCGGACGAAGCGGATGATCCGGGAGTTCAGGCCCTTGTTGGTCGCGCCGCCGTAGTCCAGGTCGTTGGCCCAGTGCGACCACAGCGAGGTGCGCTCGTGCCGGTCGGCCCACTCGGTCGAGATCTGCCAGCCCTGGTCGGCGAGCTGCCGGGTCAGGCCGTCGGCCAGCCAGCCGGACTGGTAGTAGACGTCGATATAGAGCTGCTGCAGGTTCTTGTCGGTCTCGTTCCGTAGCTGCTGGAAGCGCTTGATGATGTTGCTCGAGGCAAGATCTGGCCGCTGCTTGATGTAGTAGCTCTGGTTCAGCCAGTTCCAGCCCTTGCCGGCCTTGTCGACCAGGTCCTCGCTGAAGGCGTTCGCCTCGGGGTAGGACTCGGTCGCGTTGACGTGCACGCCGAACGCGGCGTTCCAGCCCTTGCCCTTCTTCAGCAGCGTGTTGAGATCGGTCAGACCGCCGGCGCGAAGGTTGTAGTTGCCGCCGTAGTCCGGGTGCGCCGAGTCGTGGCCCTCCGAGCCGTAGCCCTTGAGCAGCGCGAGCTGGCCGAGGCCGTCGGTGGCGAGCGAGATCCGCTTGACGTCGTCGAGCGTGCGCAGGAACGGGTGCGTGGCCTGGCTGGCGAAGTTGAACGGGATGTGGGTGATCACCCGGTCCTTGACCAGCTCACCGCCCTTCGGCTCGGTCATGATCGCGCGGAACGCGAGCGCGCCGTCCTGCCAGTCGACCGTCTTGTCCTTGTTCGCGTCCGGGGTCACCACGACCTTGGCCCAGGGCAAGGGCTCCGTGTACGGCGAGGTGTCGGCGCGGTAGGTCCACTGGCCGCTCCACACACCGACCCGGGTACTGCCGTCGGCGGCCTTGCGGGCGCGGTGCCAGAACCGGGCGCCGTCGTCGACGGACTGACCGGCCGGCTTGTCGTACGTCGAGTTGGACTCGATCCCGGCGGCCAGGCCGCTGGTGCTGACGAACGCGTACGCCGCTCCGGTGGGCGCGGTCTCCGCCGGGGTGGCTGCGGTGACCGGGGTGATCTTGTCGGCGGTGCGGGTGGAGTCGGGGTCGAGCGTCGTGAACGCGGTGGTCGCGCCGGCCTCCGTGCTCGCGACCGAGACGAGGTCGTGGTCGGGGATGTCGATCGTGCCGACCCGGCTGGCCTCGGTGTCGCGGACGGCGTCGATCGCGAAGGTGGTGACGCGGCCGGTGAGCGCGAGGCTGGCGTCCAGCTCGACGCCGGGCAGCGCGTCGAAGGCGAGGTGGTAGACGGCCTTGGCGCCCTCGACGGTGGGCGCGCTCTTGAGGTGCGCCGTCCGGGCCGTGCCGTTGATCGTCACGGTCGAGATCGCGTCCGGCTGACCGCCGAGGATCCGGCCGGAGGCGTTGTCGGCGTACTGGACGACGCGGGGGAAGTCGGCGGCGACGGTGACGGTCAGCTCGGTGGAGCTGAGGGTCAGCGGGCCGGTGGTCTGGGCCGCGGTGGCACCGGCTGACGGTGCCGCGAGCAGTGCCGCGGTCAGCGCGAGAGCAGCGGTGGCGGCCGCTGGACGGATGGGAATCACGAGCGCACTCCTCGGACGACGGGCGGGTGTGCCTCGGATTCTCTGCTCAAGAGCGAGCATGAGTCAATAGAAACGAACAGCTATGAACAAAATGGTCGCAGAACCCAACTGGTGAGAAACCGCCTATCGATTCGTCGCAAGGTGTTGAAATCTGGCGACAGGCAGTGTTTGACTGACGACTTCCTGTAGCAAAGGCAATCCCTGAGCGAAAGGCAGACCCTATGACTCCGACCGCGTTCGATCTCGACCTCGACGTCATCCCCGTCTCCGACCCGACCCGGGACAAGGAGGCGGTCAGCCCCGACGAGGCCAAGGAAGTCGACGAGAAGTGCAGCCTCACCCCCGGCACGGTGAACACCTATCCGGTGGGCATCGCAGCCTGTTACCTGTGCTGCTGACGAGGCGGCCCTGACCGATACCCCGTCCGGCCCGTCCCTGTTCCGGGCCGGACGCTTCGCGGTCCTCCGCCTGTCCACCGGTACGCCGCCCACCGGCACCGGCGTGGACCCGGCGGAGCTGACCACCGAGCAGCTGCGCGCCTCGGTGGCCGAACTGAGCTCCGATCCGCTGCTGCGCGAGGCGATCGAGGTCTCCAGCGGCTCCTTGGCCCGAAGCCTCGACCGGGTCGCTGAACTCGATCGGTCCAAGCTCGAGCGGGCGCTGCTCTCGGCGACCCGCTATCGGCTGCGGATGGGCGGCCGGCCAACGCCGTTCGGACTGCTCGCCGGGGTCGGCCTGGTCGAGATCGGGGACGCGGCGAAGGTTGCCATCGGCGACCACTCGGTGAAGGTCGTCCAGCCGGACGCCGGCTGGCTGCACCAGGTGACCCGCGACCTCCTGCGTGACCCTGACCTGCGCGTCCGCTGCGCCGTCGTGGTCAACAACCTCTGCGAGGTCCGCGCGGACCGCGTCGTCCTGACGTACCTCCGGCAGCTCGACGAGTCCGGCCGCTCGCTCTCGATCGCCAACGGACCCGTCGTCCAGGCGGCGATGGCTGCCGCGCGCCAACCGATCCCGTACGGCGTACTGCACGCCCAGCTGCTCGCGGCCTTCGAGGAAGGTACGCCGGAACACGTCGACGCCCTGCTCGGCCAGCTGATCGAGCGCGAGATCCTCCTCACCGACTTCGATGCCCTCGGCCACGATCCGCTCCGCCCCGTCGTCGAGCTGCTCGGCGCTTACGCGCAAGCCGAGGTCGGCCAAGGTCTCCCTGTCTGGCGGCAACTGACGCACGCCATGCGTGCCGTCGCTCCCGCGGACAGGCCGCCGGTGCAGGTCGACCTCCGCGCCGACGCCGAGGTCGTCCTGCCGCAGGACGTGCTGGACGAGGCCGCCCGCGCCGGGGAAGTGCTGTGGCGACTGGCTCCGCACGGCGACGCGCTGCCGAACCTCAAGGCCTACCACCACGAGTTCCTCGAGCGGTACGGCGTCGACCACGTGGTCGGAGTCCGCGAGCTCCTGGATCCGCACCTGGGCCTGGGCGCGCCGTCGGAGTACCGGCAGCCACCGACCGAGCGCAACAAGATCCCGACGCCCGGAAACCCCTACCCTGCCTGGCGGGACGAGTTGCTCGGTGAGGTGCTGGACGGCGGTGAGCTGCGGCTGACGCCCGAGCTGGTCGATCAGCTGGCCGATGACGACGACGAGGTCCCGCCGGACTCGCTGGACCTGTGCCTGCAGCTGCTCGCGGAGTCGGCCGACGCCGTGACCCGCGGAGACTTCACACTGGTCGCCGCCGGAGGTGCGGGCGCCGTGAGCGCGGGCGCGATGGCGGGTCGCTTCGCCGAGCTGCTGGATGCCCAGGAGCAGCTGGCCGAGCTGCAGCAGACCGCTCCGGACGGCCCGCATCCGGTCCAGCTCGACTTCCTGCCCGCCGATCCGCGGTTCGGCAACGTTCTGCGCGTGCCGCGGCTGCTGCCGGATGTCCTTGCTGTCGGCACCTTCCCGGGACCGGGTGCGCTCGGCATCGACCAGCTGGTGGTCGGCAGTAACGGGGAACGCTTCCTCCTGTTTGCTCCCGGCATCGATCGTGAGCTGCAGGTGGTCCGCCCGCACATGGTCAACATGGCCACCGCCGCGCCGAACGCGGCCCGCTTCGTCGCTGGACTCGCTCTCGCCGGCCGCCGCCTGTGGACGCCCTGGCACTGGGGTCGTCTCGACGCGCTCGCCCAGCTGCCGCGCGTCCGCCACCGTCGTACCGTCCTGGCCCTCGCACGCTGGCGAGCGCCGCGGTCCCTGGCCGACGAAACCCTCTCCACCAAGCGCTGGTCCGACGAACTGTCCCGCTGGCAGGACCGTCACGAGGTGCCCGACCAGCTCCGGATCTCTATCGCCGACCACCACCTCGATCTCGACCTGCGCGACCCGCTGCATCGGCGGCTGCTCCGCGACCAGTTGCGACGTTCCCGCATCGTCACCGAGGCACCCACGACTCTCGGCAGCCTGGACGTCACGGCCCAGCACGCCAACGAGCTCGTCGTACCGCTGCTCAGCAACCGGCCGCGTCCCGCGATCCGTTCCACCCGCGCGTGGTCGCGGCCGGCCCGTCGGCACCAGCCCGGCGGTGAGTGGCTCTACGCCAAGGTCTACGCCCTGCCGGACACGCAGGACTCGCTGCTCGTCCGGCGCGTCAGCGGGCTGGTCCAGCAGTTGCCGGTCTCAGTGGATCGCTGGTTCTTCCTGCGCTACAAGGATCCTGAGGCCCATCTGCGGCTGCGCATCCACGGGCCGTCGGCGGACATTCTGCCGGTCCTGCACGACTGGACGACGGCCGCGGTGGAGGCGGGCGTGATCCGGTCCGTCGTCCTCGACGGCTACGCCCCCGAGATCGCCCGGTACGGCGGTGAGGACGCGATGCCGGTCGCGGAGCGGTTGTTCCAGGCCGACAGCGTCGCGGTGATCGACCAGCTCACCCTCCGCGCGGCCCGGCAGCTCGACCTGCCGATCGAGACGCTGGTCGCGGTCAACTGCGCGGACCTGCTCGCCTCGCTCGGCGACTGGGACTGGCGGCGCTGGGTCCTCGACGCCTTCGCGATCGACCTGTCGAACGACGTCCCGCCCGCGGTTCGCCGGGAGGCCTTGCCCTACTTGTCGGGCGAGGTCCTCCCGCCAGGGCTGCTTGGTCCACGCCGGGAGGCGGCCCGCGAGTACGGCGTACAGATCGGTATCGGCACCGACGAGGTACAGCATCAGGCGATCGGCGCCGTGCTGCACCTGCACGCGAACCGGCTGCTCGGGACGGACCGGACGGCCGAGCAGCGCGCGTACGGGCTGCTGCGAGCCGCCGTACGACGGCAGGTCGGCGCGCGGGAGCACCGCCGATGAGGACCCAGGCGGCGCAGATCGTCGCGGAACTGGCCGAGCGGCTGGCCGACCCCGAGAAGGTGATCGCGGCAACGACCGCCAACGGGACGCAGATCGACATCGGCAACGTCCCGTGCCCGCCGTGGGATCCGCCGACGCTGTCGCGCGGGCCGGGAGCGCCGGCGATGCTGTTCGCCGAGCTCGGCGGCGACGAGCACCGCGCGCACGCGCACCGCTATCTCCAGCTCGCGATGGCCGCCAGCGCGAGTCTGCCGCTGGACGGCCCTTTCGAGGGGCTCGGGTCGCTCGTGTCCGCGACCCGGGTCGCGGGCGCCCGCGGGGAGTACGGCGCCGTCCTCGAACGTCTCGACCTCCGGGTCGCCGAGCAGGCGCGTTACCTGATCGCCGTGCACGAGGCGGCGCGCCGCGACGGCCGGCCGACGACCGCGGCGGTGGTCGACGTGATCGGTGGGCTGAGCGGGATCGGGCGGTACCTGTTGCACCGGCGGTCCGACGTACTGCCGGAGGTCCTCAGCAGCCTGGTGACGTTGCTGGAGCCGGTCGAGGTCGGCGGGGTGAAGGTGCCCGGATGGTGGTACGACGGGACGACCAAGACCATGGTCGGTGAGGGTTTCGAGCGAGGTCAGCTCAACTTCGGGCTCGCGCACGGGGTCCCGGGACCGCTCGGGGTGCTGTCGCTCGCCTGGTCGCAGGGTGTGCGGGTGCCCGGTCAGGACGTGGCGATCGCGGCGATGGCCGACTGGCTGGTCGAGTGGCGGGAGATCGATGCCTACGGCCCCTACTGGACCGGGTACGTGAACCTGGACTACTACGCGCGGCGGGACCGGAGCAGGCAACCGAAGCCGGCCCGAGCGTCCTGGTGCTACGGCGCTCCCGGCATCGCCCGCGCGCTGGAGCTGGCAGCGACGGCGTTGGAGCGTCCCGACCTGAACGCCGCCGGACTGGAGGCGGTCAAGTCGTTGCTGGCTCGGCCCGTCGACGACTGGGCGGTGACCGACGACATGCTGTGTCACGGGTGGGCCGGGTTGTTGCACATGTTCGCCGGCCTCGATCGGCGTCAGCCGGGAGCGGTGGGTCCGGTGGTCGACGAGATCGCCGAGCGGCTGGTGTCGTCGTACGACCCGACCGCGCCGTTCGGGTACCGGTACTACCAGCCGATGGCCGACCTCTGGCTCGACCTGCCCGGTCTGATGGAGGGCGCGACCGGGATCGCGCTCGCTCTGGACTCCTACGCGCGCGACGCCGACCCGATCACCGGCTGGGACTCCCTGCTGCTGCTCAGCTGACCGCCGGTGCGATCCGGCCGGTGACCTCGCCGAGGCCGATCCTCGCGCCGCCGGAGGCGGTGGCCCAGCCGGTGATGGTGACCTCGTCGCCGTCCTGGAGGAACGTGCGTTCTTCGCCGTTGACGGTGATCGGCTCGCGGCCGCCCCAGGAGAGCTCGATGAACGAGCCGCGCTGGTCCTTGGCGTTGCCGCTGACCGTGCCGGAGGCGTACAGGTCGCCGGTGCGCACGGAGGCGCCGTTGACCGAGAGGTGGGCGAGCATCTGCGCGGGGGACCAGTACATTTCGCTGTACGGCGGGGTGCTGACGAGCTGGCCGTTCCAGTGGACCTCGAAGGTGATGTCCGGGTTCTTGAGATCGCCTTGGAGGTAGGGGAGGACCGGCGGGTCCTGCCGCGGGAGCGGGACGGTCGCGTCCTTCAGCGCCTCCAGCGACACCACCCATGGCGAGATCGAGGTCGCGAACGACTTGCCGAGGAAGGGCCCGAGCGGCACGTACTCCCACGCCTGCAGGTCGCGCGCCGACCAGTCGTTCACCAGCACCACGCCGTACACGTGGTCCTCGAACGCGTCGACGGAGACCGGCGTCCCGAGCTTCGATGGCGTACCGACGACGAAGCCGAGCTCGACCTCGATGTCGAGGCGCTGGGACGGGCCGTACGTCGGGGTGTCGGCCGTCGGGGGTTTGCGCTGGCCTGACGGGCGCACGATGTCGGTGCCGCTGGCAACGACCGTGCCGGCCCGGCCGTGGTAGCCGACCGGGAGGTGCTTCCAGTTCGGCAGCAGGGGTTCGGAATCGGGGCGGAACAGGCGGCCGAGGTTGGTCGCGTGCACCTCGGAGGCGTAGAAGTCGACGTAGTCGGCGACCTCGAACGGCAGCAGCATCGTCACCGCCGAACGCGGGACGAGGTGCGGCTCGACGGCGTCGCGGTTGTTCTCGTTGCGGACCAGGTCGATCAGCCACTCGCGGGTCGCCTTCCAGGCCGGGCGGCCGAGCGCGAGGAACGCGTTCAGGGTGGGCTGGTTGAACAGTTGCGACCCGTCCAGCATCTGCGCCGACGCGACCGGCGCCAGGTCGATCAGGTGGTCGCCGATCGCGGCGCCGATCCGCGGCTCCTCGTCGCCGAGCCGGAACACGCCGAGCGGCAGGTTGTCCGGGCCGAACGGCGTGCCGTCGGGAAGGTCGATCCAGGTCACAGGGCGCTCCGGTTTCAGCTGAGGAGGTCGAGGGCGTGCAGGTCGTCGTACGGCTCGGTGATGCTGCAGGAGCCGTACGCCGTGAACCAGCGGCGGGTGCTCTCGGCCTGCTGGTCGGTGAGGGTTTTCGCTGTGGTGGCCAGGGTTTCGCCGTCGCGCTCGTCGAGCAGGGCCCTGAGGTCGTCCAGACCGGCGCCGTCGAGGGACGCGCGGGTGGCGAGCAGGACGTTGAGGAAGCCGTGGTGCTCGAAGCCGGTGCCGGCGGCGGTGTGCCGTACGGCGTTGTGCAGCCCGGCCGTGCACTTGAACGCGACCTCGCGGTCGAGGCAGGCGGTGATGAACGCGGCGACCTGGTCGCTCGTTGGGAAGAGGGAGGCGTCGAGGCCGCCGGTGCGGAGTTTGGCGTTGTAACCGGCGTCGGCCACGACGTCGAGGGCGCGCTCCCAGGCGCCGGCCAGGCCGATCTCGACGTAGGCGATCTCCTCGTCGAGGCAGTCGTCGCAGGCGCGGACGACGCGGAGTGCGTTGCGGGACAGGTCGTCCTCGTCGCGGAGGCGGACCTCGATCGCGGTGACGTCGATGTCGGGTGAGCGGTCGCCGTACCGAACCGCGGGCTCGATGCCGCCGGCGCCTCCGGTGATCACCACGGAGACGGTGAGCGGGACTTCGCCTGCCTTCGAGGTTTCCGCGGCGACCTTCATCAGGTCCTCGTCGGACGTGATGAACGCGCCGACGAGGTCGGCGTACGGCGTACCGGCGTGAGCGCGGTGAGCGGGCACGGCCTCGGGCAGTGGGAGGTTGCCCGGCGGGAACATCGAGGCGTCGTCGACCAGGTGCCGGAACAGCGCGGGGACGGTTGACATGGCTCCGAGCCTAACGGATGCTTTCGGTAAGCGGACAGTTGTGTCCGATAAACGGCGATGCGGAAGCAGGAGTCATGGCGTACTACCGGCAGGTCGGGCAGGTCCCGCCGAAGCGGCACACCCAGTTCCGGAACCCGGACGGCGCGCTGTACTACGAGGAACTGATGGGCGAGGAGGGGTTCTCGTCGGACTCGTCGCTGCTGTACCACGCGGGCGTGCCGTCGGCGATCGTCGACAGCCAGGTGTGGGACCTGCCGGAGCTGTCGACCGTGGCCAACCATCCGCTGACGCCCCGGCACCTGAAGCTGCACGATCTGTTCTCGGGGCCTGCCGGGTTCAATGCCGTCGAGCACCGGCGGCTCGTGCTCGGGAACGGGGACGTCCGGATCTCGTACGTCGCGGCGGCCGAGCCGTCGCCGTACTACCGGAACGCGATCGGCGACGAGTGCGTGTACGTCGAGAAGGGGTCGGCGACGGTCGAGACGGTCTTCGGCGTGCTCGAGGCCCGCGAGGGCGACTACGTGCTGATCCCGCGCGCGACGACGCACCGGTGGCTGCCGGGTCCTGACGGCGTGCACGCCTACTGCATCGAGGCGAACAGCCACATCGCGGCACCGAAGCGGTACCTGTCGCGGTACGGGCAGTTCCTGGAGCACGCGCCGTACTGCGAGCGCGATCTGGTGACGCCGGCGACGCCGTACGTCGTGGACGGTGTGGACGTCGAGGTCCTGGTGAAGCACCGGGGGAACGGGCCGGGCGGGATCGTCGGGTCGCGGATGACGTACGCGACCCATCCCTTCGACGTGGTCGGGTGGGACGGGTGTCTCTACCCGTACACCTTCAACGTGAGCGACTTCGAGCCCATCACCGGGCGGATCCACCAGCCGCCACCGGTCCACCAGGTCTTCGAGGGCCACAACTTCGTCATCTGCAACTTCGTCCCCCGCAAGGTCGACTACCACCCGCTCTCGGTGCCGGTGCCGTACTACCACTCGAACGTCGACTCCGACGAGGTCATGTTCTACTGCGGCGGCGACTACGAGGCGCGCAAGGGCTCGGGCATCGGCCTTGGCTCGATCTCGCTGCACCCGGGCGGTTACGCCCACGGGCCCCAGCCGTCCGCGATCGAAGCGTCTCTGGGCGCCGAGTCCTTCGAGGAGTTGGCCGTCATGGTCGACACCTTCCGCCCGCTGGAACTCGGCGAGGGCGGCACGGCGGTGGACGACGGCGTCTATGCCTGGACGTGGGCCGGGCGACGCCTCTAAATTCCGGTGCATCGGTGAACCGTGCGCCCTAGATTGCTTGGGGTGATTGCAGAGGTGCCCTCCGGGCTTGGTGTGCCGGTTGGGCCGATGGTTCGGGTGGATGGCGGGTTCGCCAATCGGATGTACCGGCTCGACACCGATCAGGGGTCGTTCGCGGTGAAGGAGCTCAACCTTGTCGACCGTCGCTCGGCCTACCACCTTGAGGACGTGTTCAGGCTCGAGCGGGCGGCCTTCGCCGCGGGGATTCCGATGCCGGAGCCGGTCTCGGCCGGTGACGGCACGCTCGTCCATCGGTGGGTCGAGGGGGAGAAGCTGCCCGAGGCGCCCGTGCCGGCGGCGTACGGGTTCGAGGTCGGGGAGATTCTTGCGCGGCTCCATGCGCTCGACGTCGAGTGGACCGGCGGGGTGAGCGAGGAGCCGGTGGCGCGGGACTGGGCTGAGCTCGCTGAGCGGGCGACGGCGACCGGGCAGCCGTGGGCCGACGAGCTCGCGTCCCAGGTTGAGACGTTCCTCGCGATCGCCCGCTTCGTCGACACCTGCGAACGGCCGGGCCCCGTTGTACTGACCCATCGCGACATCCAGCCGTGGAACCTGCTCGTGCGCGACGGTCGGCCGGTGGTGCTCGACTGGGAACTCTCGGGGACGCTCGACCTGGCCGGTGAGCTCGGCTCGACCGCGCTGAGCCTCGCGAAGGGGCCTGGCTTCGACGGCATCGAGCCCGCGATCTTCCGCTCGGTCCTCGACGGGTACGTCGCCGGGGGCGGAGTGCTGCCGCCGCCGGGGCCGAGCTGGTTCGTGTTCCTGATCGGCGGCTGGCTGGGGTTCACGCGGTGGAACATCCTCCGCTGCCTCGCCGGTGCCGAGGCGAGTACCGGGCCGGACCTTGCGCTGTCGCACGAGTCCGCGCGCGACGGCGTACGCGGTCTTCCTGATCTGTTCGGCCGGCTGCCGGAGCTCGAGGCGCTGCTCGGCTGACAGAAATCTTCGGGCCGGTTGTCGGAAGCTGGACGGGCGGTTCGTAGACAGGGTGAGAGACCGGCAACGGGCCGGTCCGGCACGAGGAGTCAACCAGATGGACAGCGTGGCGCGGCAGCTCAAGGACCTGTTCGTACCGATCCATGAGGTCGCCTACATGGCCGAGGAGCCGGACGAAGAGCTGCAGGCACTCGGGTACGAGGGCTATTGGCCCTTGTACTTCGCCTCCCGGTCGGCGCCGTTGGGCAAGGTGCCGGCTGAGGTCGTCGACGCGTTGTTCTACAACTTCGCGCCGGGCGAGGTCGCCGCTTGCGTCCCGAGCTGCTGGGAGGTCGCCACACCGGAAGCCGTCCTCGCCGCCCGTGAGCGCGGCTGCGTCAAGGCGCTGTGCGGGATCCTCGGGGATCTGGCCGACGACCCGGTCGTTGCGCGGGCGGGGGAGCTGTTCGTGAAGGCTGCGTTCAGTGTGCCGGTGGAGGGGCGAATGCTGTTCGCCGGGCTCCGGTCGCTGCCGGTGCCCGAGGAGCCGATGGCCCGCTTGTGGCACGGGGCGACTTTACTGCGGGAGCATCGAGGGGACGGGCATCTGGCCGCCCTGGTCGCCGCCGGGATCAGCGGTCAGGAGTCGCATGTACTCCAGGCCCTCCTCTGGGACCTGAAGCCCCGAGCCTTCGGCCGCCTCGACCCGCTCAGCGATGAGCAACTGGAGACCGTGGTCGACGGCCTGCGGAGCCGCGGGCTGGTGAACGACGAGGGCTGGTTCACGCCCGCCGGCCGGAAGCTCCGGACCGAGATCGAGGAGCTCACGGACGAGGTCGCAGCCCCGGCGTACGCCTGCCTCGAGGCGGATGAGGTCGAGGAGCTGATCACCGGGCTCGGGCCGATCGTCGCGAAGATCAACGCCGCCCGACCGTTCTGAGCGCCGCCGGCCGACATGCACCACTGGTCAACCCCTGCCGATCCGCGGCCATCACGCTCAACCAGGCGCCGGCGAAGGGCATCTGAGGAGGTTGATCAGTGGTGCGCGTCGGCGCCATGACCAGCTCGGCATTCTCACTCGTCGTACCGGCGCAGGTCGGCCGCCCCAGTCCACTGTCCCGGGTGCGGCCGTGCCTGTTCCAGGGGCCAGGCACTCACCTCGGCTGTTCTTCAGAGGTGTCGGGAGGCGAGTCGGCTGGTGGCCTGGGAGGCTAGGGGGATGAGCGAGCAGGTTCCGGTGCAGACGTTTGTGGTCGGCATCGATCGGGAGGCGGTGTTGCGGCGGCGGGGGCGGGTGCGGGCGGGGCTGCGGCAGGGGGCTTGGGTGACCGCCGGGATCGGGGCCTTGGGCATCGGGATCGCGGTGTACGCGCTGGTGGCGTTCCAGGGGTCGGGGATGTGGCCGTTCATGCTGCTGCTGGTCGCGAGTATGGCGCCGTTGGTGGCGAGTTCGGTGCTGGCGTTGCGGCTGGTGAAGGAGCGGGAGCAGTGGTTCGCGGCGAACGAGCTGCAGCCGGTGGCTCTGCGGATGTCGCCGAAGGCGCTCGAGCTGGCGTGCGAGGGAGCGTCGTACGCCGTGATGCTGCCGTGGGCGTCGGTGCGGGGGTTTCAGCAGGTGAAGATCTTCGGGCAGTACGTGCTGGAGCTGAAGTTGCAGCCGGGCGTGGGCGCGACGACCGCGGGGGTGCGGGGGCTGGATCAGCCGGCCGTTCGGGCCGTGGTGAAGCCGCATCCGCTGCTCCGGCCGACGGGGATGTTCGCGGTCAACGCGCTGGACCAGCCGATCCACGTGATCGACCAGGCGCTGCAGCACTATTCCGGTGGGAAGACGGCGATGCTCCGCTAGCAGGGCAGCGAGCGGAAGACGTAGCCCTTCGACGACAGTTTGGTGAGGGCTCGATCCAGCGCGGCGACGGTTTGGGCGCGGTTGCCGCCGCCGTCGTGCATGAGGAAGATCGCGCCGGGGCGGGCGCCGCGCAGCAGCGCGCGTTCGATGGCCGGTACGCCGGGCTTCTCCCAGTCGCGGGTGTCGACGTCCCACAGGACCTGGTGCTGGTGGTACTGCGCGGCGACGGCCGCGACGTGGGCGTTGGTGTCGCGGAACGGCGGGCGGAAGCACTTCGACTTCACGCCGGTGGAGATCTCCTGGCGCAACCGCGTGGGCGTCAGCTTGGTGAGCATCGGGTGGTCCCACGTGTGGTTGCCGATGTGGTGGCCGGCCCGGCGGGTCGTCTCGACCAGCGCCGGATGCGCGGCGGCCTCGCGGCCGAGCACGAAGAACGTGGCCTGGGCGTGGTGCTTGGCCAGGACGGCGAGCACCTTCGGCGTGTACACCGGCTGCGGCCCGTCGTCGAAGGTCAGGTATAGCACCTTCCCGCCGGCCGGGACGGTCCAGGGCGCATCGGTCCGCTGGTTCTTCCGCGTCACCGGCGGCTTCTTCGCGGCGGGTTTCCGCTCAGCTGCCGGCAGCTGGACGGCGAGCGGACCGTGGGCCGCGGCGGTCCGCATCGGCGGGGCGGCGACGGTCGACGGGTGGGCGGAGGGCTGGGCGGCCTGGGCGAGGGCGGCCCCGAGGAGGACGGCGGCAGCGAGCAGGAGCTTGCCGGGCGGCGGCACGGGCATGAGCGGCATCCTCTCGCAGGCCCCGGGCCAACCCGGCGTCATCACGGCGCGTGTCGCCCGTATCGTGGCGGGCGTTGTGACCAACGACGCGTGAGGCGGAGAGATGACGGACAACGGTGACCGGACGATGGGCAGGCGCACGATGATCTCGGGCGCGGCGGCGACCGCACTGGTGGCTGCGGGGTACCAGGCGGCCCCGGCGTACGCCGGTGAGCAGCACGGGCACGGCCACAAGACCGTGCGGCTGAGCGTGCTCGGCACCACCGACCTGCACGGCAACGTCTTCAACTGGGACTACTTCAAGAACGCCGAGTACGACGACTCCGCGCACAACGACATCGGTCTCGCGAAGATCTCCACCCTGGTCAAGGCGGCCCGCGCCGAGATCGCCGAGGACCGGCGCCGCCCGGCCCCGCTGCTGCTGGACGCCGGCGACACCATCCAGGGCACGCCACTGGCCTACTACTACGCGAAGATCGAGCCCATCACCGGCGGGCACATCCACCCGATGGCCGCCGCGATGAACGCGATCGGGTACGACGCCGCGGCCCTCGGCAACCACGAGTTCAACTACGGACTCGATATCCTGCGCAAGTTCCAGCGGCAGCTGCGGTTCCCGCTGCTCGGCGCGAACGCGCAGGACTGGACCACCGGGCTGCCCGTCTTCCCGCCGTACGTGCTGAAGCGCGTGCACGTCCCCGGTGCCGGCCGGCCGATCACGGTCGGCATCCTCGGCCTGACCAACCCGGGTATCGCGATCTGGGACAAGGCGACGGTCGAGAACAAGATCAAGTTCGGCGGCATCGTCGAGCTGGCCAAGTACTGGGTGCCGCGGGTCCGCCGCGCGGGCGCCGACGTCGTCATCGTGTCCGCGCACAGCGGCATCGACCTTAGTTCGTCGTACGGCGACGCGCTGCCGGTGCCGGAGAACGCGGCCGGCCCGATGGCCGAGCAGGTGCCCGGCATCGACGCCGTCCTGGTCGGCCACGCGCACCAGGAGGTCGCCGAGCGGTTCGTCACCAACCAGCAGACCGGCGAGCAGGTCGTGCTGGTCGAGCCGCTGAAGTGGGGCATGCGGCTGGCGCAGATCGACCTCGACCTACGGCAGCAGCGCGGCCGGTGGAAGGTCGTCGCGCGGCACAGCCAGGTGCTCAACGCGAACACGGTCGAGGCCGACCCGAAGGTGGTCCGGCTGCTGCAGAAGGACCACGACACCGTGGTCGGGTACGTGAACTCCAAGATCGGCACCTGTACGACGGCGATGTCGGCCGCGACGGCGCCCTGGGAGGACACCGCCGCGCTCGACTTCGTGAACTTCGTCCAGGCCGACGCCGTCGCCAAGGCGATCGCCGGTACGCCGGAGGCGACGCTGCCGGTGCTCGCGATCGCGGCGCCGTTCAACCGCGCGGCCGCGATCCCGGCCGGCGACGTGTCGGTGCGCGACGTCGCCGGGCTGTACATCTTCGACAACACGTTGCTGGCGGTGAAGATGACCGGCGCGCAGGTGCAGGAGTACCTGGAGTTCAGCGCGCAGTACTTCAAGCAGGTCAGCGGCACCGGGCCGTTCACGCCGGACCAGGTGACCAACGCCCCGACCCCGACCGCGCCGACCGGTACGCCGGACTACAACTACGACATCCTCGGCGGCCTGACCAAGCCGCTCGTCTACAAGATCGACCTCGCCAAGCCGGTCGGCTCGCGGATCACCGGCCTGTCGTACGACGGCGCGCCGGTCGCCGCGGACCAGCAGTTCGTCGTTGCCGTCAACAACTACCGCCAGTCCGGCGGCGGCAACTTCCCGCACGTCTCGAAGGCGCCGGTCCTGTACAACCAGCAGGTCGAGATCCGCCAGCTGATGATCGACTACGTCACCGCCACCGGCTCGGTCGACCCGGCCGCGTTCGCGACGACCGACTGGTCGCTGGTGTCGAACGGCGCACCGATCGTCGTCACGGCGTAAGCACGATGGCCGCCGCCCAGACGGGCGGCGGCCGTCAACTCAGGCGTACGCGCTGCGTTTGCCGAACAGGAACCACAGCAGGCTGCCGATGAACGGGGCCACGACGATGAAGACGAGCCAGACCAGCTTCATGCCGCCGGACTGCGGAGCGGTCAGGGAGCTGAACAGCGCGCCGAGGACGAGTAGGACGTAGGCGGCCAGGATCGCGATGATGCCGGCGCCGCCGAGGGCTCCGAGGGTGTCGTTCGAGACGGTGAGGGTGAGCATCAGGAGGCCTTCCAGTCGGGGTGGCCGGGCATTGGCGGGGTGGTCGGGGAGTAGATCCAGTTCTCGATGTACGCCGTGAGGTCGCGGCCGGAGACCTGGTTGGCGACCGTGATGTAGTCGGCGGTGGAAGCGACGCCGTCGCGGCGGCGGTCGTAGAAGGTCTGCTCGATGCGCCGGAAGGTGGCTTCGCCGACGAGGGTGTTCAGGCCGGTGAGCATCAGCTGGCCGGGGACGTCGGTGTCGAACAGCACCGACCCGGCGTTCTTCAACCGGCCCGCCGGGCCCTGCTCGTTGCGGTTGCGCTGGTCGGCCGCATACGAAGCGTGCAGCTCGGCGTTCAGGTCGATGAGACCGCGGGCGGCGGCGTACTTGCGTTCGTAGTACCGGGCGTGGCCCTCGCTGATCCACAGGTCGTCCCAGTTGCGGATGGCAACGGAATCGCCGAAGTACTGGTGGGCCAGCTCGTGCACCAGCGTCGGCGCCTCGTCCTTGGGCGGCAGCGACAGGCCGCCGCCGAAGGTGGACAGGGTCGCGGTCTCCAGTGCGACGCCGTTGTAGGCGCTGATCAGGCCGAGTACGCCGTACCGCTCGTACGGGAACGGCCGGCCGAGCTGCTGCTCGAGCCAGCTGAGCTGCGCCGGCGTCTCGCGAGTGGTCCGTTCCATCGCGTCGGCGTAGTACTTGCCGTCCGGAGCCTTCTCGAGCGTGACGTAGCTCCGCACCGGGAGTCCGTGCGGGCCGGTCTGCTCGATCTCGCGGAACCGGCCGACCGCGATCGGCAGCACGTCGGGCTTGATCGGGTGGTCGGTCCGGTAGATCCAGGTCGTCTCACCGCCGTGCTTGTACGACGCCAGCAGGCGTCCCGCCGACACCGCGGTCCGGTCGCTGGGCGCGGTCAGACGGACGGTGTAACGGGCCTTGTCGCTCGGGTAGTCGTTCGACGGGAAGACCTGGTGGGCGCGGTTCGGCTGACCGAACGTCGCGAAGCCGTCGGGAGTCTTCACCCACGCCTCGATCGGCCAGTCGACGCCCGGCGGCAGTGTGGTGCCGGGCGGCGCCGGGTTCTTCGAGCAGTCGACGACGTATTCGATCGCAACCGCGAAGATCGCTTCACGAGGGATCCGTGCGGTGACGATCAGCTTCTCGGCCGCGGGGTCGAGCCGGTACGGGACCGCGCGCCCGTCGACGCGGACGGCGGTGATCTGCTGGGCGACCGAGTCGAGGCTGAACGACGACAGGGCTTGCGTGGCCAGAGCGCGCACGGTGACGGAGGCGGCCATCGTCGTCCGGTCGAGCTGGTACCGCAGGCTGAGGTCGTAGTCCTGGGCGTCGTAGCCGCCGTTGCCGAGGGTGGGGAACAGCCGGTCGCCGGCGCTCTGGGCGCCCGGGGTGAAGGGGGTCGCAACCGCGACGCCGGTGGTCAGCGTGAGTCCGATGGTTGCTGCCAGCAACGCCGTGATGCGGTGAGGAGTGGACATGAACCCACCCTCGCCGAACCGGCCTGGACCGCACATCGGTCCCAGGACCCGGCCGGGGCCCTACGGAAGTGGTACGCCGCCGAGGTCTTGACGGGTCGAAAGGCTAAGTGATTTAGTCACTTTGTGACTTACTCAACCGCGGAGACTCCGAGCCTGTCCGATCGCCTGACCGAGGCGATCCTGGGGATCATCCGGGACCAGGACCTCGGGCCGGGGGACGCGATTCCGTCTGCCCGGGAGCTGGCGAAGCGGTTCGAGTTGACCACGCCGACCATTCGCGAGGCGCTGCGCAAGCTGGAGGCGACCGGTGCGGTCGAGTTCCGGCACGGGTCCGGGACGTACGTCGGGCCGACGATCAACAACGTCGTCCTGGCCAACCCGCACCGTCCGCCGATCACCAAGGAGTCGGTGCTGCAGCTGATCGGCGCCCGCCTGGTGATCGAGCCGGCCGTCGCGCGCCAGTCGGCGCTCGCGCGTGGCGCGGAGAACCTGGAGCGCCTCGAAGCCGCGGTGACCAACGCGCTGGTGCCGCCCGGCGGGCCGGCGTTCGCGCTGAACTTCCACGTCGAGCTGGCCGCTGCCTCGGGCAACCCGTTGCTGGAGGAGGTCCTGGCCTCCCTGCTGAAGGTCCGGCTGCGTGAGCAGCAGCAGATCCGGCAGCTGTACGACAACCGCAACCGCGACCACGAGGAGCACCGCGCGATCCTGGACGCCGTCCGCGCGCAGGACGCCGCGGAGGCCGAGCGCCTCACCCGCGAGCACCTCGACAACATCCGCGCCGCGGTCCAGTCCGCCACCTTCCCGGAAGGCCTCTGATGACCAACCGACTCGCCGAGATGACCACCGACCAGGCCAAGGACGCGGTCCGTACGGCGCCGCTGGCGATCATTCCGGTCGGCGCCCAGGAGCAGCACGGCGGCGGGATGGCGATGTCGACCGACACCGTTCGCGCGGTCGGCGTGGCCGAGCTGGTCGCCGAGCGGCTCGCCGGACGGGCCGTGGTCGCACCACCGCTGACGTACGGCGTCTCGCCGCACCACATGGCGTTCGCCGGCACGATGACGTTGTCCCCGGCAACCTTCGCGGCCGTCGTTCGCGAGCTGGTCGACAGCCTGTACCAGCACGGCTGGCGGCAGTTCCTGGTCGTCACCGGGCATGGCGGCAACAACGCCGCGCTGTCGGTGCTGGCCCAGGAGTACGTGCACAGCGACCTCACCTTCGCCTGGACCCCGCTGACCGAGATCGTCTCCGACCTGATCACCGACGTCAGCGAGGTGCACGGCCACGCAGGTGAGGCGGAGACCTCGCAGATGCTGTACCTGGCGCCCGAGCTGGTTCACTCCGAGCAGTTGGAGCCCGGCGCCCTGACGTTCGACGAACTGAGCACCCCGGCCCGCCTGTCCCGCACCAAGCAGGGACCACGGATGTCGGTCGGGTTCGACGTGTACCACAAGCGTGGCGTCCTGGGAGATCCCCGACGCGCCACCGCTGAGCAGGGTCGTCTCCTGGTCGAGACGGCCGCCGACCGGATCGCAGCCTTCGCCGACGAGCTCCTCTCGGCCTGACCGCACCACCGCACCGGTCCGGCACCGCCGCGACCGGCCGAATCCGCACACTCACTGGACACGCCCGATGCGTTCCAGGCGCGAGCCTGCCCGCCCGCAGGCCGCACGCCCGAGGAGGCACCCCTGATGAATCTCCATCGCCTTGCCCTCGCCGGCCTGGTCACGGCCGGCCTGGTGACCGCCGTGGCCAGCTCGCCGTTGCTTCCGGCCACCGCCGCCCCGGCGGCCGGGAACGCCCAGGAACAGCAGGACGCCGCGGCCGACCGCAGTACTGGTTGCTTCAAGCAAGCAGCGCAGCAGCCCGGGACCGGTGCCGACTACACGCTGGTCAGCGGCGGGATCGAGCGCACCTACCGGCTGCACCTGCCCGCCAAGTACGACGCGAAGAAGGCCCAGCAGCTGATCGTCGTCTACCACGGCCGGGGCAAGACCGGTGAGTTCACCGAGGGCTTCTCCGACCTGTCGAAGCTCGACGCGATCGTTGCCTACCCCAACGGTGTGCTCGGCGACGAGGACAAGCAGGCGTGGCAGGGTGCGCCGTACGCGAAGAAGGGGGTCGACGACGTAAAGTTCACCGCTGACCTGCTGGACAGCCTGGAGGCGTCGTACTGCGTCGACAAGAAGGCGGTCTACGCGACCGGCAAGTCCAACGGCGCCGGCTTCACGGGGATCCTGGCCTGCACCATGGCCGACCGCTTCGCCGCGATCGCTCCGGTGGCCGGCGCGTTCTACATCGAGGGTGGCCGCTGCGCCCCGAGCCGGCCGGTCCCGGTCCTGGCGATCCACGGCACCGGCGACACCACCATCCCGTACGGTGGCGACGGCTCGCGCGACCTGCCGAGCGTGCAGACCTGGGTCCGCGACTGGGCCGTCCGCGACCACTGCGACCCGGAGCCGCGGCTGAGCACCAAGGGCGACGACGTCCTGACCGCGACGTACAAGGGCTGCAAGGCCGATGTCGTGCACGTCGCCGTGACCGACGGCGGGCACAGCTGGCCGGGGTCGGACGCGGCGTCCGGTCCTGGCTACGTCACCCAGACCTTCGAGGCGCACGAGTTGATCGGTTCGTTCTTCCGCGCGCACAAGCTGAGGAGCTGAGATGAGTACGGCGACCGACCAGACCAAGGAGCTGCCACGCCTGGTTCGGGCGATGGCGGTGATCGAGAAGGCGGGCAACGCGCTGCCGCACCCGTTCTGGCTGTTCTGGATCCTGTCCGCGATCCTCGCGGTGGTCAGCTGGATCCTGTCGGTGCTGGACGTGTCGGTGGTCTCGCCGAAGGACGGCAAGACCGTCGCGGTGCAGAACCTGCTGTCCGGCGACGGCCTGCAGATGGCGGTCTCGACGGCGATCTCGAACTTCGCCGAGTTCCCGCCGATGGCGACCATCGTGGTGGTCATCATGGGCGTCGCGCTGGCCGAGCGGACCGGGTTCCTGCAGTCGCTGATGAAGGTCAGCGTCTCCCGGGTGCCGACCTCGATGGTGGTGTTCGCGGTCGCCTTCGCCGGCACCATGGCGCACGTCGCGTCGGCCGCGGCGTACATCATCCTGGTCCCGCTCGGCGGGCTGGCCTTCCGGGCCGTCGGCCGGTCGCCGATCCTCGGCATCGTGGTGGCCTACACCGCGATCGCCTCCGGGTACGACGCCAGCCCGATCCCGACCCCGAACGACGCGATCTTCGCCGGCATCACCGAGGCGGCCGCCAAGACGGTCGACCCGGACGCGTCGATCTCGCCGCTGTCGAACTGGTTCTTCAACATCGCCTCGTCGATCCTGCTGTCGCTGGTGATCACGCTGGTGGTCCGCCTGGTGCTGAGCAAGCGGACCGACCTGGACGCCGACCCGGACGCGCCGGGCGACGACCCGGACGCACTGCAGCTGGCGGACCGCGAGCGGACCGGTCTGCGCCGGGCCGGGATCGTGTTCCTGGTCGCCGCGGTCGCGATCGTCGCGATGCTGCTGCCGCACAACTCGCCGTTGCGCGGTGAGAACGGCAGCATCGTCGAGTCGCCGTTCCTGGACGGCATCGCGATGGTGGTCGCCGTGCTGTTCGGCCTGGTCGGCATCACGTACGGCGTCACCGTCGGCGCGATCAAGACCGGCGGCGACGTCCCGAAGCTGATGGCCGAGGGGATCAAGCAGATGGCGCCGGTGCTGGTGCTGTTCTTCGCGATCGCGCAGTTCCTGGCCTACTTCAGCTGGAGCAAGATCGGCGACCTGCTGTCGGCCGAGTCGGCCCGCTGGCTGGGTGAGATCGGCGCGCCGACGGTGGTGATCTTCCTCGGCATCCTGGTGCTGCTGACGCTGATCAACATCCTGGTCACCAGCGGCTCGGCGATGTGGTCGCTGACCGCGCCGATCCTGGTGCCGATGATGCTGCTGCTGAACGTCCCGGCCGAGACGACGCAGGCGCTGTTCCGGATCGCGGACTCGGGGTCGACGGCGATCACGCCGATGAGCCCGTACTTCGTGATGGCGCTCGGGTTCCTGCAGCGCTACCGCAAGGACGCCGGCGTCGGCACGCTCGCGTCGTACACGGTGCCGCTGGCGGTCGCGATGACGATCGCCTGGACGCTGCTCTTCCTGGCCTGGTGGGCGCTCGGCATCCCGCTCGGTCCCGGAGCGCCGGTCAGGTAAGCGCCGGTCAGGTAAGCACCACTCCCGCCGCGCGCAGCTCGACGAGCGTCTGCTCGGTGCTGGCCGGTGCCACCCCCGCGGTAAGCCCGGTCAGCACCGTCGTCGTGAAGCCCTCGCGGTGCGCGTCCAGCGCGGTCGCGCGGACGCAGTAGTCGGTTGCGATCCCGCACACCTCGACGTCGGTGACGCCCTGGTCCCGCAGCCAGGCGGCCAGCCCGTCGCCGTCGTGCGACTTGCCCTCGAAGCCCGAGTACGCCGCGGCGTACTCGCCCTTGTCGAAGATCGCGTCGAACGGCTGGGGATCCAGGTTCGGGTGGAAGCCGACCCCGTCGGTGCCGGCCACGCAGTGCCTGGGCCAGGAGTTCACGAAGTCGGGGGTGTCGGAGAAGTGGTCGCCCGGCTCGATGTGGTGGTCGCGGGTGGCGACGACGTACCCGTACCGGCGGTCCTTCGCGTCGGCTTCGTGCCAGTCGTGCAGCAGCTGCCCGATCCGGAACGCGACGTCCGCGCCTCCGGCGACGGCCAGGCTGCCGCCCTCACAGAAGTCGTTCTGCACGTCGACCACGATCAGCGCCCGTGTCATCGCGGGACTCCTCTCTCCTGCCCCCACGGTACAAGCCGCGGTCCCGGATCGCCGTGAGGAGGAGCACGAGCAGGCCCAGTACGGCGAACAGCGCGTTGCCGGTGGTCAGCAGGACCGCCTCGCCGACGGTCGCGTTCTCCAGGTTGGTGACGTGGAAGAAGAAGTGCGGGATCGCGAACGCGGTGTAGGCGAGCCCGGCCGGGATCAGGTAGTGGGCACGCGGCCTGACCAGTGCGATCCCGCAGATGATCGCCAGCCCGAGCATCGTCGCGCCGAAGTCGCGCGCGAAGTGCTCGCTGTACGGCGGGTTGAGGTCGACGGTCGGGAAGTCGGTGTAGAAGCTCCTGGGCGCGACCGTGGTCCAGCCGCCGACCACGAGGACCTCGAGGAACAGCAGGCCGAGCACAAGGCGAATGGCGCGGGTCATCAGAACTCTCTCCTTCGGGTGGTTGTTTGGGCAGGTCTCCGAATCCCTCGCCTACTGCGCGGCACCCGGCACGGCACCTCGAAGCACTGGAGCAAAGACCACGATGGAAAAACATCGAGGCCTTCACTCCAGCACTCCGAGCTACCGCACCGGGCACCTGCTCGCTACGGCGAGGGATTCGGAGACCTGCCCTAGTCCTGACCGCGCAGCCCGTTGATTCGTGACACGGTCGGCGGTGTCACGAATCGCGCGGCTGTCCGGTCATCACCGCAGAGGACCGGAGGAGAGGACTGTGATGACGAAGTTCCTGGTGACGGGATCGACCGGGCAGGTCGGGCGGCCGGCGACTGAGGCTCTGCGGGCGACCGGGGCCGAGGTGGTCGGTCTGACCCGGCGCGGCGGACCGGGCGCGGTGGCGGCCGACCTGGTCAGTGGGCAGGGCCTGACCGGGGCGCTGGCCGGTGTCGACACCGTCGTACACCTTGCCGCGGGCAACAACAAGCGGGACCTGCCGATGATGCGGAACCTGACCACCGCGGCCGCCGAGGCCGGGATCAAGCACCTGGTGATGGTCTCGATCGTCGGGTGCGACCGGGTGCCGCTCGGCTTCTACCGGCAGCGGGTGGAGCTCGAGGAGATCGCGCTCGCGTCCGGCGTACCGCTCACGATCCAGCGGGCGACGCAGTTCCACTCGCTGGTCGAGCAGGTGTTCACGGCGCAGAGGTTCCTGCCGGTGGTGTTCGGCCCGGACTGGCCGTACCAGCCGATCGCGATGCAGGAGGTCGGCGCGCGGATGGCGGAGCTGGCGACGGGCGCGCCGCAGGGCCGCGCCGACGACATCGGCGGGCCGGTCCGGCAGACGGTGCGTGAGCTGCACGCGATCTGGAAGCGGGTGACCGGGAGCAAACGGCGCGGCGTGATCTTCAAGCCGCCGGGCAAGATGTCGGCGGCGTTCGCTGCCGGGTACCACCTCGCGCCCGGGTCGTCGTACGGGCAACAGATGTTCGAGCAGTACCTGCAAGCGCGATGAGATGGATCGCCGGAGTGCTCCTGACCGTTGTGGTGATGGGCTGGCCACTGACCGCCTCGGCGCACGGCGGAGTGGCGGGAACGACGCCCGGGGCGGGTTCGCGGCTCGCCGATGCGCCCTCCCAGGTGCGGGTCGAGTTCACCGTCCCGGTCGTGCGCGGGACCCTGGTGCTGGAAGATGCCTTGGGCAAGGATTGGTCGGCCGGCGCGGTCCGGGTCGAGGGCGTGCTGCTCGAGCGGGCGGTCGGCGCCAGGCTGGCGGACGGGAACTACCTCGCGCGCTGGTCGGCGGTGACCGACGACGGTACGCCGCTGAACGGCGTCCTGCGGTTCCGTGTCGGGGTCGTCCCGGACGACGGGAACCCGTTCGACGACGTGATCACGCCGCACGGGATCGACCAGGTGCGCAACGCCGCGATCGTCGGCATCGGGCTGTTGACACTCGTCACCGGCGCCGCGCTCGCCGGAACCTATACCCACGCACGCCGCTGAGGGATGATTGAAACATGAACCCGATCACGCCGCACGGCCTGCACCACGTCACCGCGGTCGCGACCGATCCGCAGCGCAACCTCGACTTCTACACGACGGTGCTGGGCCTGCGGCTGGTCAAGCAGACGGTCAACTTCGACCGGCCCGAGCTGTACCACCTGTACTACGGGGACGAGGCCGGGCGGCCGTCGACGCTGCTGACCTTCTTCCCGTGGCCGGAGGCGCCGGACGGCAAGCAGGGGACCGGGCTGGCGACGGCGACCGCGTTCAGCATCCCGCCGGAGAGCCTCGGGTGGTGGCAGCAGCATCTGGCCGGGCTCAAGGTCGACGCGGACGCGCCGGTCCGGCGTACGGACGAAGAGGTGATCGCGTTCCGTGACCCCGACGGGCTGGTGATCGAGCTGGTCGCGGCCGAGGGCGACGCGCGGTCGGGCTGGGACGGCGCGGCCGGGATTCCGGCCGAGCACGCGGTGCGCGGGCTGCACGCGATCACGGTGACCGAGGCGGACTTGGAGCCGACCGCGGAGCTGCTGGCCGGGATGCTCGGGATGACGCTCGGTGAAGAGAGTGGCGGGCGGGCCCGGTTCACGATGCCGGGAGACAACCCGGGCACGGTGGTCGACGTCGCCGCCGGCGCGGGCGACAAGGGGCTGCAGGCGGGCGGTACGGTCCATCACGTCGCGTTCCGGGCGCCCGACCGGGAGACCCAGGCGCTGTGGCGCGAGCAGATGATCGAGGCGGGGTCCGAGGTGACCGAGATCCTGGACCGGCAGTACTTCACGTCGATCTACTTCCGCGAGCCCGGTGGCGTGCTGTTCGAGATCGCGACCGACCAGCCGGGGTTCACCGTCGACGAACCGCTGCTGGAGCTGGGCCGCAAGCTCAAGCTGCCGCCGTGGCTGGAGCCGGACCGGGAACAGATCGAGAACTCGCTGCCGTCCCTGGAGCTGCCCAGCTGAAAGGACCGGCTGCGGACCGGATCCTGACAGGATCCGGAAAAGTCTTCGCCAGCCTGTGACTCGATCCATTCCCGAGTCATAAGGAACCGCATGTCACGCCTTCTCTTCCTGACCGGCGCGGTGGCCGCCGGCCTGTTCGGTAGTGCCCTTCCAGCCGGAGCCGTCGGTGGGCCGGTGGCCGCGCTGCAGGGGGACCAGCTGAGTGGTCCCGTGCTGTTCCTCGCCAACCTGGACGACGACGCCGAGCGGTGCCGGGCCAAGGCGCGGACCGTGGCGAAGGACGCGGTCGCGCAGGAGGCGGCGTACGACGATGCCTTCTACCAGCGCAAGGCCGAGCTGGAGAAGGAGCCGGACAAGGAGAAGGCGGAGAAGCTTTACCAGGAGCTCGTTCGCACGTACCAGCGGCAGAAGAACGCGGCGGACCGGACGATGGCCGCCTGCAACGACGCGGCCGACGCGGTGGTCAACGGGGCTCAGGACGCGAAGGACCTGGCCCGGGTGCGGACGCAGCCGTGGGTCGGTGCGCCGGCGGGTGCGACTGGCCGGATCACGGTGTCGACCGATCGGGTGCGGGTGTTCGTGAAGCGGGGTTCGGGATGGTCGGCCTCGACCGTACTGACGGCCGATGAGGTACGGCGTGGTGTCGAGCTGGGGATCGAGGGCCGGGACATCGTCCGGAACTCGGCTGTCTGGGACGGTACGGCGTCGCTGAAGCTGGTTGTCAGCGGCAACGGATCGACGGCGACCGCTTCGCTGGCACTGAAGGAGGCGCCGGTGCTGACGCAGCCGAACACGCAGCGGGTGCAGAAGGTTTTCGCGGGAGTCGCGGGGGACAGCGACAAGGTGGGGACGGCTTGGCGGAAGCAGGTCGACAAGGTGGTCAAGCAGACCGGCGTACCGGGCGGGGTGCAGCTGCTCGATCAGGGGGACGACAGCTGGACGCAGGATCTGTTCGAGCCGGCGTACATGTCGATCCCTGGGCCGGGTGGCAAGCCGCAGGGGATGAAGGTGCTGCTCGGGTCGGTGAACGACTCGCGGCGCGTGGGGTCGCGGGTGATCTTCACCGAGCTGGCCGGTGCCGATGTCGCGGCGGTGCACGTGGAGCACGTGCCGGTGCCGGAGGAGAACGACAGCTACGACTCGATGGGGAACCTGGAGACGATTCCGCCGACGCCCGCGCATCCGGTGGGGCGGATCGTGATCGGGGGTGACGGGTTCGACCACGGGAAGACCGGGCCGGCACCGGAGATGGTGACGCTGCTGAAGTCGCAGGGGATGCAGGATCCGCTGGGGCTCGACACGTCGTGGCTGACGGTTGGGCATGTCGACGAGTTCCTGCAGTTCGTGGCGGTGCCGGGGAGCCGGCTGGGATGGAAGGCGTTGGTTGCCGATCCCGCCGCTGGGTTGGAGCTGCTGCGCGGCGTACAGAAGAGCGGGCGCGGCGGGGAGATCATGCACGGCGGGCTGCCGAAGCTGGAGTGGCCGTACGACCTGCGGATCGATCAGCGGAGCACGTCCGAGTTCCTCGCGGACCGGCAGTTCGTGGAGACGAACGAGCGGGCCGCGGCCAAGATCCAGGCGAACGTCGAGGTGCTGAAGGCGCAGGCCGGGCTGACCGACGCGGAGCTTGTCCGGGTGCCGTCGCTGTTCACGGCGAAGTCGATGGACTACGGGATGCTCGAGACCGAGATCAGTCAGCTGGAGCCCGGGCCGGAGAAGGACCAGGCGATCGCGAAGCTGCACGCGATGCGGGACGCGGTGGCGGAGATCCCGGGTCCGGTGAACGGGCTGGTGCTGAACGGCGGCCGGTACGTCGCGCCGAAGCCGTACGGACCTGTTGTCAACGGCAAGGACGTCTTCGCGACGGCGATCTCGAAGGCGCTGGGTGGGATCGGCTACCAGGTCGCGTACGCCGACGATCTCACGTCGGAGCACGTCTCCGAGGGGGAGATCCACTGTGCGACGAATACGTTGCGGGATTCGCTCAGCACACGGTGGTGGACGGGAAGCTAGCTGCCGAGAGGCCGACTGGAGAGGTGCTGGGCGATCTCGGCCGCGAGGGCTGTGGTGAGTGACTCGGCGGTGTCCGCGGGGAGTTCCGGTACGACGTGGTGGACGATGCCGGCGTCGCGGAGGTCGGTGGCGGCGATGCGTTGGGCGGTCGCGAGCGTCGGCGCGTGGGTCGTGTCGCCGTACATGATCGCGCTGGCGCCCTCGGGTGGCAGCGGCGCGAGCCAGGCGTGGCCGGCGGCAAGGACTGTTGTTGCCGGGAGCAACGCCAGTGCGCCGCCGCCGGTGCCTTGGCCGAGCAGGACGGAGACGGTGGGGACGGTCAGCGTGCTCATGGTCGCGATGCACTGGGCGATCTCGCCGGCCAGGCCGCCTTCTTCCGCGGCGCGGGAGAGTTCCGCACCGGCGGTGTCGATGAGGGTGACGAGGGGGAGGCCGAGGTCTTCGGCCAGGCGCATGCCGCGGCGGGCTGATCGGAGGGCGGCGGGGCCGAGGGGGCGGTCGGACTCGCGATCCTGGCCGACGAGGACGCAGGGGCGACCGTCGACGCGAGTGAGGGCGACCAGCACGCTCGCGTCCGCGGAGGTCAGGCGGACGGTGCCGGTGCAGGCGAAGCGGAGGAACTCGCGGACGCCGGCGCGATCGTCACTTCGGGTCGAGAGCACTGCGTCCCAACCGTTCACTGCAGTTGAGTGTTCAGTGCGGCGTACGAGTTGTGGAAGCGTTGGAGGATCGACCAGGATGCCGAGGGCTCGATCGAGGAGGACGGGGAGATCTACGGATTCGACGACGCCGTCGATGACGCCGTGCTCGGCGAGGTTCTCCGCGGTTTGTACGTCGGTGGGGAACGGCTCGTCGTACAGGGCTTGGTAGACCTTCGGGCCGAGGAAGCCGACCAGCGCGCCGGGCTCGGCGACGGTGACGTGGCCCAGCGATCCCCACGAGGCGAAGACCCCGCCGGTGGTCGGGTGACGCAGGTGGACGAGGTACGGCAGGCCGGCGGCCTTGTGCGCCATCAGGGCGCGGGAGATCCGGACCATCTCGAAGAACGCCGGGGCGCCTTCCTGCAGGCGCGTTCCGCCCGACGCCGTCGACGCGAGGATCGGTAAGCCTTCCGCGGTCGCACGGCGTACGGCGGACGTGATCCGCGCCGCGGCGGCGCGCCCGATCGACCCGGCCAGGAACGCGAACTCACTCACCAGCACGGCGACCGGCCGGCCCCGCATCAGCCCGCGCCCGGTCAGCACCGACTCGTCGGCCCCCGACCGCTCGGCCGCGACGGCGAGCTGCTGCACGTAGTCCGGCGAATGTCCGCTCAGGTCGGCCGCCTCGTCCCAGGACTCGAAGGATCCCGGATCGAGCACGACCTCGATCAACTCCCGCGCACTCGGCCGCCCGCGCCCCGAGGCCGCGCCGCTCACGAGACCCACCTCCGGATGTCCTCCCCGTGCTGATCCAGCGTCGGCGGCGCCCCATGATCCCGCCGAGTCCTCTCCTCCCCGTCAGCACCGAAGAACCGCAACGGCGGCCCCGGCAACCGCACCGCCCCGAGCGTCGAATGCTCGACGTCGATCAGCAGCCCCTGGCTCGCCGTCTGCTCCCACTCGTACACCTCGTCCAGCCCCCGCACCTTGCCCGCGGGCACCCCGACCTCGTCCAGCCGAGCCAGCAACCGCTCCGCGGACCACTCGGCAAACGCCCCTTCGACCACCGCGATCACCCGGCCCCGATCGGCCACCCGCAACGCGTTCGTCTCCAGCCCCGTCTCGTCCAACCCGAACGCCGTGACCAATCGTTGCCACAGGCCCTCACTCCCGACCGCGATCTGCACCGAACCGTCAGCGCAGTGGAACAACCCGTACGGCGCGATCGACGGATGATGATTGCCCTGGGCGACTCCAACCTCCCCGGCCACCGTGTACCGCGTCCCTTGGAACGCGTGCACCCCGACCACCGCCGCCAGCAATGAGGTCCGCACCACCTGACCGACCCCGGTCAGGTCCCGCTCCCGCAAAGCCGCCAGTACGCCGTACGCGCCGTACATCCCCGCGAGCAGATCCCCGATCGGCACCCCGACTCGCTGCGGATCCGCAGGCCCGGACCCGGTCAGCGACATCAACCCGGCCTCACCCTGCGCGATCTGGTCGTACCCCGCGCGCCCACCCTCCGGCCCGTCGTGCCCGAACCCGGTGATGGACAGCGCAATCAGCCGCGGATTCCTGGCCTGCAACGATTCCAGGCCGAGCCCGAGCCGCTCCAGCACCCCGGTCCGGAAGTTCTCGACCAGTACGTCGGCCCGGTCGACCAGCCGCAGCAGCACCTCCCGATCTGCGGGATCCTTCAGATCGAGGGCGATCGACTCCTTGTTCCGGTTCGCCGACAGGAAGTACGTCGACTCGTCACCGGCGAACGGCGGTCCCCACCCGCGGGTGTCGTCGCCCCGCCCCGGCGCCTCGACCTTGATCACCCGCGCGCCGAGATCACCGAGCATCATCGTCGCGTGCGGCCCGGCCAGCGCCCGCGACAGATCGACCACCAGTACGCCGTCCAGCGGGCCACTCATCGGCTCACCATCCCGGCAGGACCAGCGCGGCCCAGACCAGCAGCGGACCGGCCAGGACGACGATCATGCTGTAGGTCAGGATCTGCTTGTAGTACGCGGGTTCGCTGATCGTGTCCGGCCTGTTCGCCAGCATCAGGGCGCCGTTGGTCGAGAAGGGGCTGACATCGACGATCGTCGACGCGATCGCCAGCGCGGCGACGAACAGGCCGGCGCTGATGCCGCCGTTCGCGATCAGCGGGACGGCGATCGGGATGATCACCGGCAGCAGCGCGGTCGACGACGCGAACGCCGACACCACCCCGCCGACGTAGCAGAGCACCAGCGCGCCGATCGCGACCGCGCCCAGCCCGGCCGCCCAGTTCCCGACGAACTCCGGCGAACCGGCCTCGGTCAGGATCGCGGCGTACGTGCTGACGCCGGCCACCAGCAGGACGGTGGGCCAGGCGATCTGCTTGACCGCGTCCTTGTGCTCCTTCGGCGCCAGCATCGCGAGGATCACCGCGGCGGTGATCGCGACGAAGCCGATGTTCTTGTCGAAGGCCAGCGCGACCACGGCGACCCCGACGAACGCGACCAGCGTGAGCACCTGGTCCCGCCGTACGCCGAGCGCCTGCGTACCGGTCGGGGCGGACGCGCCCTGGCCGCGCGCCGGCACCGTCGCACCGCCACGATGGAGGTCTTCGGTCAACGAGTCGTCGTCGGGGTCGACCCGCTGGGCCATCAGCCGGCGGCCGCCGAACAGCACGAACAGGATCGCCGCCATCACCAGGTTGACGGCCAGGCTGGCCAGGAACACCGTCATCTCGCTCGACGGCAGGTTGTTGTCCTCCATCACCGAGTTGGTGATCGTGCCGTAGATGCTGATCGGGGAGAACCCGCCGCCCTGGGCGCCGTGCACGACGAACATGCCCATCATCAGCGGGTTGATCTTGTACCGGGCGGCGAAGCCGAGCGCGATCGGGCCGATGATCGCGCAGGCGGCCGGGCTGGCGGCGCCGATCGCGGTCAGCAGCGCGGTCACCGCGAACATCACCCACGGGATCAGCGCGACCCGGCCGCCGACCGCGCGGACCGCCGATCTGACGATCAGGTCCACGGTGCCGTTGTTCTTGGCGATCGCGAACAGGTAGGTGACGCCGATCAGCGTCAGGATCAGGTCACCGCTGACCCCGCCGAGAATCTCCTTCTCGCTCAGGTCGAGCGAGAACATGCCGACCAGCCACGCCGCGACGTACGCGAGCGCTCCCATGTTGATCGGCAGCAGCGTGCCGATCACGAACAAGGCGACCAGCGCCAGGATCGCTACCCATTCGGGACCCATCGTGTTCTCTCCAAAAATGTGGGGCAACGAGATCACAATCACAGTTGGCTCAGTGGCCTAGCCAATAGCTCAGTGAGCCGGTTGTCAATACATTGGTTCTCATGGACGACTCGCCGCGCTTTCCCCGTCCCGTTCTGCGGACCCGCCTCTACGAGCAGGTCGCCGAGCAGCTCACCGGGTGGATCGCGGAGAACGGGCTGAGGGCCGGTGATCGGCTGCCGCCCGAGCGTGAGCTTGCCGTCCGGCTCGGGGTGAGCCGGGCGACGCTGAGCCAGGCGCTGGTCGCGCTGGAGGTGATCGGCGTGGTCGTCGTACGGCACGGGGACGGGACGGTGCTGACCGAGCGGGCCCGGACCGCGCCGGTGATCGAGGCGATCCGGGCGCACGCCGACCGGTTGCCGGAGATCATCGAGGCGCGGGACGCGCTGGAGTCGAAGCTCGCGGCCTTGGCCGCCGTACGGCGTACTGATGCTGATGTGGTCGCGATCCAGGCGGCGTTGGCCGCGATGGAGCGCGACATCGCGGCCGGCGGGCGCGGTGTCGAGGCGGACGAGCAGTTCCACGGCGCGGTGACCACGGCGGCCCGGTCGGAGCTGCTGGGGCAGATGATGGCGGCGATCCACGACCTGATCCGGGAGACGCGGATCGAGTCGCTGTCGCAGCCCGGCCGGCCGAAGGACTCGCTGGCCGGGCACCGCAAGGTCGCGGAGGCGATCATCGCGGGCGATCCGGCCGCCGCGGCGCAGGCGATGCACGAGCACGTGATGCTGGTCAGCGACGTCGCGCTGCTGCGTGAGCAGGACCGCGGGACCGCCGACCAACGGGTCGAGCAGTCGTGACGGGCGCCGAGCATCTGATCGTCATCGCTGCCGGGCTCGGCGCCGGGCTGCTCACGTCGACCGTCGGGGTCGCCTCGCTGGTGAGTTTCCCCGTCCTGATCGCCCTCGGCATCCCGCCGGTGGTCGCCAACGCGTCGAACACCGTCGGGCTCATCCCCGCCGGCCTCGGCGGATCGCTGGGCTATCGCCGTGAACTGAAAGAGCAACCCGCTGTCACCTGGCTGGTCGTCGCGACCTGCGCGTTCGGCTCGATCGGCGGCGCCGTCCTGCTGCTCGCCCTGCCGCCCGGCGTCTTCGAGGCGATCGTGCCCTGGCTGATCCTGTTCACCTGCCTGCTGGTCGGCGCGACCCCGACGATCTCCAAGTGGTTGCGCTCCCGCCAGCCCGACGAGGTCGCACCCCGGACGAAGATGTCGCCGCTGACGACCTTCTTCGCCGCGCTGACCGGCGTGTACGGCGGTTACTTCGGTGCCGGCTCCGGCGTGATGATGATGGCCGTGCTCGGCCTCGGCCTGGACCTCGAGCTCCGCATCGTCAACGCGCTCAAGACGCTGGCCGTGCTGGCGGCGAACATCGTCGCCGGCCTGATCTTCGTCTTCGTCGCCGACCTCGACTACACCGCGGTCGGCCTGCTCGCGATCGGCTCGGTCGTCGGCGGCTACACCGGCGCCCACCTCGGCCGCGTGCTCCCGCCGACGCTGCTCCGGATCCTGATCGTGCTGGCCGGCATCATCGCCGCGGTGACGATGCTCACCTGACCGGCGGAGTCAGCCCTGTCGTCAGGTCCGCGACCTCGTCGGTTTCGACCTTCTCGTACTTGCTGTTCCGCAACTCCTGCAGGGCGACCGCGGCCAGCCCGACGACGCCGGCCTTCGCCGCCTCGGCGAGCTTCGGGTCGCCTTCGGTCAACGCACCGAGGGGCGCCGCGGCACCCGCGATCGACACCAGGACGACGATCCGCAGCGCCGAGTCGAGAAAGGCGTCGAGTTGCTCGTGGTCGACCTGCCGAAGCTGCTCGCGCAACTCCTCCGCCTGCGCGATCGCCTCTTCCGTCGGCCCGGCGTACCCGCGGTCGGTCAGCTCGTCGACGATCTCGACCACGTCCTCGCCGTCGAGATCGAGGAAGCCGGCCGCGGCATCCAGCGGCTTGTACTCCGCCGTGTCGACCAGTACCGGCACCGCCTCGACGACCCGCTCCCGCGCTTTCGCGTGCTCGACACCCCGTAGCAGTAGGACGGCGGTCGTGAGGGCGACGTCCAGGTCCGCGACCACGTTCTTCAGCTCGCGCTCACCGTCCGAGCCCGCCGCGAGGGCCGCCGCCCGCTCCGCCTCGTGCTCGAACAACCGCCGAGGCATCGGCACCGCCGCGATCACCGGCTGGAACGCGCCCACCGACAACGCGGCCGTCCGGTCCACCGGCGCCTTCTCCCCGGGCTTCACCGGGGCACCGGCCCCCTTGCCGGGAACCTTGAAGAAATCCTCACGCCGCGGACCACCAGAGGTAAGACTCACCCGTTCACCCTAACGAACTCAGAACAGCCGGGCGAAGGAGCTCAGGAGGATCAGGCCGATGATGATGCCGTTGGCGAGCTTGTGGTCGGCCAGGACGGCGATGAACTCGCGGATCGTGGCGCTGGGCCAGAAGTACAACGCGGTGGGGGAGCCGAGGACCTGGCCGTTGACGTCGGCCTTGCGGGCGGTGAAGGCGGCGCGCAGGGCGTGGAAGTTGTTGGTGACGATCAGGCAGCGGTACTTCGGCTTCCGCTCCGCCATGAGCGTGGCGCTGAAGGTGAGGTTCTCGAACGTCGTCGTCGACCGGTCCTCCCGCAGGACGGCGTCCGCCGGTACGCCGTGGTCGACCAGGTAGTCGGCCATCGCGACCGCCTCGGCGACCTCCTCGCCGGGACCCTGGCCGCCCGAGGTGATCAGCAGCGGCGTCCGGCCCTTGTCGCGTTCCTTCTGCCAGACCGTCTGCGCCTTGTCGAGCCGGCTCGCGAGCAGCGGCGGGACCCGGCGGCCGCGCAGGCCCGAACCGAGGACGACGACGAAGTCGGGCCGGCGGAAGAAGCGGATCCTGGCGTAGACGAACGCGTACGCCAGGAAGCAGACGAACAGGAACGAGACGTAGCCGATCACGCCGAGCAGGGCGGTGTTCACGGCGGCCAGGAACGACGAGCCGGTCTGCTGCACGATCAGGGTGAACACGACGAAGGCGAAGAACCCGGCACCGGCCGCCAGCGACAGCAGGTTCGCCGGCCGGCGGCCCTCGCGGCGCAGCATGACGACCCCGTTGCCGACCAGGGCGAACGCGAGCACGACGATGGTCAGCGGGAGCCCCAGCAGCACGAGCGCGATCAGCAGGCTGGCGGCCCGGTCGTTGATCTCGGCCAGCGCGAAGACCGTGCCGATCCCGGCGAACAGCACGGTCAGGACCAGGTAGATGCCGTTGCGCAGCACCCGCCGGTCGCGCAGGAAGCTGACCACGAACAGCACGAACCAGAACGCCGCGATGCCGAACCCGAAGATCATCCGCGCGCCCGCACACTCTCCGGTACGACGGCCGCGGCCGGCCGCCGTACGGGCGGGATCTCGAGGCGGCGCCAGCTGGCCCAGAAGATCAGCGCGCTGATCGCCGACCCGGCCGACGCCAGCGCCCCGGCGCCGAGGTAGAGCGGCCACTGGCTCTCGGCGACCGCCTGCTGCAGGCCTTCGGCGACCAGCGGGCCACCCCACAGGATGCCGCCGAGTACGAGCCACGCGGCGACGTACAAGCAGATGAGGACGACGAAGGCGACGCGGAGGGGGTGCCGCTTGCCGTCGTACGGCTGAACCGCGCCGCGGCGCGCGAGCCACCACGACGCCAGGCAGGCCAGGCCGAGCGCGACCGCGTCGGCGGCGATCGTGTCGGAGAGCCGGTGCCACTTCGCGGTCAGCGTGTAGGCGCCGATCCCGGTCGCCCAGGTCAGCGTGAAGAACATCGCGACGCCGCGCCACCGGTACGGGACCACGATCAGCGCGGCGAACAGCACGGTCATCGCGATCGTGGTGTGGCCGCTCGGCAGGCTGTTGCCCTTGAAGTCGCCGGTGACGTCGACCAGCTCGGGGCGGACCAGCAGGAAGCGCTTGAGCCCCTGGGTGACGACCTGGCCGGCGAAGATCACGCCGACCGCGGCGACCGCGAGGTCGAGCCGGCGGCGCAGCAGCCCGATCAGGCCGATCAGCACGCAGGCGCCGATCAGCGAGTAGAGGGTGATCTGGTCGAGAGCGTTGTTCGCGGCAACGAACTCGCTGCGGTTCGCGGAGTCGTCGGCGCCGCGCAGGGCGGCGTTCTCCAGCTCCTGACCGGTGGCCGTGCGGACGGCGAGCAGGTAGGTCGCGACCAGGGTCACCGCGCAGGCCCCCGCGATCAGCAACCAGCGCCGAGGGGGTGCCACGCTACGTGTCTCCTTGATCACCGGCGGATGCGAGCGCTCGTATCAAACCATGGACGGTGCTGGTCGGCTCGTGCTGGCTCGCCGCCGGTGACGGAAACTTGCCGGGATCGGGTGTGGAAGGCTCGGGGTGG
The DNA here is from genome assembly GCF_014205135.1 of Kribbella italica. Classification (NCBI taxonomy): domain Bacteria; kingdom Bacillati; phylum Actinomycetota; class Actinomycetes; order Propionibacteriales; family Kribbellaceae; genus Kribbella; species Kribbella italica. Next base: position 8,553,358 of record NZ_JACHMY010000001.1, read on the forward strand.
ATCTCGGCGAGAGGAACCGGATGAAGAACTGGGCAGGCAACATCACGTTCTCCGCGCAGGACCTGCGGCGGCCGCGGTCGGTGGAGGAGCTGCAGGAACTGGTCGGCGGCAGCGAGCGGGTCCGCGTGCTCGGCACCGGCCACTCGTTCAACCGGATCGCCGACACCGCGGGCACGCTGGTCTCGGTGCTCGACCTGCCGAAGACGATCGAGATCGCGGCCGACCGGCGCAGCGTGCGGGTCGCCGGCGGACTCCGGTACGGCGAGGTGACGGCCGCGCTCCAGGCCGACGGGCTCGCGCTGCACAACCTCGGTTCGCTGCCGCACATCTCGGTCGCGGGCGCCTGCTCGACGGGGACGCACGGTTCGGGTGACACGAACGGGACGCTCGCGTCGGCCGTCGTACGGATCGAGTTCGTCGGCGCGGACGGGGCGCTGGTGTCGCTCGACCGGTCGGACGACGACTTCGACGGGGCGATCATCGCGCTCGGGGCGCTGGGTGTGACGACGCATCTCACGCTCGCGGTCGAGCCGTCGTACGAGATCAGTCAGGTGGTGTACGACGGCCTGCCGGTCGAGCGGCTGGGCTCGTCGTTCGACGAGGTGTTCGCGAGCGCGTACAGCGTGAGCGCGTTCACCGACTGGGTCGATCCGGAGGTGATGGTGTGGCGCAAGGCCAAGCAGATCTCCCTCGACCCCGAATGGCTCGGCGCCCGCCTGGCGGACGGCGCACGGCACCCGATCAAGACGATGCCGGCTGATTTCGCCACCCAGCAAGGCGGCGTCCCCGGCCCGTGGAACGCGCGGCTCCCACACTTCCGCCTGGAGTTCACACCGTCGAACGGCGAGGAGCTGCAGTCGGAGTACTTCGTCCCGCGCACCCAGGCCGCCGCCGCGATCGACCAAATGCGTGCTCTGGGCAACGAAATGGCCTCCGTCATCCAGGTCTCCGAGCTGCGCACGATCGCCGCCGACACCCTCTGGCTCAGCCCGAGCCAGGGCCGCGACACCGTCGCCTTCCACTTCACCTGGATCCAGGACGAAACAGCGGTCCGCCCGGTCGTCGAGGCCCTCGAGAACGCACTCCTGCCCCTGGGCGCCCGCCCCCACTGGGGCAAGGTCTTCACCGCCAACGCGGCCACCCTCGCGACGTGCTACCCGAAGGTCCCGGACTTCATCGCCCTGGCGGCCCGCCACGACCCCGACGGCAAGTTCCGCAACGACTACCTGAGCACCTACCTGCCGCGCGGATGACCGGCCTGCCTTCTGCCCGCTGAGCGGGCGGGGCATTGACGCCGCCGGAGCGCTCTCCTACGGTTTGTCGAAACGCTTCGACAATCGGCTGCGCGGCCGAGCCGCGGCCAGGCAGAGAGGCAGTCGATGAAGTTCACTGACGGCTACTGGCAGTTGCGGCCGGGGCTGACCCGGTTGCGTCCGGCCGCGGTCGAGAGCGTGGAGGCGACCGAACGATCCCTCGTCGTCTACGCGCCGGCCAAGCAGATCGCCGGCCGGGGCGACACGTTGAACCAGCCGTTGTTCACCGTCACCCTCAGCTCGCCCGCGCCCGACGTCATCGGTGTGACGATCGAGCACCACAGCGGTGGGCTGCCGGCCCGGCCGGCGTTCGGGCTGGCGACCGGCGACGACCATCCGGTGAAGGTCGAGATCGATCAGGAGACGGCGCGGTTGACCAGCGGTGACCTCACCGCCGTGGTCCGGCTGGAGGGCCCGTGGAACCTGCGCTTCGAGCGTGACGGCAAGGCACTCACCGACTCCAGCGCCCGCAGCGTCGGGCTGATCACCGACCAGCAAGGGCGGCAGTACCTGCACGAGCAGCTGGCCCTCGGAGTCGGAGAGACGGTGTACGGCCTCGGCGAGCGGTTCGGCCCGTTGGTGAAGAACGGCCAGGTCGTCGACATCTGGAACGCCGACGGCGGGACGTCCAGCGAGCAGGCGTACAAGAACGTGCCCTTCTACCTGAGCAGTGCCGGGTACGGCGTACTGGTGGACACGCCGGCGCACGTGTCGTTCGAGGTCGGTTCGGAGGTCGTCTCCCGCAACCAGTTCAGCGTCGAGGGCCAGCAGCTGACGTACTTCGTGATCGGCGGCCCGGAACCGAAGGACGTCCTGCGTCGCTACACCGCACTCACCGGGCGCCCGGCCCGGGTGCCGGCCTGGTCGATGGGCCTGTGGCTCTCGACCTCGTTCACCACCGACTACACCGAGGAGACGACGAGCAGCTTCGTCGAGGGGATGGCGTCGCGCGACCTGCCGCTGAGCGTCTTCCACTTCGACTGCTTCTGGATGCGCCAGTTCCACTGGTGCGACTTTCTCTGGGACCCGGTCGCGTTCCCCGATAGGCCGGGATGGTGCGCCGGCTGAAGGACCGCGGGCTGCGGGTGAGTCTGTGGATCAACCCGTACATCGCCCAGCGGTCGGTGCTGTTCGAGGAGGGCCGACGGCTCGGCTACCTGCTGAAGCGGCCCGACGGTTCGGTCTGGCAGTGGGACCTGTGGCAGGCCGGAATGGCGATCGTGGACTTCACCAACCCGGCGGCGACGGCCTGGTTCCGGTCCAAGCTGCAGGTGCTGACCGACCTCGGCGTCGATTGTTTCAAGACCGACTTCGGCGAACGGATCCCGGCCGAGGACGTGGTCTGGTTCGACGGCTCGGACCCCGGCCGGATGCACAACTACTACCCGCACCTCTACAACCGAGCGGTCTTCGACCTGCTGACCGAGCAGCGCGGCGACGGCGACGCCGTCCTGTTCGCCCGCTCGGCGACGGTCGGCGGCCAGCAGTTCCCGGTCCACTGGGGTGGCGACTGCGAGTCGACCTTCGAAGCGATGGCCGAGTCCCTGCGCGGCGGGCTCTCGCTGGCGTCGTCGGGATTCGGTTACTGGAGTCATGACATCGGTGGCTTCGAAGGGACCCCGGACGCCGCGGTGTTCAAGCGGTGGGTGCCGTTCGGCCTGCTGTCGTCACACTCCCGGCTGCACGGATCGAGCTCGTACCGGGTGCCGTGGGCCTTCGACGAGGAAGCTGTCGGCGTACTGCGCAAGTTCACCAAGCTGAAGCTGTCCCTGATGCCGTACCTGGCGGCTGCCGCCGAGGAGGCTCACACCGCCGGTACGCCGATGATGCGGCCGATGGTGCTGGAATTCCCGGCCGACCCCGGTGTCGCCTATCTCGAGCGCCAGTACATGCTGGGCCCCGACCTGCTGGTGGCGCCGGTGATGAGCCAGGACGGCGAGGTGCGCTTCTACCTTCCCGACGGGAACTGGACGCACCTGCTGACCGGCGAGCGAGTGGCCGGCAGCCGCTGGGTGACCGAGACGCACGGGTTCGACAGCCTGCCGGTGCTGGTCCGGGAAGGGGCCGTGATCGCGGTCGGTGCGGTGGACGACCGCCCGGACTACGACTGGGCCGACGGCGTCGAGCTGCGGTGGTTCGCCCCGTCGGAAGGGCAGTCGCGGCGGATCGGCCTTCCCGGTCCGGGCGGCGCGACGGTTGCGACGATCGAGGTGACCCTGACCGACGGGCGGCCGGTCGCCCGGGTGCTCGAGGGCACCTGCGACCGGTTCACCGTCACCGTTGTCTAGGGCGTGAACGTCAGCTTCTCCAGCGAGATCGCCGCGCTGGAGAAGACGACGTACAAGGCTCTGACGCCGTCGGCCGCGGCGAGGGAGACGTCGACGTCGGTCCAGGTGTGGCGGTGACCGGTCAGTGGTACGTCGACAACGCCGAGCAGCATCCCGTGCAGCGGGTCGTCGAGCCTGAGCTCGAGTGACGCCGGCCCCGGCTGCTCCGACGCGACCGTCGCGGTGCAGCGGCCGATTCCGGCGGCGAGGGCGGTGTCCTCGAAGAGCAGCCACGCACCGGCTTCCAGCGACCGTACGGCGTCGCCGCGGACGGGCGTCGTGTCGGTCAGCGTGATCGCGCAGTACTCGTCGAACGCCGTCGCGGCCAGTGGCCCGGCACTGACATCCCGCGGCGGGATGCGCTCGCCGTGCACGTCGAAGGAGGCCGTCAGCCGGGTGTCGGTGCAGGATCGCCCGACCAGGACGTTGTACCTGGCCGTTTCGACGCAGCGCCGGTTCCTGGTGACGTCGAAGGACGCGAGGTCCGGTGCCGGCAGTGCGAACTCGACCTCGACGCTTTCGCCGCCCGCCAGGGAGATCCGCCGGAAGTCGCGCAGCTGCCGCAACGGCTGCTTCGTCCGGGACCGCTGCTGGTGGGTGTACAGCTGCACTACTTCCTGGCCGGCGCGGGAGCTGGTGTTGGTGACGGTCAGGCTCACCAGGAGCTCGCCGTCGGACGGCACGGACGTGGAACTGAGCCGCAGGTCGGAGTACGCGAAGGTGGCGTAGCTCAGGCCGTGGCCGAACGGGTACAGCGGCGTTCCCCGGTAGTACAGGTACGTCGCATCGGTCGCGACGATGTCGTAGTCGAGCAGATCGGGCAGGTCCGCGGCCGACCGGTACCAGGTCTGTGGCAGCCGTCCGGCCGGATCCGCGTCGCCGAACAGGACGTCCGCCAGCGCCCGGCCGTACTCCTGGCCGCCGTGGGCCGACCACAGCACCGCTGGGAGCTGCTGGTCTGCCCACTCCACCGAGAACGGGTAGCTGCTGGACATCACCAGGACCGTGCGGGTGTTGGCGGCCTGGACCGCCCGGACCAGGCGCTCCTGGCCGGCCGGGAGGTCCAGCGACGTTCGATCCTCGGTCTCGCGCCCGTTCACCAACGGATGGTTGCCTGTGACAACGATTGCGACGTCCGCCCGGGCCGCGAGCGTGGCCGCCTCGGCGGTGCCGTCGACCAGCGTCTCCAGTGCGAAGGTGGTCGCCGAGCTCGCGTCGTCGGCGGTCGCGGTGACCGACCCGTCGGCGTTCACGACCACGTACCGGTCACCGGCGCGGTGCCGCAGGATCACGTTCGTCTCGGTGGCGAACAGCAGCTCGAAGGTCTCGTTCACCACCCAGCTGCTCGGGCCGGGATGGTCGGCCCGCAGGGAACCGCTGCCGGTCACCGTGACGAACGACCCGGTCTGTGTCGATCGCAGCGTCCAGGCGCCACCACCCCAGTCGAAGAGGTCGAAGCCGCCGGCCGGCCCGAGCCCCAGCACGCCGTCCTCGCCTGCGCTCAGGCAGCCGCCGGGCGTGCGCAGCTCGATCCGGTCGGCACCTTCGCAGAAGTCGACCGCATCGGCCCCGAGGCGTTCGACCAGGCCGTCGCGGGCAGTGACCCGGTACGGCAGCGTGCCGGAGTACCAGTCCTCGTACAGGGTGTCGGCCAGCGGCCCGACGATCGCCACCCGGCGGGTGGTCGCGGAGTCCAGCGGCAGCAGGTGGCACTCGTGCTTCAGCAGCACGATCGACTGCCGGGCGGCCTCCTGGGCCAATTGCCGGTGCGCCGGACAGCCGATGACGGCTTCGCCGAGGTCCGCGTACGGATCGAGCTCGGGCGGGTCGAACTCACCCAGGCGGAACCGCACCGCCAGCGCATGCCGAACGGCCTCGTCGACGTCGGCCTCGGTGAGAAGACGCCGCTCCAGCGCGGCGGTCAGGTGCTGCACCGACGGGCCGGCGTTGTCGTCGTCCTGCGTGAAGCTGTCGATCCCCGCCGTCAGGGCCGCGGCGTACGCCGACGGGCCGTCCGCGTGGTAGCCCTGGAGCCCGACCAGGTTCGCGGGTGCGCCGGCGTCGCTCACGACCAGCAGGTCGTCCTCGGTCCAGCCCCGCAGAACGTCGTTGATCAGCGGGCTCAGATGGGCGGGCCGTCCGTTCACCAGGTTGTACGACGGCATCACCGCGACGGCCGCGCCGGCCTCGATCGGAGCCCGGAAGGCCGGCAGCTCGTAGTCGTGCAGCACCCGCGGCGGCAGGTTGCTCGAAGTCGTGCACCGGTCCGTCTCGTTGTTGTAGGCAAGAAAATGCTTCAGGGTCGGCGCGGTCTTCAACGGACCCGGCGCGGTTCCGGTCAGGCCCCGGCCGTAGGCGACCGCCAGCTCGCCGGTGAGCCAGGGATCCTCGGAGTAGCCCTCCTCGTTGCGGCCCCAGCGTGGATCGCGCAGCGGGTTCACCACCGGGGCCCAGACGTTGAGGCCGACCGCGGCGGGATCGCGGTGGTGGAACGCCCGCACCTCGTCACCGACCGCGGAGCCGACGGCCTCGATCAGCTCGGTGTTCCAGCTGGCGGCGAGACCGATCGCTTGCGGGAACACCGTGGCCGGTCCGAGCCAGGAGACGCCGTGCAGGGCCTCGGTCCCGGTCCGGAACGGCGCCAGCCCCAGCCGCGGGACAGCGCCCTGGTGCTGATGGAGGAGCCCCAGTTTCTCGGTGAGCGTCAGCCGGTCGAGCAGGTCGCCGACCCGCTCCGGCAGTTTGCGGGCCGGGTCCCGGAACGCGGGCGGGACAGCGCTGGACGGCGTACCGGGTGGGGAGGTGTTCATCGCAATCGGGCTCCGGGGCGTTGGGCCGTCTGCCGACGGACGGCGGTCGAAGCGCTTCGACGAACGAAGGACGTGCACGTCTGTCGGAAGCATTCATCGAAGCGCTTCGATCAAGGGTGTCTGAGAGCGTCGCACCCCCGGGGCGGACGGTCAAGATCTCGGCCCGGCCCGCGCGACCGAACCGCAGCGTCCGAAGAACCGCGATGCGTCCGAAGAGGGGTGCGCTATAACCTCGGGTTCTTCGGACGCATCGCGGTTCCTCGGACGTTACGGCTGGGGGTGAACGGGTGGGGCCGGCAGGTGGCCCGAGTCGAGGCGGTCCAGGGAGCGGGCGACGGCGCCGATCGACGGGGCGTCGTGGCCGAAGGCCGACACCACGACCTGGCAGCGCCCGTTGACCGCGACCAGCGCGCCGTCGGTCAGCTCCTGCTCGATGGCCGGCGCCAGCCAGCGGCCGAGCGCCGCGTACGAACCGCCGAGGACGACGAGCTCGGGATCGAGTAGGTCGACCAGGACGGAGATGCCCTGGCCGAGCAGGCCCCCGACCTCGGTGAGGGTCTTCAGCGTCGCCGTGTCGCCGTCCTCGGCGCGCCGGACCAGCTGGTCGGTCCGCAGTTGTGGATCGGTCTCCGGCCCGTCGGCCTGATCGAGCCGGGCCAGGATGGCCGGCAGCGAGGCCATCGCCTCCAGGCATCCGCGGCGGCCGCACCCGCACAACGGCCCGTCCGGCTGGATCCGCAGGTGCCCGATCTCACCGGCGTACCCGTGACCTCCGCGCAGCGGCCGGCCGTCGCTGATCACGCCCGCTCCGACACCGGTGTCGCCGGACAACTGGATCAGGTCCGCGGTGCCGGCGAACGCGCCGTACCGGTGCTCGGCCAGGGCGCCGAGGTTCGCGTCGTTGTCCACCATCACCGGGAACGCCGGGCGGCCGAGCGCCGTGACCAGGTCCTGGCGTAACGGCACGTCACGCCAGCCGAGCCCGGCCGCCAGGACGACGGTCCCGTCGCGGTCGACCAGCGCCGGTACGCCGACGGTGAGCCCGAGCACGTCGCGGCCCGAGGCGTGCACCGCCGAGATCGCGCGGCGGGCCAAAGCGGCCAGTGCGGCGATCGTCTTGGCCGGGGTCGCGCCCACGCCCGGCCCGGACCGGTGCCAGCGCAGCAGCTGTCCACCGGCGGAGTCGTAGGCGATCGCGGTCAGCCCCCGGAGGCCGACCTCCATCCCGATCGCGGCGTACGCCGAGCCGTCGAGCACCAGCAAGGTGGCCGGCCGGCCGACGTGGTTCTGGGTCTGCTCGGTCTCGCGGGCCAGCCGCCGGGTGATCAGGTCGGCGACGATGCTGGTCACGGTGGCCTTGTTCAGCCCGGTGCCGGTGGCGATCGCGGCGCGCGAGCAGGGCGCGTCGGCGCGGAGGTGGCCGAGCACGGCGGCGAGGTTGGTGGCGCGGACGTCGGTGTGGTCCGCGGTGTGAGGGGTCAAGGTCCGTCCTCTTCGGCTCGGTCGGCGCGCGGTGGGTGCGCCTGGGTCAGTTCTACACCTTGTGGCCCGATCGGTCCTGAGCTAATTTGTTTGGCTACTAGCCCAACTAATTCTACCCCGGAACGGCCACCCGTTCCCCGCCGGAAGGGATCCCACCGTGATCGCACCCGCAGGCGGCTCGACCAGCCGCCGGACCTTTCTCTCCCTGCTCGGCGCCGGGGCGGCCGTCGCGACCGGCGGCACCGCCCTCACCGCCTGCTCGAACGACGGCAGCGGCTCGTCGACCAGCGGCCGGGCCGAGACCGAGGACAAGCTGTCCGCGCTGCTGCCGGCGTACATCGCCTACGAAGCCGTCAAGCCGGACCTGCCGGGCAGCAACGGCGCGTCGCCGGGATTCACGGCGTACCCGGCCGAGCTGAAGCGGGCGGTGCCGGACAAGGCGGTCACCAGTGGCAAGGAGGTCAGCGCGATGACCCCGTTGTGGGGCCCGCTGCCGCCCGGCCTGGGCAACAACTCCTACTTCGACGCGAACAACGAGCGGATCGGTGCACCGGTGCGCTTCAACGTTGTCAACGGCAACGAGTACGGCGACAAGCTCGGCCCGGTGCTGGCGGCCGGCAACGTGCCGGAGCTGCTCTGCATCCCGGGCTGGGAGATCTCCGGGCAGACCCGGTTCGGGCAGGCGGCGGACAAGCTCTTCGAGGATCTCACCCCGTATCTGGCCGGCGACAAGGCGGCGGCGTACCCGATGCTCGCGAACCTGCCGACCCGGGCCTGGGCGTACGGCGTGTGGAACTCCCAGCTGAAGGCCGTGCCGTTCCCGGGCAACGGCCTGCCCTGGGCGCTGTACTACCGCAAGGACCTGTTCACGAAGCTGGGCGCGGAGCCGCCGAAGACCACGGCCGATGTACTTGCCCTGGGCAAGGAGCTGACCGACGCCAAGGCGGGCCGGTGGGCGTTCGGCTCGATCATCGACGAGATGGCGCGGGCCTTCCGGGCCCCGGCCAACTGGCGCAAGGACTCCAGCGGCAAGCTGGTGCACAAGATCGAGACGCCCGAGTTCGAGGAGGCCGTGGCGTTCACCCGGACGCTGTTCCAGTCGGGCTACGTGCACCCCACCGTGGTCGGCAACGCCGCCGCGGACCAGAAGCCGTTGTTCGAGGGCGGCCAGATCCTGGTCTACCAGGACGGCCCTGGCTCGTGGGCCGAGGCGCTGCAGCGGCAGTTGCCGCTGAACCCGGCGTTCGACATGCAGGCGGTGATGCCGTTCGCGCACGACGGCGGGGAAGCGATCGTCTGGGCCGGTGACCCGGCGGGCATCTTCACGTTCGTGAAGAAGGGACTCGGACAGGAGCGGATCAAGGAGCTGCTCGGGGTGCTCAACTACACGGCCGCGCCGTTCGGCACCGAGGAGTACCAGTTGGCCGCGTACGGCGAGGAGGGCAAGCACTACACCAAGGAGAGTTCGGGCGCTCCCAAGCTCACCGCGCTGGGGACCAAAGAGGTCGCCAACACCTACATCTTCCTGGGCGGCCGGCCGGACGCGATCACCCAGAGCCAGTACCCGGGCTACGTGGAGGCGATGAACACCTGGCAGAACGAGTCCTGCAAGCGGTTCGACAAGAACCCGTTCGAGGGCATCCGGGTCGAGGCTCCGTCCAAGCTGGCCGGGCTGAACCAGCCCTTCGACGACAAGCTGCAGGACATCTTCCGGGGTCGCCGGCCGGTCTCGGAGCTGAAGGCGGCGGTCGAGGCCTGGCGGTCCGGCGGTGGTGACGAGGGTCGCGACTTCTACGCGAAGGTACTCAGTGACAACGGTCGATGAGGTGCGGACGCCGACCGCTCCGCACCAGACTCCGGCCCCCGTCCCGCGCCGGTCCCGGCCGCACTGGCGGCTGCGGCTGCGGCGCGACTGGCCGCTGCTGCTGATGGTGGCGCCGGTGATCGTCCTGCTGCTGCTCTTCCACTACCTGCCGACGCTCGGCAACGTGATCGCGTTCCAGGACTACTCGCCGTACGTCGGGATCCGCGACAGCGAGTTCACCGGACTGGCCAACTTCAGCCGGATGTTCGGCGACGGCGCGTTCTGGTCGGCGCTGGCCAACACGTTGACGATCACCGCCTTCCAGCTGGTGTTCTTCTTCCCGATCCCGATCCTGCTGGCGCTGCTGCTGAACAGCGTGCTGTCCGTGCGGGTGCGAACCTTCATCCAGGGTGTGGTCTACCTGCCGCACTTCTTCTCCTGGGTGCTGGTCGTGTCGCTGTTCCAGCAAATGATCGGCGGCGCCGGCCTGCTCGCCCAGAGCCTGCGCGCCAACGGTTTCCAGGCCGTCGACCTGATGACGAATCCTGACAGCTTCATCCTGCTGGTCACCGTCCAGGCGGTCTGGAAGGACGCGGGCTGGGGCATGATCGTGTTCCTCGCCGCGCTGAGCACCATCAATCCGGCGCTCTACGAGGCCGCCGCGGCCGATGGCGCGAACCGGTGGCGCCGGTTGTGGCACATCACGCTGCCAGGTCTGCGTCCGGTCATCGTGCTGCTGCTCATCCTGCGGCTGGGCGACGCGCTCACCGTCGGCTTCGAGCAGTTCATCCTGCAACGCCAGGCCGTCGGCGCCGGCGCGGCCGAGGTGCTGGACACCTACGTCTACTTCGAGGGCCTGCTGGTCGGAGACTTCGGCTACGGCGCGGCCGCCGGGTTGTTCAAGGGACTGGTCGGCCTGGTGCTGGTGCTGGCCGCCAACAAGTTCGCCCATCTGGTGGGCGAGCAGGGGGTGTATTCGCGCTCATGAGCTCACATGCCGTCAAGCCGTTGTCCCGGCCGGCGCGCCACCCGGACCGACCGATCTGGGAGGAGGAGCCGACCCTGATCGGCCGGCTGGGCAAGCCGGTCGTGCTGGCGCTGGTCTTCCTGATCATCGCCTTCCCGCTGTACGTCGTGGTCGTCACCAGCCTTTCCTCGACCGAAGCGGTGACCCGCGCGGGCGGACTGGTCGTCGTCCCCCGGGAGCTGACCCTGGCCGCGTACGTCCAGCTGCTGTCGGGTGGCGTGGTCACCCGGGCCCTGGTGATCAGCACTGTCATCACGACCGTCGGTACGGCGTTCAGCCTGCTGATCACCGTGCTCGCGGCGTACGGGCTGTCCCGGCCGGGATCGCTGTGGCACCGGCCGTTGCTGTTCGTCGTACTGCTCACGTTCCTGTTCGGGCCGGGCATCATCCCGAGCTACCTGCTGGTGAGCTCGCTGGGCCTGATCGACAGCTATGCCTCGCTGATCCTGCCGACCGCGATCTCGGCGTTCAACCTGATCGTCATGCGGGCGTTCTTCATGGGGATCCCGACCGAGCTGATCGACAGCGCGCGGATCGACGGCGCCGGTGAGTTCGCCGTGCTGGCCCGGATCGTGCTGCCGTTGTCGAAGGCGGTGGTCGCGGTGGTCGGCCTGTTCTACGCGGTCGGCTACTGGAACTCGTTCTTCACCGCGCTGCTCTACCTCAACGACAACTCCAAGTGGCCGCTGCAGCTGGTACTGCGGACGTACATCGTTCAGGCCCAGGTGCTGCCCAGCGGCGCCGGGGGAGTCACCGCCTCGCCCGCGCTCGGCCTGGCGCCGGCTCCGAGCCTGGCGATCAAGATGGCCATCGTGGTGCTCGCCGTGATCCCGGTGCTGCTGGTCTACCCGTTCATCCAGAAACACTTCACCAAGGGCGTCATCATCGGCGCGGTCAAGGGCTAGGGCGGAACGAGATGACGATCGAGCGCAGGCACTTCCGGTCCGGAGAACCGGTATGACGGGGTTGTACTTCGGCGGCGACTACAACCCCGAGCAGTGGACGCCGGATGTCTGGAAGGACGACGTCGCGCTGATGCGTCGGGCTGGTGTCAATCTGGCGACCGTCGGTGTCTTCGCCTGGTCCAGCCTGGAGCCCGAGCCCGGGCGGTACGAGTTCGGCTGGCTCGACCAGGTGATGGACCTGCTCGCCGACGGTGGCGTGCAGGTCGACCTGGCCACGCCGACCGCCTCGCCCCCGCCGTGGTTCAGCCTGCGGCATCCCGACGCGTTGCCGGTGAACGCGGACGGCGTCCGGTTGTCGCACGGTAGCCGAGACACGTACTGCGCTTGTGCCCCGGCGTACCGGGAGGCGGCCGTGGGGATCGCGCGGGCGCTGGGCGAGCGGTACGCGGGGCATCCGGCGTTGGCGATGTGGCACGTGCACAACGAGTACGGCACCGTCTGCCACTGCGACCACGCGGCCTCGTCGTTCCGGCGCTGGCTGCGGGAACGGTACGGAAACCTCGGCCGGCTGAACGAGGCCTGGACGACGGCGTTCTGGAGCCAGGGGTACTCGAGCTGGGAGGAGATCCGGCCGCCGCGTGCCACGCAGTACCTGGTGAATCCGACGCAGGCGCTGGACTTCCGGCGGTTCTGGTCGGACGAGCTGCTCGCCGCCTACCAGGAGCAGAAGGCGATCCTGCGCGGGTTCACTCCGGACCTTCCGGTGACCACCAACTTCGTCTTCGGCGCCTGGGTGCCGGTCGACCACGCCCGCTGGGCCGCCGAGGTGGACCTGGTCGCGATCGACCACTATCCGGGTGATGCGGGCCTCGGCGCGGAGGAGCAGACCGCGTTCGCGGCGGACCTCGCGCGGTGGTGGGCGGGTGGCCGGCCCTGGTTGCTGATGGAACAGGCGGCCGGGTCAGTGAACGTCGAGACCCGGTTGCACACCAAGGAACCGGGGCGGATGACCCGGCACAGTCTGGCGCACGTCGCCCGTGGATCGAAGGGTGCGCTGTTCTTCCAGTGGCGCGCGTCGCGCGGCGGCGCCGAGATGTGGCACTCCGCGCTGGTCCCGCACTCCGGCCCCGGGACCCGCAGGTTCCGTGAAGTGGTTGCTCTAGGCAAGATGTTGCCGCGGCTCGCCGAGACCGGGGCCGGCGCGGTGCGGGCCGAGGTCGCGATCCTGTGGGACGTGGAGTCCTGGTGGGCGATGCAGGCGACCCACCTGCCGTCCGCCGAGCTCGACTATCTCGCGGCCGTGCAGGCGGCGCACCGGCAGGTGTGGGCCGCTGGGGTCGGGGTCGATCTGCCGGGGCCCGCGGCCGACCTGACGTCGTACCGGCTGGTCGTGGTGCCGAGCCTGTACCTGGTCCCGGCCGAGGCGGCGGCCTCGATCGCGCGCTACGTCGAGGGCGGTGGACACGTCCTGGTCACGTGCTTCAGCGGGATCGTGAACGAGGACGCGCAGGTCTGGCCGGACGGCTACCCCGGCGCCTTCGCCGGGCTGCTCGGAGTCCAGGTCGAGGAGTTCCATCCGGTCGCCGAGGTACGGCTCGCGTCCGGCGGGCAGGGGCGGGTGTGGAGCGAGGACGTGCAGCTCACCGGAGCCGAGGTGATCGACCGGTACGCCGGTGGAGTGCTGGACGGATCGCCGGCCGTCACACGGAACGCGTACGGCGAGGGCGTCGCCTGGTACGTCTCCACTCAGCTCGACGACGAGGCGTACCGGACTCTGCTGGAGCAGGCGATGCGGGCAGCGGGCATCGAGCTGCCCGGCCTGCCCGCGGGAGTCGAGCTGGTACGGCGTGAGGCGAACGGGACGACGTGGGACTTTCTGCTCAACCACGGGGACGCGGAGGCCGTCGTACCGGCTGATGGGCTGGACCTGCTGTCCGGCACGGAGGTGCGTGGACAGCTCGTCCTTCCCGCCGGCGGTCAGGCGGTGGTCCGGTCCGACTGAGTCTCCGGAGCGGCGCAGGTGCTCGCGCGGGCGGTGAGTCGCGCGGGCACCAAGGTGACCGTCGACGTTCCGCTGCCTTCGAGTTTGCCGATCAGCGCCTCGACCGCCTGCTGACCGATCTCCTCGGTGGGCAGCGTGACCGACGACAGCTGCGGAACGTGCCGCTCGGCCACGTCGTCGGCGCAGATCGCCATCAGCGACATGTCCTCGGGGACGCGGCGGCCCAGCCGGCGCAGGACGTCCAGCAGCGGGCCGATGATCGGCTCGTTCTGCACCACCAGGCCGGTGATCCCGGGATGCGCCTCGAGCAGCTCACCGACGGTGCCGAGCACCGCGTCGAAGGCCGGTTCGCAGGGGGTCTCGATGCCGACGACGCCGCGGCGTTCGGTCGCGGCCCGGAAGCCGGCCAGCGTGCGGTGCGCGAAGCCGGTCTGCCGGGCGTAGACGGCCGATGGCGTCCCCAGCAAGGCGATGCTGTGGTGACCCAGGTCGGTCAGGTGGTCGACACACTGCTCGGCGGCCGCGAAGAAGTCCAGGTCGATACAGGTCAGGCCGTCGGTGTCGGCCGGGATCCCGATCAGCACCGACGGCATCGGCAGCTCCCGCAGCAAGGGCACCCGCTCGTCGTGCAGCTCGACGTCCATCACCACGAGCGCGTCGACGAGCGCGCTCTGCGAGACCCGCTCGAGTCCGGATCGTCCCTCGTCGGCGGTCAGCAGCAGTACGTCGTGGTCGAAGCGGCGTGCGGTGGTCACGACAGCTGTCGCGAACTGCATCAGGACCGGGACGTGCATACCGGCTCGCAGCGGAATCACCAGGGCGAGGACGTTGGAGCGGTTCGAGGCCAGCGCGCGGGCGCTCGCGTTGGGCCGGTAGCCCAGCGCCTGAACGGCCTCCTGCACCCGGTCGCGCGTCTCGGACGAGATCGACCGCTTGCCGCTGAGCACGTAGGACACGGTGCTGGCGGCCACGCCGGCGTGCCGCGCGACATCGGCGATCGTGACGATGGCTGCCTCCTCGGTCGCACTAGTGGTCGAAGCGCTTCGACCACTGTCCGCTCACAGCGTCGAGCGACGCCCGGGATCTGTCAAGGCCGAAACACGGTCGGGACCCGCGCCGGTGCGTTGCCGTCGGCGGTCAGACCTGGGACGTGCACCGTCCTCACATCGTGCTGCGGGGTGCGTACGGGTTGCGGGTGTTCAGGTCGCCCGTGTAGTCCGTCGGGATCGCCGGTTCGCCCCGGCTGAGTTGGCTGGCGCTGCGGGGGAGTTCGTCGCGGACCTTGAGGTGGTGGGCCTGGGACTCCTCGGGGGTGGTGCGGCCGACGATCTTGCCGGACTCGACGAGGGACCTGAGCAGGACGCGGTCGTCGCCGTCGTCGACGGGGGCCTCACCGACGCCGATCACCTCGGCCTCGGCGACGCCCAGGCGGTTGCGGCGGCGCAGCGCGTACTTGCGGCCGCCGATCGAGATCTTGTCGGGGCTCTTCTTCGCGACCGGGACCATCGTGCCGTCGCCGTCCTCGCGGGCGACGAGTTTGTAGACGAATCCGCAGGTCGGGTAGCCGCTGCCGGTGACCAGGGACGTGCCCACGCCGTACCCGTCGACGGACGCAGGCGCGAGGGCGGCGATCTGGTACTCGTCGAGGTCGCTCGTCACGATGATCCGCGTCTTCGTCGCGCCGAGCGCGTCCAGCTGCTCGCGGACCTGGCCGGCCAGCGACGGGAGGTCGCCGGAGTCCAGCCGTACGGCGCCCAGCTCCGTCCCGGTCACCTCGATCGCTGTCCTGACCGCCTCGGTCAGGTCGTACGTGTCGACCAGCAGCGTCGTGCCCTTGCCGAGCGCGTCGACCTGCGAGACGAACGCGTCCCGCTCGGTGTCGTGCAGCAGCGTGAACGAGTGCGCCGCCGTACCGGCACTCGGGATGCCGAAGCGCCGCGCGGCCTCCAGGTTCGAGGTGGTCGCGAAGCCCGCGATGTACGCCGCCAGCGCGGACGCGACCGCGGCCTCCTCGTGGGTACGCCGCGAGCCCATCTCGATGCACGGCCGGCCGCCGGCCCACCAGGTCATCCGCGACGCCGCCGAGGCGACCGCCGAGTCGTGGTTCAGGATCGACAGGAACACGGTTTCCAGCAGCACGGCCTCGGCGAACGACGACTCGACGACCAGCACCGGCGAGCCCGGGAAGAAGATTTCGCCGTCGGCGTAGCCGGAGATGTCCCCGCTGAAGCGGTAGCCGGCCAGCCAGTCGCAGGTCGCCTGGTCCACGACACCCCGCTCCCGGAGGAACTCGACCGTCGCCGCGTCGAAGCGGAACCGCTCCAGCGCGTCGAGCAGACGGTTCACGCCCGCCACCACGCCGTACCGGCGCCCGTCGGGCAGCCGGCGGGCGAACAACTCGAAGACCGACCGGCGGTGCGCCGTGCCGTCGGCCAGCGCGGCCTGCAGCATGGTGAGCTCGTAGTGGTCGGTGAGCAGGGCGGTCGTAGGCTCCACTGAGCTGGTCCCGGTGCTAGTCACAAGGGCAGCCTATTGTGAGACGAGAACCCGTAGTGGAGAGAATGGGCCCGTGACCACCGCACCGAGCGAGCTCGCCAGCCCCGAAGTCGACGAGGCGATCGAGCTGAGCCCACCGTGGGTGACGATCGTCTGGAACGACCCGGTGAACCTGATGGACTACGTCACGTTCGTCTTCCAGACCTACTTCGGCTACTCCAAGCAGAAGTCGGAGAAGCTGATGAGGCAGGTCCACGAGGAGGGCAAGTCGGCCGTGTCCAACGGCAACCGCGAGGCGATGGAACGCGACGTCGAAGCCATGCACACCTACGGCCTGTGGGCCACCTGTGAGAAGTCGTGACCCGGTTCCGCAAACGCCGCAAGACCGTCGTCGTCAGCTTCGCCGAGCACGAGGCGGACATCCTGTCCAACCTCCTGCGCAACCTGGTCGAGCTCCTGTACGACGGGATGCCGCCGCGCGCCACCGCCGCCGGTGACGACCCGCTGGCCGCGCTGCTCGACTCCGACGGGCCGACCGCGCCGCCGGAGGACGTCGTACTGCAGCGCTTGCTGCCGAACGCGTACTCCGGTGACGACATGGCCGCGGCCGAGTTCCGCCGGTTCACCGAGCGCGGCCTGCGCGACGGCAAGGCCAACGACGCCAAGCGCGTCCTGACCGCGCTGGAGGACGAGTCCGCCGAGGACGGCATCCCGCTCGAGCCCGACGACCAGCTCGCCTGGCTGCGCGCGCTCAACGACCTCCGGCTGGCGATCGGCACCCGCCTGGACATCAAGGAGGACGACGACTACGCCGTCTGGGAGAAGCTCCCCGACGACGACCCACGCCGGCTCACGTACGACCTGTACGACTGGCTGGGCTACCTGCAGTCGGCGCTGCTGCACAACATGCGCTGACCCGCCCGCCGCCGCACACCCCACCCGCCACGTTCCGCCCGCCGTACCGCCCATCACCCGCCGCCTCGCCCCGCTGCACCGCGCATCACCCCGCCGCCCTGCGCTGCCCCGGCCTCGCGCTACTCCGCCAGGTTCCGTCGCCAGTCTCCGGACCCACTTTGAGCACGGCTCAACCACGTTTCCGGCCCTACGACGACTGGCCGGTGCACAAAGTGCCGTTCTCGGCAGCGGCGTCACCGCCGGGCCGCCGAGGCGCGGTCGTCAGCAGAGACGCACTTTGTGCACCGGTCAGTCGTCGGGGCGGTGGAAATGTGACTGGGTCGTGCTCAAAGTGCGGTTGGTGGTCGGGGAGGGGCATTGCGGTGGGTTGCTCGGGGGCGGGCGCCTAGTGTTGGCGGCATGGAGAAGCGGACGCTGGGTCGTACGGGGCGGGATGTCGGCGTGGTCGGGCTGGGGGCCTGGCAGTTGGGAGCCGACTGGGGTGAGGTCGGCGAGGACGCGGCGCTCGGCGTACTGCGGGCTGCTGTGGACGGTGGCGTCACGTTCATCGACACCGCCGACGTGTACGGCGACGGGCGGAGCGAGCGGCTGGTCGGGCAGGTGCTCAAGGAGTACGACGGCCTGACCGTCGCCAGCAAGATGGGTCGCCGGGTCGAGCAGAAGCCCGAGAACTACACGCTGGACAACTTCCGCGCCTGGAACGACCGGTCCCGCGAGAACCTGGACGTCGAGACGATCGACCTGGTCCAGCTGCACTGCCCGCCGACCTCGGTCTACTCCACCGACGCGGTGTTCGACGCGCTCGACGAGCTGGTCGCCGAGAAGCGGATCGCGGCGTACGGCGTGAGCGTTGAGACCTGCGCCGAGGCGCTGACCGCGATCGCCCGGCCGAACGTGGCGTCGGTGCAGATCATCCTGAACGCCTTCCGCCTGAAGCCGCTCGACGAGGTCCTGCCGGCCGCGGCGGAGGCCGGGGTCGGGATCATCGCCCGCGTCCCGCTGGCCAGCGGTCTGCTGTCCGGCAAGTACGACGAGAACACGACGTTCGGCGCCGACGACCACCGCACCTACAACCGCCAGGGCGAGGCCTTCGACGTCGGCGAGACGTTCTCCGGCGTCGAGTTCACGACCGGCCTGGAAGCGGTCCAGCGCCTCCGCCCGGAGGTCCCGGCCGGCGCGACGATGGCCCAGTTCGCGCTGCGCTGGATCATCGACCAGCCCGGCGTGTCGGTCGTCATCCCCGGCGCCCGCAACCCCGACCAGGTCGCCGGCAACATCGGCGCCGCGTCCCTTGCGCCGCTCAGCGCCGACCAGCTCGCCACCGTGCAAGCGACGTACGACGACCTCATCCGCACCCAGGTTCACGGCCGCTGGTAGTCCACATGCTGGACGGGATCCCGGGTTGGCCGGGAGCCCCGGGCGCGCTCCGTATCGTGGAACCGTGCTCACCATCGACCAGGCGACCTACGACGCGATCGTGGCGCACGCGCGGAAGGATCATCCGGACGAGGCGTGTGGTGTGGTCGCGGGGCCGGAGGGGTCGGACCGGCCGAGCCGGTTCGTTCCGATGCTGAACGCGGCGATGTCGCCGACGTTCTACGAGTTCGACTCCGGGGACCTGTTCCGGCTCTACCGGGAGATGGACGAGCGCGACGAGGAGCCGGTGGTGATCTACCACTCGCACACCGCGACCCAGGCCTACCCGTCGCGGACCGACATCGACCTCGCGCAGGAACCGAACGCGCACTACGTGCTGGTCTCCACCCGCGACGGCGCGGACCGGGCGTCGTACGACGGCCCGGTCGAGTTCCGGTCCTACCGGATCATCGACGGCGCGGTCACCGAGGAAGAAGTGAAGATCGTGGCGGACTACACCGAACCAGGAGACAACTGAGATGGCGATCGAGCTTCGCGTCCCGACCATTCTGCGGACCTACACGGGAGGCGAGAAGGCGGTGAACGGCGACGGCAGCACGCTGGCCGAGTTCATCGACAACGTGAACGGCGCCCACCCGGGCCTGAAGGAGCGGATCGTCGAGGGCGAGCCCGAGGAGCTGCGGCGGTTCGTCAACGTGTACGTGAACGACGAGGACGTGCGCTTCACCGGCGGGCTGACCACCGGCGTCAAGGACGGCGACGTCGTCGTCGTACTGCCGGCCGTCGCCGGCGGCTGACCCCGATGCGTTTCGACAGCCTGCTCGACTCCGTCGGCGGTACGCCGCTGGTCGGGCTCCCGAAGCTCTCGCCGTCGGCCGACGTCCGGCTGTGGGCCAAGCTCGAGGACCACAACCCGACCGGCTCGATCAAGGACCGGGCGGCGCTGCGGATGCTGCTGGACGCCGAGAAGGACGGCCGGCTCCGGCCGGGCAACACGATCCTCGAACCGACCTCGGGCAACACCGGCATCTCGCTGGCGATGGCGGCCAAGCTGCGCGGCTACCGGATGGTCTGCGTGATGCCGGAGAACACGTCCGAGGAGCGCCGCCAGATCCTGCGGATGTGGGGCGTCGAGATCATCTCCTCGCCCGCCGCGGGCGGATCGAACGAAGCGGTCCGGGTCGCCAAGCAGGTCGCCGAGGAACACCCGGACTGGGTGATGCTCTACCAGTACGGCAATCCCTCGAACGCGATGGCGCACTACGACGGCACCGCGCGCGAGATCTTCACCGACCTGCCGTCGATCACCCACTTCGTCGCCGGGCTCGGCACCACCGGCACACTGATGGGCGCGGGCAAGTTCTTCCGCGAGCACAAGCCCGAGGTGCGGATCGTCGCCGCCGAGCCGCGCTACGGCGAGCTCGTCTACGGCCTGCGCAACCTCGACGAGGGTTTCGTGCCCGAGCTGTACGACGCGACGCTGATCGACGGCCGCTTCTCGGTCGGTCCGCGCGACGCCGTCCGGCGGGTGCGTGAGCTGCTCGACAACGAGGGGATCTTCGCCGGCATCTCGACCGGCGCGATCCTGCACGCCGCGCTCGGCCAGGCGGCCAAGTGCGTGCGTGACGGCGAGCAGGCCGACATCGCGTTCGTGGTCGCCGACGGCGGCTGGAAGTACCTGTCGACCGGTGCCTACGAAGGCACCATCGACGAGGCCGAGGACCGCCTCGAAGGCCAGCTCTGGGCTTAACTCAGCCCGAGTGCCTTCCGCCGGGTGACCCGGTACGACGCCGCGAAGGCCTGCCCGTCGAACGCCACGTCGTCGATCCGCGGATCGTCGTGGAGCGCGATCCAGCTCCCGCCGTGCTTGGCCGAGGCCAGCCCGGCGATCACCGCGAGCTCCGGCTCGACCAGCTCGGCGAAGCTGACCGGCTGGTCGCGCTCGCCGCTCAGATGGCCGACGGTGACGTCGATGAACCGGGCGTAGAGGTCGGTCCCGCCGGCCTCGACGTGGTGAACCCCGCCGCCGTGGACGAGCGTCGCGAAGAATCCGTACCCGCCGGTCCCGGCCGGCGCCACGGCGACCACCGCGGTGCGTCCGTCGCGCCAGCGCAGCTCCACCCGCCGGCCCTCGTCGTCGAGCGACCGGGCCGCCTCCACATCCGGACCCAGTAGTCCGGACAGCAACGAGTAGGCATGGATCCCGTAGTCGAGCGGATGGCCGTACGTCGCGGCGTACGCGGTCACCACCTCGTGACCGGTCTCCTGCCAGTCGGCGACGGCGGCCGACCAGCGCAGCGCCGAGCCGCCGCTCAGGCGCACGCCGGAGTCCGCCCAGCGGATCAGCTCGCGCAGGTCGGCGGCGCGGCCGGCGAACGGCTTGCAGAGATGGATCGGGACTCCGGCCTCGGCGAAGGGCCGGGCGCGGACCAGGTGCTTGTCCCAGTCGACGCTGTGGATGAACACGGCGTCGACCGCGCCGACCAGCTCCTCGGGGTCGTCGACGACCGACAGTCCGTGCTCCGCGGCGTACCCGCGGGTGTAGTCGTCGTCGACCACGGTCTGACCGCCGTACACGGCGACCACCTCGTGGCCGCGCTGTCGCAGGAGCGGCAGGAAGGCTGCCGGGTGGGAGGTGTCGAGATCGACGACGCCGATGCGCATGGCCAGCGACTGTATTACGGACAAGCGAGTTGCCACAACAGTGCGCCCCGAAGTTGGAAAGCTGTTCCCGGAAGTCGTTGACAGCGCGCTCTCCGCGTTCTACGGTCACGACCATAAGTCGAGTTCCGGACGTCAGAAAGGCGGGCACCGCAGATGGGTAAGCGCGTGACTTCGATCTCGGTGCCACCGGCCGGCCCGTCGCGGAGGGACTTCTTGCGGCTGTCGGGCCTGACCACGCTGGCGCTGGGCGGGACCTCGGCGCTCAGCGGCTGCGGGCTGTTCGGCAGCGACGGGAACGAGGCGGTGGCCGGTCAGCAGCAGCTGACGATCGACTACGTCCCCGTCGAGGTGCTGGACCCGCAGCTGATCACCAACGGCATGTGGATCCTGAGCCGGGGCATCTCGGAGGGCCTGGTCGTCCAGAACGACAAGGGCGACGACGTGGTGCCCGGGGTCGCCAGTGAGTGGAAGCTGTCCGACGACCGGCTCACCTACACCTTCACGCTGCGCGACAACGCGAAGTGGTCGAACGGCGATCCGGTGGTGGCGTCGGACTTCGAGCGCTCGTACAAGCGGCTCTTCACCCCGGCCGCGTCGTCGGCCGGCGGGACGACGCTCGGCGCCAACAGCTACCAGACGACGACCGCCATCAAGGGCGGCGAGCAGTTCCTGTCCGGCGTCCTGACGGACTGGGCGCAAGTCGGGGTCAAGGCGACCGGCGATCGTGAGCTGGTCCTGACGCTGGCCAACCCGAACCCCGACTTCCTGCTCGCGCTGACCCACCCGGCGCTGCTGCCGCTGCCGATGAACCTGGTCGAGAGCAAGCCCAAGGACTGGCAGAACCCGCCGAACTTCGTCTCCAACGGGCCGTTCACGGTGACCGAGTGGGTGGCGAACTCCCGGCTGGTCCTGGTCCCGAACGAGAACTACTGGGACCGCGACAAGGTGAAGCTCAGCCGCATCCAGGTCAACCTCGTCGAGCCGAGCGCGGCCGCGACGGCGACCGTGTCGTACGAGAACGGCGAGACCGACCTGACCCAGGTCACCGGCGCCGACGTCCTGCGCTTCCAGAAGGACGCGAACCTGTCGAAGGAGCTGCAGCAGACCGAGAACTACAGCATCCTGTACCTGGCCAAGCTGCGCAGCCAGCACAAGGCCCTGGACGACGTACGGGTTCGCAAGGCTCTCTCATTGGCCCTGGACCGCAAGACCCTGGCCGGCGTCTCACCCGGCCAGGAGCCTGGCGTCTCGCTCGTCACCAGCCGGACCGCGGGCTGGGACGACAGCATCGCCATCAAGGAGAACGTCGCCGAGGCCAAGGCCCTGCTGGCCGCGGCCGGCTACCCCAACGGGCAGGGGCTGCCGCCGGTCCGCATCCTGATCGGCGTCACCGACACCACGCTCGCGGACGCCATCATCGACGTCTGGACCAAGCAGCTGGGCATCAAGGCGAGCCTCGACCACGTCGAGTCCGGCGTGTACGTCGAACGCCGGTGGGCGGTCCAGAAGGGCGACTACATCGGCTACTACTACGGCACGTTCGCCGGACTGCCGACCTGGCCCACGATGGTCGGCTCGCTCTGGTCGCCGAAGAACGTCCAGGAGCTCAGCCTGCCGAGCGACCAGTGGCAGAAGTACCAGGCGATCCAGCAGAACAAGGACCTCAAGCCCGCCGAGCGGTCGGCGCAGTTGCAGACGATCCTGGACGGCCAGTCCTCACCGGCCGCGAAGGAGATGGCGTCACTGGTCACCAAGGCGGCCGGTGAGCCGGATGACAAGAAGCGGATCGACCTCTACAAACAGGCGGCCAAGCTGCGCGAGGAGGAGTACCTCTACCTCCCGGTGCTCTGGCAGAGCCTGTACCACGCGGTCAAGCCCAAGGTCCAAGGCCTGAAGCTGCGGGCCTACCCGGACTACTTCTACTTCAAGTCGATGGGCGTAGGGAGCTGAGAGTGGGATTCGCCGCGTACCTCGGCAAGAGGATAGTCCGGCTGGTCCTGTCGCTGCTCGCGGTCTCGGTGCTCACCTTCACCCTGCTGCAACTTGCCCCGGGCAACTTCGCGGACCTGCAACGGGTGAACAGCGGAGCGACCAACTTCGGCGGCGTCGGGACCGAGTCGGTGGTCGGCGAGCTGGCGTCGAGGTACGGCGACGACGTACCGATGTGGAAGCAGTACCTGATCTTCATGAAGGGCGCGCTGCAGTGGGACTTCGGCCCGTCGTACAAGTACGCGAGCCGGGACGTGCAGGACATCATCGCCGAGGCCTTCCCGGTCTCGGCCACGCTGGCCCTGATCGCGGTGGTGCTGGCGTTGCTGATCGCGGTGCCGATCGGTGTGTTCGCGGCGCTGCGGCACAACTCCAAGACCGACCACGGCACGATGTTCCTGGTCACCCTGGGCCACGCGCTGCCGAGCTACCTCACCGCGGCGTTCCTGATCCTGCTGTTCTCCGCGACGCTGAAATGGCTGCCGTCCGGAGGCTGGAGCGGGCCGGCCAACCTGGTGCTACCCGTCCTGGCACTGAGTCTCGGGCCGGCCGCCGTGCTGGCGCGGTACGTACGGTCGAGCATGCTCGAGACCCTGCGCGAGGAGTACGTCACGGCGGCGCTGGCCAAGGGCGGTCCGCCGCGGACCGTGATCGTGCGGCACGTTCTGCGCAACTCCCTGATCCCGCTGGTCACCGTCGTCGGACCGTTGCTGGCGGCCCTGATGACCGGCACGGTCTTCGTCGAGGCGCTGCTGCGCATCCCCGGGCTCGGCCTGTACTTCGCGAACGCGGCGGCCAGCCGGGACATGCCGTTGCTGATGGGCACCGCGCTGTTCTTCGCGCTGATCCTGATGGTCACGAACCTGGTGGTCGATCTGGTGTACGGCGTTCTCGATCCCCGCATTCGCAGCGAAGGAGGTGGGTCCCATCACGGACATTGACGGCGGCAAGGCCGCAGAAGTTGCCATCGGCAACACTGTCGAGGAGCCGGTCGTGGCGGCCGCCGGGCCCCAGGCGACCCGCGCCCGCGGGCCGTGGGCCCGGGCCTGGGGCAGGTTCCGGCAGCACCGGCTGGCGTTCGGCAGCCTGATCTTCGCCGCGCTGCTGGTCGTGGTGGCACTCGCGGCGCCACTGATCGCGCCGTACGGCTACGGCGAGACCGACGTCGCGAACAAGCTGGCCGGGCCGGGCTTCGACGGGCACCTGCTGGGCACCGACCTGCTCGGCCGCGACATCCTCAGCCGGCTCATCTACGGTCTGCGCACCGCGCTGACCGTCGCCTTCGGCGCCGAACTGACCGCGCTCGCGCTGGCCCTGATCATCGGTCTGGCCGCGGGGTACCTCGGCGGGCGGGTCGAGTCGGTGCTGATGGCGGGCACCGACGTGATGTACGCGTTCCCCAGCTACCTGTTCGCCGTCGTGATGGTGACCGTGCTCGGCCGCAGCGTCTTCGCGCTGGTGGTCGCGATCGGCATCGCCTCATGGGTCACCCAGGCGCGCCTGGTGCGCGCGCAGGTGATGACGCTGAAACAGCGCGAGTACGTCGAGGCGGCCCGGTCGATGGGCGCGAAGGGCGCGACGATCGCCGTCCGCTACATCCTGCCCAACGCGATCGGCCCGATCCTCGTCACCACGAGCTTCGCGATTCCGGCCGCGATCGCCGCCGAGGCCGGCCTGGCGCTGCTCGGGCTCGGCGTACAGCCTCCGACGCCGTCCTGGGGAGCGATGATCAGCGAGGGCAGCCGGTACCTGCTGGCGGCACCGCACATGCTGGTGGCCCCGGCCGTCCTGTTCGCCCTCACCCTGCTCGCCTTCACCTGGATCGGCGACGGGCTGCGGGACGCGTTCGACTCGAGTGGGGAGCAGCGATGACCGGGCGGGACGACGTGCTGCTCGGCGTACGGAATCTGCGGACGGCGTTCCAGCGCAGCGACGGGGAGCCGCTGACCGCGGTCGACGGCGTGACCTTCGACGTCCGTCCCGGCCAGGCGCTGGCCATCGTCGGGGAGAGCGGCAGCGGCAAGAGCATCACCGTTCGCAGCGTGCTGCGCGTGCTGCCGAAGACCGCGCGGGTGACCAGTGGCGAGGCGCACTTCGGTGGGCGCGACCTGCTGACGCTCAGCGAGAAGGAGATGCGCCGCATCCGCGGCCGCGAGATCGGCATGGTCTTCCAGAGCGCGATGGAGGCGATGAACCCGACGCTGACGCTCGAACGTCAGCTGACCGAGCACCTGCTCTGGCACGGCCTGTGCACCAAGGCGGAGGCGCGGAAGCGGGCCGTGCAGGCCCTCGGCGACGTCGGCATCCCCGAGCCCGAGAAGCGCATCCGCACCTACCCGTTCCAGCTGTCCGGCGGGATGCGGCAGCGGGCGATGATCGCGATGGCGATGGTGACCCGGCCCGCGCTGCTGATCGCCGACGAGCCGACCACCGCGGTCGACGTCACCGTGCAGCGGCAGATCCTCGAGCTGCTGGCCGGGCTGAAGGAGTCCGGGACCGGCATCATCATGATCACCCACGACCTGGGCGTCGCGCGCTCGTTCTGCGACGACGCCGTCGTGATGTACGCCGGCCGCGTGGTCGAGCGGGCCCCGACCCGCGAGCTGCTCGACGAACCACGCCATCCCTACACGGTCGGGCTGATCGGGTCGAGTGTGGAGGTCGGTGGGCGCGGCCTGCCGCTCGCGCCGATCCCGGGCAGCCCGCCGGACCTCAGCCGAAGGCCCGAGGGGTGCTCGTTCCATCCGCGGTGCTCGCGGGCCGAGCGGCCGAGGTGCCACACCGAGCAGGAGATCCTCAGCATCGGCCCCGGCCGCCAGGCCGCCTGCTGGAAGGTGACGTCCGATGCCTGAACAGAGTCCGAGCCCGGTGCTGGTCCGCGCCGAGTCGGTCACGAAGGTCTTCTCGACCCGGGCGGGTGACGTCCGCGCCGTCGACGACGTCAGTCTCGGCATCCGCCGCGGCGAGACCCTGGGGCTGGTCGGGGAGAGCGGCAGCGGCAAGTCGACGATGGCGCGGATCGTGATGGGCCTCCAGGCCTGCACCAGCGGCCGCGTGCTGTTCGACGGCCAGGACCTGGCCGCGCTCCCGGCGCGGGAGCTGCGGGAGGTGCGCCCGCGGCTGCAGATGGTCTTCCAGAACCCGTACGGCTCCCTGCTCCCGCACTTCACCGCGATCGCCAACGTGACCGAACCGTTGCGGCTGCACGGCCGCGACGACAAGTCCGTACGCCGGGACAAGGGCATGGAGCTGCTGGAGCTGGTCGGGATCAACCCGCGGCACGCGGACCTGTACCCGCGGCAGTTCTCCGGTGGCCAGCAGCAACGGATCGCGATCGCCCGGGCGCTGGCCCTGGAGCCCGACCTGCTGGTCTGCGACGAGCCGACGTCGTCGCTCGACGTCTCGATCCAGGCGCAGATCCTGGAGCTGTTCATGGACCTGCGCGCGAAGCTCGGGCTCACCTGCCTGTTCATCTCGCACAACCTCGCGGTGGTCGAGCGGCTGGCCGACCGGGTCGCGGTGATGCACCACGGCCGCGTCGTCGAGGAGAGCGCGACCGAGGAGCTGTTCAGCAGCCCGCAGGAGGACTACACCAAGCAGCTCCTGGACGCCGTACTTCCCGTACGGCGTGACGTCTGAGCTACCAGGTCTGAGGTTCCCCGCCGGTGTCGGCACTGAGTTGGGCCAGCAGCGCGATCCGGGTCGCTGCCAGGCTCTCCGCGGTGCCGACCTCCGGGCGGCGGCCCTCGGCCAGCGCTGTCAGGAACTCCTCGGCCGGCCGGACGGGACGCCCCAGAGCAGGGCTCCAGACGTCGCGGTCGTGGGTCACCACGTCGAGCGTTCCCCGGGCCCAGTCGAGCTCGGCCGTGCCCGCCGTACCGGTCAGGCGCATCCGGTAGTGACCGTGGTACGCCGAGGCCGCCGGCCACATCCAGTGCGCCTCGATCGTCGCGGTCACGGCGCCGGCCCCGAGCAGGACCGCGCCGTTGTCGGAGAAGCCGGGACGGTCCGGCAATGAGCAGTTTCCGGCCCGCCCGGCAACGGTTCCGGCGCTCGCGCCGGACAGCGCCAGGACGAGGTCGATGTCGTGGACGGCGAGGTCGCCGAGGATCCCGCCGTACCGGGCGCGGTCGAAGAACCAGTCCGGCCGGGACGCGTAGTTGAGCTTGTGCGGTCCGGTCGACGCGACCAGGGCCAGGTCGCCGAGGATGCCGTCGGCAACCAATTGCCGGGCGGCGACGGTCACCGGGTACCCGCGCTTCTCGAACATGACCGACACCGTGCGGTCGGCCGCCTGCGCCGCCGCGGTGATCCGGTCGAGGTCGGCGAGCGTCGTACACAAGGGCTTGTCGGCCAGCACGTGCGCGCCTCGGTGCAGGGCCGCGACGACGACGTCCGCCCGGGCGCCGTACTCACCGCAGACCGCAATCACGTCGACGTCGGGCAGCTCCTCGTGGGACGCGTACACCGGTACGCCGAGACCGGCGGCGTACCGCGCGGCCGCGGCCGGGTCCGGCTCGCTGACTCCGACGAGCTCGACGTCCGGCTGGTGGGGCAGCTCGGACAGGACGTAGTCGACATGGGGATGTGCGGTCCCCGCGAGGGCGAGGCGGATCATCGAGGCTCCGGAAGGGTGACGGCGCGCCCGGTCCGGCACGCCTCGTAGATCCCGCACAGCAGCTGCACGGTGCGCAGTCCGTCGTGGCCGGTGACGGCGGGATCGCGGCCGTCCCGCCAGGCGCCGAGGATGTCGCGCCACTGGTCGAGGTGGCCGGCGTCGCCGATCGCGGCCGGGTCGGACGAGCCGGCCGCGACGGCCGAGACCTGCGCGGGCCGTCGTACGCCGTCGAACTCCCAGCGGGTGATCTCGGTGTGGGTGATCTCGAGAACGCCTGTACTGGTGAAGATCGTGAGCCGCGCCGGATCCCCGGGCCGGGTGGCCGTCGTGGTCACGGCCGTCCCGAGAGCGCCCGACGCGAACCGCAGGGTGGCGACGGTGGTGTCCTCGGCGTCCATGCCGGACCCCAGCGTCGCGTACTGCCCGGTGACCGCGCCGACCGGGCCGAGGAACCACTGGAGGAGGTCGAGGTTGTGCAGGCCCTGGTTCATCAGCGACCCGCCGCCGTCCGCAAGCGATCTGCGCCAGTCCGCGTGCGCGTAGTACGCCGCGTCGCGGTACCAGTGCACGAACGTCTCGCCGAGGAGCGGGCGGCCGAGGGCGCCGGCGTCGAGGAGCCGCTTGACCGCGACGTTCTGCGACTCCAGCCGGCGCTGGGCGATGACAGCGACCATCAGCCCCCGCTGGTCGCCCAGCCGGACGATCTCCTCGGCCGTCGCGGCGTCGACCGCGAGCGGCTTCTCGACGACCACGGCTTTGCCGGCCCACAACGCGGCGAGGGCCTGCGGGCCGTGGGCGCCACTCGGACTCGTGATGGCGACGAGGTCCACGTCCGGGTGGGTCAGCACCTCGTCCGCCGGCAGGTGCGCGGCGGCGTCCAGGCCGAGCTCGGTCAGGACCGCCGGGCTCCCGCCGCTGACGGCGACGACGACGGCCTGGTCGGACAACTGGGTCAGCACTCTGGCGTGGGTCCGGCCGATGCTGCCGAGCCCGACGATGCCGACGCGGGGCCGCGCGGATCCCACCTACTCGTCTCCCACCAGGTCGTCCGCGGCGGCCACGACCTTGGCGATGGCGGCCGCGACCGCCCGCGTCCGCTGCTCACTGCCGAGCAGCGTTCGCTGGTTCAGCCAGATGGTGTCCTGCGACACGAGGTCCGCGTTGGGGCAGTCCGCGACCGGGTACGGCTGGCTCAACCGGCCGGCGATGTCCTTGCTCTCGGCAATCAGGGCGCCGTTGCGGTGCAGCGGCACGTACCCGCTGGAGACCTCCGCGAGCCCTTCGGCAGCGAGCGCACGCAAGGCGGCGTCGCGTCGTCCGGGTGCGGCCAGGGCGGGGATCCGCATCAGGAACAGGTGCCGGCCGTGGGCGGTCACCGCCGGGTCCTCGGGGGCGAGCAGCAGGCCGTCGACGTCGCCGAGGAGGGTCGTCAGCAGCGTCGCGTTGCGCTCCCGGATCTCTTGCAGGGCAGGGAAGCGGGCGAGTTGCGCCCGCAGTACGGCGCCCTGGAACTCGGTGAGGCGCAGGTTGAGGCCGACCGAGTCGTGCTGGTACCAGCCTCCACCGCGCACCCGGCCGACGTTGACGGTGGAGTAGACCGCGGCGGCCAGCGTCTCGTCGTCGGTGAGCACCACGCCGCCTTCGCCGGCGGTCATGTTCTTGCTGGTCTGGAAGCTGAACGTGCCGAGGTCACCGATCGCGCCGACCGGCCGGCCCTGGTACGCCGCTCCGATGGCCTGCGCGGCGTCCTCGACGATCGTCAGGCCGTGCCGTGCGCCGAGCGCGACGAACGCGTCCATCGCGGCGGGCCGCCCGGCCAGGTGAACGGGGACGACGGCCTTGGTGCGCTCGGTGACAGCCGCCTCGGTGGCGTCGGGGTCGAGCAGGTGCGTCAGCGGGTCGACGTCGGCGAAGACGGGCACCGCCCCCATGAACAGGGCGGCCGACGCCGTCGCGATGAACGTGTACGGCGGCACGATGACCTCGTCGCCGACCCCGACCCCCGCGGCGCGCAGGGCGGCGGAGATGGCCAGCGTCCCGTTGGTCAGGCAGGTGCCGTGCGCCGCCTGCTGGTAGTCGGCGAACTCCCGCTCGAAGGTGGCGACGACATCGCCGTGGGTGCTGCCCCAGTTCCGCGAGGTCAGGACGTCCAGCAGTCCCTTCTCCTCGGCGTCGTCGTACGTCGGCCACTCCGGGGCCGGGTCGTCGGCCGGCACGGCCGCCGGGCCGCCGTTGATCGCCAGGGCTGGGAAATCCGCGGGCATGTCGGCACCTCATCTATTTCGGTCAACCGGATCTTGGATTACGTTACTGTAGAAAACTCCGCCGGTCGAGAGTGCCGGCGGAGACCACCTGCTGGGAGGTCCTCGTGCCGCAACCATCCGCGCCGCTCGCACTCCAGGGCGGATCGCCAGTCCGGACCCGGCCGTTCCCGAGCGTCGGCAGCGCCGCCGGCCGCACCCTCGGCGACGAGGAGGTGGCCGCCGTCACCCGCGTGATCCGCAGCGGACAGCTCAACAGCACCGTCGGGACCGAGACGGCCGACCTCGAGCGGGAGTTCGCGCAGTACTACGGGATGCCGCACGCCGTGGCATCGTCGTCCGGTACGGCGGCGCTGCACCTGGCGGTCGCGGCCGTCGATCCCGACCCGGGTGACGAGATCATCACCACCGGCCTGTCCGACGCGGGCACCGTGCTGCCGATCCTCGCGCAGAACGCGGTGCCGGTCTTCGCCGATGTCGACCCGCTGACCGGAAACCTCGACCCGGCCGCGGTCCGGGCCCTGATCACGCCGCGCACCAAGGCGATCATCGTCGTCCACCTCTTCGGTGTCCCGGCGCCGGTCGCCGAGCTGCGGGCGATCGCGGACGCCCACGGCCTGCTACTGATCGAGGACTGCGCCCAGGCTTACCTGACGCGCTGCGCGCCGGACGGCGCCCTGGCCGGCACCGTCGGGCACCTGGGCTGCTTCAGCCTGCAGCAGTCCAAGCACATCACGGCCGGGGACGGTGGGCTCACCATCACCGCCGATCCCGCGCTGGCCCGCCGGGCCCGGCTGTTCGCCGACAAGGCCTGGCCGCGGGACACCGACGAGCGCACGCACCTCTTCCTCGGGCTCAACTACCGGATGACCGAGCTGCAGGCGGCCGTCGCGCGGGCCCAGCTCGGCAAGCTGGCCGGCGTCGTCGAGGACCGCCGCAAGAGCGCGGAGATCCTGACCGAGGCTGTCGCGCCGCTGGCCGGCCTGACCGCGGCGCTGGCTGCTGGTACGGCGTACTGGCAGTTTCCGGTCTTCGTCGACGAGGCAGTTGCCGGCAGCAACGGTCACCGGTACGGCGAGGCGCTCCGGGCCGAAGGGATCCCGGCCAACGGCGGGTACATCCAGCGGCCGCTGTACCTCACGCCGCTGTTCACGGAGCAGCGGACGTACGGCATGTCGGGCTACCCGTTGACCCTGGCAACGGCCCCGAGCTACGCCGAGGGGTTGTGCCCGCGGACGGAGCAGCTGATCACCGGGGGTGGACTGCTGGTGATCTCGTGGAACGAGCGCTACACGGCCGACGACGTGGCGGACATCGCGGCGGCGCTCCGGAAGGTGCACGCCGCCTTCACCAGCTGAGGTGAGAAGAACCGGCGCCGAGCCGAACTCGGCGCCGGTCGGGACTCAACGAGACAGTGCCACGGTCCAGTTGTTGTCGCCGGCCACGAGATCCACCTCGAGCTCGACGAAGTACCGGCCGTGCCTGGTGACCACGCGCGCGGACCCCTTGCCGTCGCGGACCACCGGCTCCGCGTTGGCGTCGAGGCCCGGCAGGGACAGCAGCACCGACGCGCTCGGGATCGCGTCCGCCGCCTGCGCCCGGACGACCCAGCCGTCCTGATCGGCAGAGGCCTCCGCGGACAGCGTGACACCGCGACGGCCGCGCTCCCAGGTGTTGATCTGGCGGCTCGTCCACCAGGGCATGCCGCGCCGCCGGGCCTCTTCGGCCACCGCGACGCATGCCGCGCGCGTCAGCGGACGCAGGTGCAGGTGCGGCCCGTGGAACAGGAAGTGGGCGACGCCGTGGACCGCTTCGGCGCCGTCGAGGATCACGTCGCGGACCGACTCGTGCCCGGCCCAGGCGAGGTCCTGGGTGTGCAACGGGAGGTTGAGGACGTCGAAGTACCGGTTGCCCTGCGTCGCGTCGGCGATCGGGAACGACACGTGTGCGGTACCGAACAGGAAGCCGACACTGCCCTGCTTGCTGGGCCCGCGCGACTCGTCGATCTGCAGGCCGAGCCGTTCGCACCAGGTGTAGAACTCGGTCCAGCCCTCCCAGCGGGTGTAGTGGTTCTTGTTCGACACGATGTCCTCGGTGCCGGTCACGGCCTGGGCCCAGGCGTACTGCGCGCGGATCTGCGGCCAGCCCCAGGTGGCGAGGTCGGCGTCGCCCATCGCGTTGTAGTGCAGCGCGTTCTCGTGCCCGGCCGCGGTGATCGCCGCGAGGATGTCCGGCGAGTAGCCGCCGGGGAACACGTGGCACCAGGTGACCTCGACGTCGGCCGCGGCGAAGGCGTCGAGCGCCGCCTGGCCGTGCTCGTCGACGTTGCCGTCGGAGTCGTGCGACATGTGGGCGACGGCGGCGACCCCCGCGGGCCAGTAGCCGAGCCAGGGCACGACGGCGGCGGCGTGCTCGGCGGCCCACCACACGGTCTGCAGGAAGACCGAGCGCCACAGGTCGGCGTGCGGCTGGTCGAACATCGGTACGGCGGACGGCGGGGGATAGGTGTGCTCGAACCGGCCGGTCAGCTCCGGCTCGCCCGGCGGCATCGCGCGGTCGTGCTCGAAGCTGAGCGCCATACCGTCCTCGCACTTGAGGATGCCGTCGTCGATGGGCGCGGTGCCGTCGGCCGCGGGCGCGCCGTCGGCGTCGACGGTGTAGCCCTGCTGGATGCGGACGATGCTCTGCCAGACGTCGATGCCCAGCGTCACCGCAAGCCCCGCGTCGAGCCGGCGTAGTACGGCGGCCGGATGCGCGCCGGCCTCATCGGTGGGCTCCCACTGCGCGAGCACCTCGACGTCCTCGCCCGGCGTCAGCCGGACCCCGCCGACGGCGTGCAGGCCGACGTCCGGGCGTGAGGACCAGACGGGGCTGTCGAGGATCGTCACCTGGCCGTCGTCGACAGTGCCGCCGGCGGTGACCCCGGCGACGGCCGAGAGCGGACCCGGGTCGCCCACCACGACGAAGGTCCCGCCGGCGCGGACCCAGCGCTCGAAGCCGGGGCTCGCGGCCGGGTCGAGCGTCGGCGGTCCGGCGAAGACCAGGACGGCGACGTCGTCGGGCGGGGTGGCTGCCTCGTCCGGCGTCAGCGACCGGAACGGAACCCGGGCGTGGCCGAGGACCTCGGTGACGTAGAGCCACCAGGCGTCAGCGCCACCTTCCTGGCTGCGCTGCGTCGCGGCATCGTCGATCACGACTGCTACGGCATGACGTGCGGGCACAAGACCTCCTGCGATGGACGGCGTCCAGCCACCCTGCCCCACCAGCCGGGAATATGGCAAGCACTAATCGGAGTTAGGGTCTGACCGCAATCGTCAGCGCGGGAGTTTCTCGACCAGGAGCTGGTACGGCCGCGGGGGCCGGCCGACCTTGCTCGAGTGCGACGGCGGCATCGGCCAGGCGAGCCCTTCGTCGACCAGCGTGTGCAGCGACCGCCGGGCGGTCCGCAGGGTCACCCCGAGCAGCTCGGCGACCTTCTCGGCGTCGACGACGCGCTCGGTGTCGCCCAGAGCGTCCAGTCGCTCGGCCAGCCGGACGAGCACCTGCGCGCCCTTGGTGTCCGGTGCCGCCGCCGACCGCTCGGCAACGTGGGAGCGGTCGCCCGGGAGCTGCAGCACGGTGTCCCGCGGCCCGACGATGAACGCGGTCCGCCCGCCGTCCGCGGCGGCCTTGTCGACCGCCGACTGGGCGTTCACCTCGGCCTCACGGGTCGAGCGCCCGAGCCCGATGCCGATCTCCAGCAGGATGCCGAGCTCCTCGTGGATCCGGCCGAGGAACGGTGCCATCGACAGGTTGTTCGTGGCCAGGCGCAACGACCCCATCGTCATCACGATCAGGAAGCTGTGGTCGTCGCGGGGAACCACGGCCGCGTCCATCGGCCGGGCGTCGCGCAGCAGCTCCCGGTGCAGCGACAGCTTGAGCTCCTGGTACCAGTAGTTGCTGGGGCTCGCGTGGGCCGGCAGCGCCGAGCCTGGGACCTGGATGATCATCGTGACGATCCGCGACTCCTCGAGCTTGGCGCCACTGCCCATCAGGATCGCGGTGGTCAGCGCGTCGCGGATCGTCGTCGCCGACGGCGCCATCCGCAGGCAGGGGATGTCCGCCTTGCGCAGCGCGGCCTCGACGCTCGGGACCGTGGTGACGACACCGGTGGTCTTGCCCCGCTCGTACAGCTTGCGGTGGAAGTCGAAGAACCTGTCCGCCGACTCCGGGCCGACGTACTCGGTCAGCCGGACGCCGGCGACCTTCACGCCGATCTCCTCGTAGGCGTGCTGCAGGTCGCGCTGCGAGATGGTGTCGACGCTGATCCGCGCCGGGTCGAACACGTTCTCCAGCACCCCGCGGAGCAGGGTCGAGAACAGTGCGGGCCCGCCGGAGGGCACGTACGTCGCCGGAACGGGCAGCTGACCCGCGGCCAGGGCCATGTCGTACGGGAGCGGACCGGCGAACAGGCAGACGTCGACGCGGGACGCGATCCGGCTCGCCTGGGCGTGCGCGTCGTGCTCGTCGTCGTACACCGCGGTCACCAGCCGCAGCGACGGGTTGTCGAGCTCGCGGGCCAGGGCCATCGTCCGGTGGACGATCTGCTCGGCGCCGATCACGCCGACCGTGACCTCCTCGTGGGCTGAAGGCATGATCAGGGATTTCGGCTGGCCGCTAGGGAGAGAATCACGCACCTATATTAGCGTCCGCGCACTCCGGGACGCCTGCTACCGCGCGGCTGCGCGTCCCGGCGGTTACGACCGGCCGGTCGTCGAGGATTGACGGACAGCCGTAATGGCAGTTACGGTCGCCCGGTATTAGACCTACCAGGGCAGGAGCATGCGTGCGCACTGTGGCTGAGCTCGAGGAGCGGCTGTCCGTCCCCCGTCCGGAACTCGTGGCGGACATCGGCAAGCTGGAGGGCGACCTCGTCGTCCTGGGAGCGGGGGGCAAGTTGGGGCCGAGCCTGGTCCGGCTCGCCCTGCGGGCGGTCGAGGCCGCCGGCGTACCGACGAAGGTCACCGCGGTCTCGCGGTTCACCGAGCCGGGGCTGGCGGACTCCCTGCGGGCGGCCGGCGCGGAGGTGCACGTCGCCGACATCTCCTCCGACGCCGAGCTGGCCACGGTCCCGGATGCGGCCAACGTGGTGTACCTGGTCGGCGCGAAGTTCGGTACGGCGGGCCGCGAGCACGCCACCTGGGCCACCAACACCTACCTGCCCGGCCGGGTCGCCGCGCGCTTCCCGGACGCGCGCATCGTGGCCTTGTCGACCGGCAACGTCTACCCGTTCGTCCCGGTCGGCAGCGGGGGTGCCGTCGAGGACTCCCCGCTCGAACCGGTCGGCGAGTACGCGATGTCGTGCCTCGGCCGCGAACGGATCCTGGCCGACGCGAGCGACCGGAACGGCACTCCCGTCGCGTTGATCCGGCTCAACTACGCGGTCGAGATGCGGTACGGCGTACTGCTCGACATCGCGTCGGCGGTCTGGCACGGCGAGCCGGTCGACGTCACGACCGGTCACGCCAACGTCGTCTGGCAGGGCTACTCCAACGAGGTGACGCTGCGCGCGCTGCACCACGCGGCCAGCCCGCCGTTCGTCCTCAACGTGACCGGTCCGGAGACCGTCTCGGTGCGTCAGCTGGCCGAGCGGTTCGGGCAGATTCTCGAGCAGGACCCGATCGTCACCGGCACCGAGCTGCCCACCGCCCTGCTCTCGAACGCCTCGAAGTGCCACCAGCTCTTCGGCTACCCCGACGAGACGCTGGGCGCGATGATCGACGACGTCGCGGCGTGGGTCAGCGCCGGTCTGCCGCGGCACGGCAAGCCGACCAAGTTCCAGCGCCGCGACGGCAGGTTCTGATGACGAGCGACGAAGCTCTCAAGCGCTTCCATGACGGGTGCGTCATCCCGGCCCACCCGTTGGCGCTCGACGCGGACCTCCGCCTGGACGAACGACGCCAGCGCGCGCTGAGCCGCTATTACCTGGAGGCCGGCGCGGGAGGACTGGCGGTCGCGGTCCATACGACCCAGTTCGCCTTGCACGAGCCCGGTCGCGGTCTGCTGGCACCGGTCCTCGGCCTGGCGGCGGAGGTCGCCCGCGAGTACCCGGATGACTCGCCGGTCCTGGTGGCCGGCATCACCGGGCCGACGGCGCAGGCCGTTCAGGAGGCTGAGCTGGCGGCCGAGCTGGGGTACCACCTGGCACTGCTCACGCCGTACGACGCCGGCGACAACAGTGAGGACGCCTTGCTGGACCGGGCCCGGGCCGTGGGCGAGGTGCTGCCGGTGATCGGCTTCTACCTGCAGCCGGCGGTCGGCGGCCGCGTGCTGTCGCGGGACTTCTGGCGCCGGCTGGCCGCACTCGACTGTGTCGCCGGGATCAAGGTCGCGCCGTTCGACCGGTACGCGACGCTCGACGTCGTGCTCGGCGTCCGGGAGTCCGGGCGGGCCGACCGGATCGCGCTCTACACGGGGAACGACGACCACATCGTGCTCGACCTGATCACGTCGTTCCGCTCGCCGGGGGTCACCGAACCGGACCTCGCCTTCGTCGGCGGGCTGCTCGGCCAGTGGGCGGTCTGGGTGCGCGGCGCGGTCGACGTACTGAACGATGCCGAGCTGGCCCGTTCCGGTGACGACGAAGCCCTGCGCCGGCTGCTGACGATCGAGCCGGACCTGACCGACGCGAACTCCGCGGTCTTCGACGTGGCGAACGACTTCCACGGCTGTGTACCCGGCATTCACGAGGTGCTTCGCCGGCAGGGGCTGCTCGAGGGCCGCTGGTGTCTCGACCCGGGCGAGAACCTGTCGCCGGGCCAGATGGCCGAGATCGACCGCATCTGGGCGGCGTACCCGCATCTGCGCGACGACGACTTCATCACCGCCAACGTCGACCGCTGGCTCGGTTAGGGCGCGTCTCGCGGCTCAGCGGGCAAGGGCACCGCGGAGGTGCTCGGCGGTCGCCGAGTCCGGGTGGTCGAGCAGCGCCTCCGGGGTGCCCGCGAAGAGGATCCGGCCGCCGTGGTGGCCGGGCCCGGGGCCGACGTCGACGATCCAGTCGGCGGCGGCGATGACGTCGAGGTTGTGCTCGATCGCGATCACCGTGCTGCCGGCGTCGACGAGCCGGTCGACGATGCCGAGCAACTGGTCGACGTCGGCCATGTGCAGACCGGTGGTCGGCTCGTCCATCAGGTACACCTTGGCCGGCGTCCGCAGCTCGGTGGCGAGCTTGACCCGCTGGGCCTCGCCGCCGGACAGCGTGGTGAGCGGCTGCCCGAGCTTGAGGTAGCCGAGGCCGACGTCGCCGAGCGACCGGACGACGCGCTCGATCACCTCGCTGGCGAACACCCCGGCGGCTTCGCCGACCGTCAGGTCGAGGACGTCGGTGATGTTCCGTCCGTCGAGCTGGTAGTCGAGCACGTCCTGCGTGTACCGCTTGCCGCCGCACTCCTCGCACAGCGACTTCAGGTCGTCCATGAACGCCAGCTCGGTGGTGACGAACCCGAGGCCGCGGCAGTTCGGGCAGGCGCCGTCGGAGTTCGCGCTGAACAGGGACGGGCTCACGCCGTGGGCCGTGGCGAAC
This sequence comes from Kribbella italica, assembly GCF_014205135.1. NCBI lineage: Bacteria > Bacillati > Actinomycetota > Actinomycetes > Propionibacteriales > Kribbellaceae > Kribbella > Kribbella italica. The sequence continues at coordinate 8,590,912 of NZ_JACHMY010000001.1, forward strand.
AGGGTGCGGATCTCGTCCATCAGTCCCGTGTACGTCGCCGGGGTCGAGCGGCTGTTGCCGGACAGCTGGCTCTGGTCGATCGCCACGACCTCGGGGTAGCGCCGCCGGAGCTCGTCGTTCACCAGGCTGCTCTTGCCCGAGCCCGCGACACCGCTCACGACCGTGAACACCCCGGTCGGGAACTCGACCGTGACGTCCCGGAGGTTGTGCGCGGTGGCGTTGGCGACGGTCAGGACGCCGGTCGCCTGGCGGGGCTTGCGGTTGAGGTCGAGCTCCCGGTTCATGCACCGGCCGGTCGGCGTACCGGCCCTGCGCAGGCCGTCGACCGGTCCCTCGTACAGGATCTCGCCGCCGTCCGGGCCGGCGCCCGGGCCGACGTCGACGACGTGGTCGGCGATCTCGATCACGTCCCGGTCGTGCTCGACGACGAGCACCGTGTTGCCCTTCTCCTGCAGCTTGCGCAGCAGCTGGTTGAACCGCTGGACATCGCTCGGGTGCAGGCCGGCGGTCGGCTCGTCGAAGATGTAGAGCATGTCGCCGAGGCTGCTGCCGAGGTGGCGGACCATCTTGATCCGCTGCGACTCGCCACCGGACAGCGTCGTGGTCGGCCGGTCGAGGCTGAGGTACCCGAGGCCGATGGTGACCAGGTTGCCCAGGCGGTCGCGCAGGCTCTCGACGACCGACGCGGCCTCCGGGGTGTCGACGGTCTCCAGTACGTCGAGCAGCTCGTCGGCCTGCAGCGCGGCCAGCTCGGCGATGTTGTGCCCGCCGATCCGGGAGGCGAGCGCCGCCGCGTTCAACCGGTTGCCGTCGCAGGTCGGGCAGGTGCCCGAGTGAACGAGCCGCTCGAACTCCGCCCGGCGCTTGGGTGACATCTTGCCGAGGTCCTTGCGCAGGAAGATCCGGTTGAACCGGTCGACCACGCCTTCGAAGTCGTTCGGCGTGCCGGGCAGGGGATCGGCGGCCTTGCTCCCGCGACGCAGAGTCTCCCACTCCGCGGCCGAGTAGTCGCCGAGCGGCTTGTCGTTGTCGAAGAGGTCGCTGTCGCCGTAGTACTCCCAGTACCAGGTGCCGACGGCGAAGGTCGTGAACCGGAAGGCGCCCTCGTTCAGCGAGCGGGACCGGTCGAGCAGCTCGCTCTCGACGAGCCGCGCGCTGACCCCGGTGCCGTGGCAGTCCTGGCACATGCCTTCGGGATCGTTGAACGAGTACCGGTTCGAGAAGCCGGCCGACGGTTGGCCCGCGCGCGAGAACAGCAGCCGCAGCAGGGGATGGATGTCGGTCACCGTGCCGACGGTGGAGCGCGCGTTGCCGCCGATCCGGCGCTGGGCGACCACGATCGCGGGCGAGAGGTTCTCGATCGCGTCGGCCGCGGGCTGCCCGTACTTGGGCAGCCGGTTGCGGATGAACGTACTGAAGGTCTCGTTCAGCTGACGCTGCGCCTCGGCCGCCAGGGTGTCGAACACCAGTGACGACTTGCCGGAGCCGGAGACTCCTGTGACCACCACCAGCCGGTGCTTGGGCAGGTCGAGCGACACGTCGCGCAGGTTGTGCTCCCGCGCCCTCACGATCCGGATCACGCTCATGCAGCACGAAGTTACCCGCGGCCTCCGACAGTTTCCGGCCGCGCGTGGCTGACAGGGGTGGTGCGCCGGGCGGGAAGCGCGCTACGGCCGGGTTCAGGGAATCAGGGTTGTTTGAAGAGCACTTTGCGTCCTAGCCGGGGATGGACGCCGCGGCCCTTGCAGCTGGTGCAGGGGCGTTGGGCGTAACTGAAGATTCCGCCGCGGTGCCGGCCCGCGCCCTTGCAACGACCGCACTTGGCGTTCGGATGCAGGGACAGCGAGATGACATACGCGGCACAGACGGCGAGCAGCAGCACCATCAGCATCCCGGTGGGCCCGAGGGCTCCGGCGATGTCGGCGGCGGTGGTGTCGGCGTTGGCATCGGCAACCTGTCCGGCCGCCTGAGTGGCGTTCGTCGGTTGCGGATCTGGTGCGGCGGTGGAGCCCAGTGCCACCGCGATGTGGACTGCCAGGTTCATGGCGTCGCGAGGGGCGGTTGCAAATACATCGCTCCAGAGTGGCGCGCGTCACGTCATATTGCAATTCCGGAGAGTAAAGATGTGGATAACTCCGGCGTGTCGTTCTGCGGTCTTAGGTAAGGGTTACTTCAGAACTGCCCGCTGCCGGACTTGCCGGAGCGTGGAGCTAATCTTCGGAGTGTGGCAGACGCACCGATCGGCATCTTCGACTCAGGCTTCGGCGGGCTCACGGTGGCGCGGGCGGTGCTCGACCAGCTGCCGCACGAACCGATCCTGTACCTGGGCGACACGGCCCGCCAGCCGTACGGCCCGAAGTCGATCGCCGAGGTCCGGGAGTACTCGCTGGAGTGCCTGGACCACCTGGTCGAGGCCGGTGTGAAGGCGCTGGTGATCGCCTGCAACTCTGCCAGCGCCGCGATGCTGCGCGACGCCCGCGAGCGGTACGACGTACCCGTGGTCGAGGTCATCCTGCCCGCGGCCCGGCGCGCGGTCTCCGCGACCAGGAACCAGAAGGTCGGCGTGATCTGCACACGCTCGACCGCGGCCTCGCTCGCGTACGACGACGCGTTCGCCGCCGCCCCGCAGGTCGAGCTGACCACGCAGGCCTGCCCGAAGTTCGTCGACTTCGTCGAGTCCGGCGTGACGTCGGGGCCCGAGCTGCTCGCCGCCGCCCACGAGTACCTGGACCCCTTGGTCGAGGCCGGCGTGGACACCCTGATCCTCGGCTGCACGCACTACCCGTTGCTCACCGGCGTGATCTCGTACGTGATGGGCGACGAGGTCACCTTCGTCAGCAGCGCCGAAGAAGGCGCCAAGGACGTGTACGGCGTACTGACGAAGGCCGGCCTCCTGCGCGACAACACCCTGCCCGACCCCCAGCACCGCTTCGTCACCACCGGCAACCCGTCCGACTTCGCCACCATCGGCTCCCGCTTCCTCGGCCCGGTCATCACCACCGTCGACCAGTTCGCCTGGGTGCGTTGACGATCCGGGTGTGACGCAGGTCGCAGCTGATGTTGTCGACGGCACCGGTTCCGCGCGTTATCCCCGCCAGACAACTGTTCTGCGACGTTCCGGGGTGGCCTGCAGAGTCGGCAACCCGCCGGTAATGTTCAAGGTATGAAGCTCACCGTGCTCGGCTGCTCCGGGTCCGTCCCCGGGCCGGACTCGCCTGCGTCGAGCTACCTGGTCTCCGCGGACGGGTTCGACCTGGTGCTCGACCTCGGCAGTGGCGCGCTCGGCGCGCTGCAGCGGCACCTGGCCGCGCACGAGATCGGCGCGATCGCCTTGTCCCACCTGCATCCCGACCACTGCATGGACCTGTGCGGCCTGTACGTCGCGCTGAAGTACTCGCCGTCGTCGCCGTTCCCGCGGATCCCGGTCTACGGCCCGCCCGGCGCGGCCGGGCGGATGGCGCTGGCCTACGACCTGCCCGACGACCCGGGGATGGAGGAGGAGCTGGAGTTCCACACCTGGCAGGAGTGCCAGCAGATCGGGCCGTTCACGGTCCGCACGGCGCCGATGGTGCATCCGGTCCCGGCGTACGCGATCAGGGTTGAGCACGGCAACAAGTCGATCACCTACACCGGCGACACCGGCCCGAACGAGGCCCTGGTCGAACTGGCCCGCGGCACCGACCTCCTGCTGTCCGAGGCGGCCTTGCAAGACAACAATCCGGACAACCCCGGCGATTTGCATCTCACCCCGTCGGACGCCGGCGAGCAGGCGAAACGGGCCGGGGTCAAGCGACTCGTCATCACCCACGTGCCGCCGTGGTACGACCGCGTCACGCAGACCGAGAACGCCCGCCGCACCTTTCCCGGCGAGGTCCTGACCGCCACCCCCGGCGCGGTGTACGAGATCTGAAACTGCTTGCCGACGGCATCCATTAGCCACTCGCTTTGCAGCGAGTGGCTTCTCCCGCAGGGACTCTCAGCGGTTCTGGCCGCCGTCGAAGTAGCTGACCAGTGCCGGGTCCAGCGCGGGGATGTCGATCGGCGTGCCGTTGGAGCGCAGCGAGGTCGTCGCCGCGAAGCCGGCCGCGACCGCGGCGCGGGCGGCGATCGGGGAGGTCAGGGTCGCGCCGCCGTCGCGGACGAAGCGGACGAACTCGTCGACCAGCTTGGGGTCCGCGCCGCCATGGCCCTCGTCCTCGGAGGCGACCTCGACGACCTGGTCGGCGTCCAGGCGGTAGCCCGAGCGGCCGCTGTTCCACACCTTGACGACGCTGCCGGAGGTGTCGCCGAAGTTCTCCAGCCGGCCGTGCGTGCCGATGACGGTGTAGTTGCGCCAGTAGTCCGGCGTGAAGTGGCACTGCTGGTAGCTGAGGAAGACCCCGTTGTCGAGCTGGAAGTTCGCCATCGACAGGTCCTCGACGTCCATCACCGGCGCCAGGCCCTTCTGCTCCAGCGGCGGCCAGTTGTCGTTCGACACGAACTCGCTGAACCGCTGCCCGGTCCGGTCCTGGCGGTCCTCGATCCCGCCGTACAGGACGAGCCCGCCGAGCGCGGTCGCGTGCGTGGTGTACCCGCCGGCCAGCCAGTGCATCACGTCGATGTCGTGGGCCCCCTTCTGCAGCAGGAGGCTCGTGGTCCGGCTCCGGTCGGCGTGCCAGTCCTTGAAGTAGAAGTCGCCGCCGTGCCCGACGAAGTGCCGGCACCAGATCGCCTTCACCTCGCCGATCGCACCCGACTGGATCAGCTCGCGCATGGTCTGGATCACCGGCATGTGCCGCATGTTGTGGCCGACGTACAGGCGGGTCCCGCTCTCGTACGCCGCCTGCAGCACGCGGTCGCACCCGGCCGTGGTGATCGCCAGCGGCTTCTCCACGAACACCGCGACCCCGGCCCGGAGGAAGTCGATCGCCGGGTCCTCGTGCAGGTCGTCCGGCGTGGTCAGGAAGACCCCGTCGAGCTTGAGGTCCAGCAGCTCGCGGTGGTCGCCGTACGCCGTGGCGTCCGGGTACGTCTCCAGGGTGGCCTGGCGCTGCTGCTCGACCGGGTCGCAGACCGCCACGATCTCGGCGCCCTCGCCCGGCCTGTGTGCGTGCCGGGCCAGGCTGCTGCGCGCGCCGAGTCCGACCACACCGAACCGAAGATCAGTCATCGTTCACTACTCCTGCACGTAGTTGTTTGTAAGAGCCTATGTCCGAACACTTGCGATCCTCAACACCTGTTTGCTCCCGCCGTGTTGCCCGACCGGTCATCTCGCTCTCACCCAGCACCCGTTCGGTGTCGTCACCATGACGGAACGTGAGCCTCCACTACGTGGCACTCGGCGACTCGACGACCGTGGGTGTCGGGGATCCGCTGTACGGCAGCACGACCGACCTTTCCGGTGCCGGAGCGCGTCCGGGGGAGGGGTGGCGGGGCTGGGCCTCGCTGCTCGCCGACTCCCTGGGCAGTTCCCACCGTGTGACGTTCTCCAACTACGCGACCAGCGGCGCGACCGTCTCCCAGGTCACCGCTGACCAGATGCCGGAAACCGGCGATGGCCCGATCGACCTGGCCTCGTTGATCGTCGGCGTCAACGACACGCTGCGCTCGACCTTCGACGCGGGCCAGATCCGCGACTGCCTGCACCAGTGCGCCGCGCAGCTGACGGCGCGGGGCGCGCTGCTGCTCACCGTCCGGTTCCACGACCACGGGCAGGTGTTCGGGCTGCCGAGCTGGTTGCGCCGGCCGCTGTGGAACCGGATCGAGCAGGTCAACGCCGTGTACGACGACCTGTTCCTGCGGTACGGCGGGATCCGGCTCGACATGGCCGACTACCCGGAGGTGTACCGCCGGGACTTCTGGTCGGTCGACCGCCTGCACCCGGGCGAACGCGGTCACCGGCGCCTCGCGCGGTCGTTCGCCGACGAGCTGGCGGCGCGCGGCGTACGGATCGACGTACCGCCTGATCTTTCCTGTGCCGGTGAGCCGCCGAGCCGGTGGGCGGACGCGGTGTGGATGGTGAAGGAGGGCGTTCCGTGGCTCGGACGGCGGGCCGGGGACCTGACGCCGTGGGCGGCCCGGATGGTCCTCGGCCAGTTCCGTCCACCGGCCGATGCGGGGGTGCAACGCCTTCGGGCTTAGGCTCGTCCGCATGGCTCGTATCGATGGACGCACCCCTGATCAGCTCCGGCCGGTGACCCTGACGCGAAAGTGGCTGGACCACGCGGAAGGCTCGGTGCTGGTCGAGTTCGGCCGGACCCGGGTGCTGTGCGCGGCGTCGGTCACCGAGGGCGTTCCGCGCTGGCGCAAGGGCTCTGGCCTGGGCTGGGTCAGCGCGGAGTACGCGATGCTGCCGCGCTCGACCAACACGCGGTCCGACCGGGAGTCGGTGAAGGGCCGGATCGGCGGCCGGACGCACGAGATCTCCCGGCTGATCGGGCGCTCGCTGCGCGCGGTCGTCGACTACAAGGCCCTCGGCGAGAACACGATCCTGCTCGACTGCGACGTGCTGCAGGCCGACGGTGGGACGCGGACCGCGGCGATCACCGGCGCGTACGTCGCGCTGGCCGACGCGGTGTCGTACCTGCGGGACCGCAAGGCGCTGAAGGGCGAGCCGCTGACCGGCTCGGTGTCGGCGGTGTCGGTCGGCATCATCGACGGCGCTCCGATGCTCGACCTCTGTTACGAGGAGGACGTGCGCGCGGAGACGGACATGAACCTGGTGCTGACCGGCGACGGGAAGTTCATCGAGGTGCAGGGCACGGCCGAGGGCGCGCCGTTCGACCGCGCCGAGCTGGACGCGCTGCTCTCGCTGGGCACCGCCGGCTGCGAGGAGCTGACGAAGCTGCAGCTGGAGGCGCTGGCATGAGCAAGGTGCTGCTCGCGTCGAACAACGCCAAGAAGCTCGAGGAGCTGCGCCGGATCCTGGCGCCGATCGTGCCGGGGATCGAGGTGCTCGGGCTGGGCGACGTACCGGCGTACGACGAACCGGCCGAGACCGAGCCGACGTTCGAGGGCAATGCACTGCTGAAGGCGCGGGCCGCGGTCGCGGCAACCGGGCTGCCGTCGGTCGCGGACGACAGCGGGATCTGCGTCGACGCGCTGAACGGCATGCCCGGCGTACTGTCGGCGCGGTGGTCGGGGCCGTTGAAGGACAACCACGCGAACAACGTGCTCCTGCTCGGGCAGCTGGAGGACGTGCCGGACGAGCGGCGCGGTGCTGCTTTCGTCGCGGCCGTGGCCTTCGTGCAGCCCGACGGTTCGGAGGAGGTGCTGCGCGGCGAGATGCGCGGGTCGGTGATCCGTGAGCTGCGCGGGACCGGTGGCTTTGGGTACGACGTGCTGTTCGTTCCCGAGGGCTACGACCGCACGACGGCCGAGCTGACCATCGAGGAGAAGGACGCGATCAGCCACCGCGGGAAGTCGCTGCGCGCGCTCGCTCCGCTCGTCGCCAAAGCCCTGGAGGCCTGATGCTCTTCGCCGGAACCGACACCGAAGGCGTCGCCGAGGGCCGCATCACCGCGGCGTACCGGCGCTGGGCCGAACCGCGGGTGATCCAGGGCCGCGTCTACCGCACCAACGCGGGCCGGATCGAGATCGACAGCATCAAGCAGGTCAACCCCGACCTGATCTCCGACTACGACGAGATGCTGCACCTGGCCGGCCGGATGAACGCCAAGGACGCCCGCCGCCGCCTCCGCGGCGACGAAACCCTCCCCACCTGGCTGATCCGCTTCCACCTCCTCGAAGGCCCGGACCCGCGCGAGGAACTCGCCAACAACGCCGACCTCACCCCGGCGGACGTCGAGGAACTCACCGCCAAGCTCACCCACCTGGACGAGCTGAGCCGCCACGGCGCCTGGACCCGCCAGACCCTCGAACTCATCCAGTCCAAGCCCGCCACCCGCGCCGGCGACCTCGCCCCGACCCTCGACCGCGACACCCCCGGCTTCAAGATCGACGTCCGCAAACTCAAGAACCTCGGCCTCACCCACAGCCTGGAAGTCGGCTACGAACTCAGCCCGCGCGGCAAGGCGTATCTAGACGCCCTGGGCAACTAACTGGCGTTCGTACTCCACCTGGGCCAACGGGTTGCCGTCGCCGAAGTCGCGGGACTGGGTTCGGCCGGTTTCGGTGAAGCCTGATCTCGTGTAGAAGCGGCGGGACTGGGGAGTGGCTTGCAGGGTCCAGAGGTGGGCCTTGGGGAAGCCTTGGGATCTGAGGGTTTGCAGGGTTTGGGTCATCAAGGTGGGGGCTGCGCCGGTGCCCCAGGCGTTGGGGTGGGCGTAGAAGCTGAGGATCTCGGCGACGCCGGGGCGGGTCTCGGATTCGTTGAGCCAGGTCATGGCTGCGGGGTGGGTGTCGACGAGGGCCAGGAGGACGGTGCCTTGGGGGTTGAGCAGGCGGTCGTGCCAGCGGGTGCGGCGGCTTTGGATCTGTCCGGCTGAGAAGGCCTCGGTGAAGAAGGGGGCGTAGGCGGCGGCCCAGGAGGCGGCGTGGATCTCGCCTACCGCGGTGCCGTCGGCGGGGGTTGCTCGGCGTACCTCGATCATGGGTTCGACCGTAGGAGATCGCGCCGACAGTTCAGGAGGCGGCGCCGAGGATGAGGCCGGCGGCCAGTACGCCGTACGCCGTACCGGCGGCGCGGGGGAGCCACTGGTTGGCGGCACGGTGCCGGCGGAGGAAGCGGCCGACGCGGACGGCGCCGCTGCCGACGGTGAGGTCGACGGCGAGGCCGATCAGCAGCATGGTGAGGCCGAGGACGAAGAGCTGCAAGGCCTGGCGGCCGAGGGTCGGGTCGACGAACTGGGGCAGGAAGGCCAAGTAGAACAGCAGGATCTTCGGGTTGGTGAGGCTGTTGACGACGCCTCGGAGGTAGACCGGGCCGAACCGGTCCGGCACGGGCTCGCCGGCGACGACCGGCGTGAGCTCGGACTTGCGGAGGGACTGGAACGCCATCCACAGCAGGTAGGCGGCGCCGGCGAAGCGGAGGCCGTCCATGGCGATCGGGGCGGCTCGGAGGACGGCGGCCAGGCCTAGGGCGACGGCGCTCGTGTGCACGAGCAGTCCGGTCGCGGTACCGGTGGCCGCGGCGCGGCCGGCTCGGCGGCCGCCGGTGAGGCCCTGGGCCAGAATGAACAGCATCCCGGGTCCGGGCGTGAGGTTGATGATCAGTGCGGCCAGCAGGAATGCGGCGAAGAGTTGTGGGTTCATGCTTCGAGCATCAGGCGAAAGTCGTATGACGTCTAATGCCAATATCGGCGCCAACGCATTGATAAAGTTGATGCATGCTCAACCTGACCCAGCTCAGCGTCCTGGCCGCGGTCGCCCGGCACGGATCGGTGACCGAGGCGGCCCACGAGCTGCACTACTCGCAGCCGTCGGTCAGCCATCACCTCTCGCGCCTCGAAGCGGCCACCGGCGTGAAGCTCATCCAGCGCGTGGGCCGCGGGATCCGGCTCACGCCTGAAGGGCAGCTCCTGGCCAACCGGGCGGCCGAGATCCTCGGTCGCGTCGACGCGGCCAGCAATGAACTCGCGGCCCAGGTCGGCCTGCAGTCAGGCCGCGTCCGGCTGGCCGCCAACGCGTCCGCGCTCAGCACGATCGTGCCGAAAGCCGCCGCCGCGCTCGCCCATCAGTACCCGGGCATCGAGCTGAGCCTGACCGACCACCACCCGGTCGAGTCGCTCCAACTCCTGCGGCACGGCGAGATCGATGTCGCGCTGGTCTTCCAGTACGCCAACGCGCCGGCCGAGCGGGACGAGTTCCGCCTGGTCCACCTCGGCGACGACCCGATCCACCTGATCAGCCAGCAGCCCGACGACAGTCTCGCGAACCGTCGCGACGCCGCGTGGATCGGCGGGTGCACCCGCTGCGAGGCCGAGCTGCTCGCGGTGTGCCAACGGGCCGGCTTCACGCCGACGATCGGTTCGCACAGCGACGACATCATCGTCGTCCAGGCGCTGGTCGCCGCAGGCTTGGGCGTCGCGTTGCTGCCCGGGCTGGCGTTGCAGGCGCATCGGCGTACGGACGTCCACACCACCGAACTCAAAGGCCTGCACCGCCAGATCCACGCGGCGACGTACGGCGACCCGCCCGACCCACCCGCGGTGGCCGCCGTAGTCGAAGCACTCAGTGCGGCGTACTAGCGCTCCGGTCCTCCCGTGGTGACGGCTGGGCGTCGATCCCCGGCGAAAGTCAGCGTCGCCAGCTCGTCGGGACGCCTGCGATCGAAGTGGCGTGCTGGTTGGTGCCGGTCCTCGTCATCAGGTGCACGACCGGAGCCACGGTGTGCGGGTTGCCGAACTCGTCGGAGCCGGTTGTGCCGCTGCCGTAGGCGATCCAGCGGCCGTCCGGTGACCAGACCGGGCTGCTCTCGTACAGGTCCGGGGTGTTGGTGACCCGCTTGATCGCGCCCGTCCGCACGGTGATCAGGAACAGGTCGCCGGACGCCTGGACGGCGAGCGTCTTGCCGTCGGGGCTCCAGTCGACCTGGCGGGGGGCGGCGAGCGGGAACGACTTCACCGGTTCGGTGGTGCCGAGCTGGAAGATGCGGACCTGGTCGGTGTTCGTGACGGTCGCGATGCGCTGGCCGCCGGGAGCCCAGGCCATTGCGATGTCCTCGAAGCCGGACGTCGGCTGCGTGGTGACCGAGCCGTCCGTACGCCGGGCGAAGATGCCGCCGGCCTCGTAGGCGATCCACTGGCCGTCGGGCGACCAGCGGGGGAAGGCCGGTACGGACGGCCCGTCGACGAACCACTGCTCGTCGGTGCCGTCGGCGTCGGCGGTCTTCACCGACCAGCCGTCGGCGTACACGATCTTCGTGCCGTCCGGCGAGTAGTCCGGGCCGGCGTACCAGGTCAAGGTCTTGCCGAAGTCCTGGACGCCCTGACCGTTCGGCCGGGCGCTCTTCAGCAGGCCGGGATCGACCGTCGTGGTGGGGAACTCGAGGTAGAGCAACCGTCCACCGGGCGGCGGAACGGCGTCGGCCACCGTCCCTGATCCGCCCAGCAGGGCGAGTGCGAGAATGGTGGTCAGCAGGGTCTTCTTCGCCTTCATCGGTGCTCTCCCCAGGGTTCGGCGGGCGTCACAGAGCTTGATGCCGACGCCGAGGCGAAGGTTGCGGGATCCGCAGTATAGAAGGCTGAACGGCTGTCTCCGACGTGTCTCGTACGGCGGGCAGTGGTGGGCGCCGGCGGCGATCCCGGCGATGATTTCGGGGCCGGCCGGGGCGTGTGAAGTGGGTCTCGAAAGTTGGGATCGCCGTCTCGGGCCGGTAAAGTTGCTTAGGTTAGCCTTACCTATTGTCTGGGGAGATCGTGCGAGAGCTCCGAGTCGCCGTTGTCGGTGCTGGACCGGCCGGTATTTACGCCGCCGACATTCTGACCAAGGAGTACGAGGGGGCTCACGTCGACCTGATCGAACGGCTGCCCGCGCCGTTCGGCCTGGTCCGGTACGGCGTCGCGCCGGACCACCCGCGGATCAAGGAGATCATCAAGGCGCTGCACCGGGTCGTCGGCCGCGAGCGGATCCGCTTCTTCGGCAACGTCGAGTTCGGTGTCGACCTCAAGCTCGAGGACCTGCGCCGGTACTACGACGCGGTGATCTTCTCGACCGGGGCGATGGCGGACCGCGAGCTCGCGATCCCGGGCGTCGATCTGCCGGGCAGTCACGGCGCCGCCGACTTCGTCAGCTGGTACGCCGGGCATCCCGACGTACCGCGGGAGTGGCCGCTCGAGGCCGAGCACGTGGCGGTGATCGGCGCCGGCAACGTCGCGCTCGACGTCGCGCGGATGCTGGCCAAGCCGGCCGACGAGCAGCTCACCACCGAGATCGCCGGCAACGTGTACCAGGGCCTGAAGGCGAACCGGGCCACCGACGTGCACGTGTTCGCGCGCCGCGGCCCGGCGCAGATCAAGTTCACGCCGATGGAGCTGCGCGAGCTGTCGCACTCGCCGGACGTGGACGTGATCGTGCACCCCGAGGGCTTCGAGATCGACGAGGCGAGCCAGAAGGCGATCAACGCCAGCAAGGGCACCCGGCTGGTCGTCGACACGCTGCTCAAGTACCTCGAGGCCGAGCCGACCGGCGCCGCGCATCGCATTCACATCCACCTGTGCCACGCGCCGGTCGAGGTGCTCGGCACGGATCGCGTCGAGGGGCTGCGGACCGAGAAGACCGAGCTGCAGGGCGACGGGACGGTTCGGGGCACTGGCGAGTACGTCGATACGCCGGTGCAGGCGGTGTACCGCGCTGTTGGTTATCTGTCGTCGCACCTGCCCGAGCTGCCGTTCGACCACCAGGCCGGCGTGATGACGAACGAGCGCGGCCGCGTGCTCGACATCGACGAGGTGCCGCTGCCCGGTCTGTACGTGACCGGCTGGATCAAGCGCGGCCCGATCGGGCTGATCGGGCACACGAAGTCCGATGCGGCCGAGACGATCGCCTGCCTGCTGGAGGACGTCGAGAGCCTGCCGCGGCCGGAGATCACCGACCCCGACGCGATCGTCGCCCACCTGACCGGTCGCGGTGCGACGGTCGTCGACGCCGAGGGCTGGACCCGCCTCGACGCCCACGAGCAGTCCCTCGGCGAGGCGGCGGGCCGCGAGCGGATCAAGGTCGTCGACCGCGACGAGATGCTGAAGGCTTCCCAGGGCTGAGCGAACCTGCAGCACTCAGTAACCTCGCGTTCCGGTCCGAGCTGAGCGCGGACTCGCTTGGTTCGGCTGGTTTCGGTGGGGTTACTGAGTGCTGGAGGTCCGCGGGGCTGCCCGGTCGGTAGGGTTGGTGGCCTGACGCCACGGGGATGAGGGGTGTGGGTGAACAAGGGCTGGTGGTTGATCGTCGTCGGCGCGGTGGGCGTCGCGGCGTGTGTCGCGCGCGGTCCGGAGCCGGACGGTGACGCCAAGCCCAGTGCTCCGGTGTCGTCGGCAACCAAACCCGCGCCGAAGCCGACGCCGACCTCCACCGACTGGTGGACGGACTACGACCCCGCGCACTTCGCCGTCCAGGTCCGGAAGTCGGCGGCCGCGGCGAAGGTCAATCCGCAGTTGCTGATGGCGATCCTCTACAACGAGTCGTACAAACCGCACGACCCGGAGTTCGAGCGCTCCTGGCAGAAAATCGACTCCAACCCGGCGCTCGGCATCGCCAACATGCACGAGGCCGCGTTCGAAGACACCCAGCGCGGACGCCGGATGCCCGGCCGGACCTGGAACGAGCTGCCCGACCACCCCGAGCTGGCCATCGAAGCCGCCGCCTGGCACCTGAGCGATCTCGCGAGGGGACTGCCGGACCGCCTCCGGACGAAGCTCACCAAGGACGAGTTGGTTGCCCTCGGCTACAACGCCGGCCGGGGCAACATGCGGCTGTTCGCCAACGGCCGCAAGCCCGGGTCGCAGGCGCAGTCGTACCTCGACCGGTTGCGCGACAACTGGGACAAGTCCGGCGACGCCGTTCGCGTGTGACCTGCGTCATGTAGGTCGTGCGCGGGCCGCACGGCCCGTGGTGTGGTCGAAGCGACAGCTTCGACGAGGGGACGCGAACGATGGACCTGGACCGAGCCGCCCAGCACGTGGGGTTCTCGACCGTGGGACGTCAGTGGGTGCGGCAACTGCCGGCCCGTGACGGCGTACAGCTTCCGGACGATCCCGAAAGCCTGATGGAGTACTGCGGGGTGGTGGACGACGATCGGCGGGCGATGCTCGCCGCGCGACCGGACCCGGACAAGGACCCCGAGTGGTGGACGATCGTGTCCGCGCTGGCGGGCAGTCTCGAGCGGGACCTCGAGCAACCAGTCCCGTCGACAGGCTTCCAGGGGTGGCCGATGGTGCCGACGGACTCGTCGCCGGTGGGGATGTTCGCCGGCGCCTGGGCCTTGCTCTCGAGCCTGCCGCGGCTGGTCGACGTCCACGGACGACGGGGAGTGCCCGAGACGGTCACGCGTGCGACCGTCTCCGCGCTCGGCGGCGTGATGGGCTCGCACCGGCACATCGCCGGGCGGCCGGGCGTCGGGCTGATCCCGCTGTGGGGGCCGCCGTTGCGGTTCCGCGGTGCGGACTTCGAGATCGGCCGGCACTCGTTCACGCGGACGCAGCTCGGCCTCGGCGACGGTGTCGCCGGGCACGTGCTGATGGTCCACGTACCGCCGATCGGCCCGCTCGACCCCGAGACCTCCGAGCAGTCGATCGCCGAGGCCGCGCGGATGTTCGAGCGCTGCTACCCGGAGGAACCGGTCTCGTCGTTCATCTGCCGGTCGTGGCTGCTCGATCCGCAGCTGGCCGAGTACCTGCCGGAGGACTCCAACATCCTGCGCTTCCAGCGCCGCTTCACGCTGCTCCCCGCGGTCGCGTCCGAGGATCCGCACGACGACGACCGCGACATGATGCGGACCGGCCTGAGCGTCTTCGCACCGGACGGTCCCGTGCTGGCCGAGGACCTCGCTCGCGTGCCCCAGAAGACCACGCTGCAACGCGCTTTCGTCACCCACCTGCGCTCCGGCCGCCACTGGCAGAAGCGCACCGGCCTCAGGTGCGTGGCGCCAGATGCGCCCGCTCGCCCTGCGGCCCGAACAGCGTGAGCAGTTCCGCCGATCGCTTGTCCGCGCTGCCGATCCAGTGCGGCACCCGGGTGTCGAACTCGGCGGCCTCGCCTTCGCCGAGCAGGTACTCCTCGTCGCCGAGCACGAACCGGACCTTCCCGGTGAGCACGTAGAACCACTCGTACCCCTCGTGCGTCTGCCGCTTCGTCGTCGAGGCCCGGCCGGCGGGCGGGTAGACGACCTTGTACGCCTGCACTCCGCCCGCCCTCCGAGTCAGCGGCACGATGGTCAACCCGGACCGGCGTACCGGCCGGAGATGAATCCGCGGATCACCGGTCGGCGGCGCCGCGACCAGATCGTCGAGCGGTACGCCGTGCGCCCGGGCCAGCGGCAGCAGCTGCTCCAGCGTCGGCCGCAGCTTCCCGTTCTCCAGCCGCGACAACGTGCTCGCCGTCAGCCCGGTCTCCGTCGCCAGTGCGGCCAAGGTCGTCCCGCGTGCCCGGCGCAACCCGCGCAACCGCCCACCGACGCCGGCCAGTACGTCGTTCTCCATGTTGCCCATAGCCACATCATGCGGATCCGCAACATTCCTTGCAAGACCGGAAGTCCTCGGCCGATGCTGGCGAACATGACCGCAGAGACCTTCTGGAACACCCAGTACGACGACCACCCGACCTGGGGCGACCGCGTGAACCCCTTGCTGATGGAGACCGCCGAGCCGCTGCCCGCCGGCGCCGCACTCGATCTGGGCTGCGGCGCCGGCGGCGACACCATCTGGCTCGCGCGCCGCGGCTGGCAGGTCACCGCGGTGGACATCTCCAGCACCGCCGTCGCGAAGGTCGGCGCGCTCGCGCGAGAGCTCGAAGCCGCTGGGCTGCGGGGCAGCGTCACCGCCGTACAGCACGACCTGTCCAACACCTTCCCCGACGGAACCTTCGATCTCGTCTCCGCGCAGTACCTGCAGACTCGCTTCGACTTCCCTCGCAGCACAGTCCTCCGAACCGCCGCGCAAGCCCTGCGCCCCGGCGGTCTCCTGTTGCTCGTCGACCACGGCTCCATCGCGCCCTGGTCGTGGAACCAGGACAAGAACGCCCAGTTCCCCACCGCCGGCGACCTCGCGGCCGAGCTCGACCTCGACCCCGAGCAGTGGCCCGTACGCCGGGCCGACAGCCCGCAACGCGAGGCCGTCGGTCCGGGCGGCGAGACCGCGACGGTAACGGACACCGTGCTGGTCATCCAGCGGGCCGACCGATGAAGGACGTCGGGCTGCCGCGGACCGGGGCGGACGAGAAGGCGACGCTCCAAGGGTTCCTCGACTACCTGCGGGCGGCGATCGCGGGCAAGGTCGTCGGTGTCCCCGAGCCGCAGGTGAGGACCGCGGGAGTCGAGTCGGGGACCAACCTGCTCGGGCTGGTCAAGCATGTGACGGCGGTCGAGCGCTTCTACCTGTTGGGAGAGCCGGTCCGGAACTGGCAGCAGACGTTTCGGCCGACGACTCAGGAGACCGTCGACGGGGTGCTGGCGAGCTATCGCGAGGTCGTCGAGCGGGCGAACGAGACGATCGCGGGCTGGGCGGACCTGGAGTCACCCGCGCCCGGGCCGCCGCGCAAGGGAGCGAAGCCGTCGCGGCGGTGGGTGCTGGTGCATCTGATCGAGGAGACCGGCCGGCACGCCGGGCACGCCGACATCCTCCGGGAACAGCTCGACGGCACGACCGGGCGCTGACGCTAATTTCTTTCCACAGGACACTAAGTCTTGACATCGCTGGGAGCAGCCTTCAGGGTTCCAATATCCTATTTGATCCGTCTGATCGATAGGCCTCCTTCGAAGTCCACAGAGAGGTCACTGCTCATGACCAGATCCCGTCGAGCGCGGGCTATTCGAGGCCTGATCACGGGGCTTGCCGTCTCCGTCCTGCTGCCGCTGGGGGCGTCGGCCGCCCCGATCACGCCGGGCACGACCACCGCGGTGGGCCAGGCCGACCTGACGACGACCACCACCCCGCCGGCCGCCGATCCGCTCGCGCCGGCGGGCGCCGTCGCGGCCAAGCCCTACATGGGCTGGAGCAGCTACAGCATGGAGGTCTACTCTCCGCTCGGCGGCAAGTGGATCACCGCGGCCCAGATCAAGGCCCAGTCCGACGCGATGCACAAGAAGCTGCAGCCGTTCGGCTACGAGTACATCAACATCGACGCCGCCTGGAACGACGGGATCGACGCGTACGGCCGGCCGACGCCGAGCAAGACGCTGTACCCGAACGGCTTCCAGGAAGTCATCGACCACGTGCACAAGAACGGCCAGAAGATCGGGATCTACAGCATCCCGGGCATCTCCGACGCCGTGCTGAAGGCGAACCTGCCGATCTACGGCGCCCCCGGCTGCACCACCGGCAACCTGGCCAAGGAGCCGAAGCAGCAGGGCGACTACTGGGGCTTCGGCTGGCGGATCGACATGGACAACCCGTGCGCGCAGAAGTACATCGACTCGATCGCGGACCTGTTCGCGAGCTGGGGCATCGACTTCCTCAAGTTCGACAGCGTCACGCCGGGCTCGGGCAAGAACGACCTGTCGCTCGACGCGCGGGACGAGGTCGCGGGCTGGTCGAAGGCGCTGACCCGGCACAAGATCTGGTTCGAGCTCTCCTGGGCGCTCGACATCCGGTACGCCGACTACTGGAAGTCGGTCGCGAACGGCTGGCGCGTCGACTGGGACGTCGAGTGCTACTGCACCAACGAGGCCCTGACCGCGTGGCCGAACATCTCCCGGCTGTTCCCCAAGGTGGCCGACTGGTGGCGCCACGGTGGGCCCGGCGGCTGGAACGACCTCGACTCGCTCAACGTCGGTAACGGCACGATGGACGGCCTGACCAAGGACGAGCGCCGTACGGCGGCCACGCTGTGGGCGGTCTCGGCCGCGCCGTTCTACGTCGGCAACGACATGACCAAGCTCGACCAGTACGGCCTGGACCTGCTGACCAACCGCGAGGTGATCGCGGTGAACCAGGCCGGCCGGCCCGCGCAGCCGGTGTCGACGAAGACCAACCGCCAGGTCTGGTACTCGCTGAACGCGGACAGCTCGTACACCGTGGCCCTGTTCAACCTCGGCACCACCGAGGCGAACATGACGGCGAACTTCGCCGACCTCGGACTGGACGGCAGCGCCTCGGTGCGCGACCTGTGGGCGAACAAGAACCTGGGCGACTTCAAGACCGGCTACACCGCGCAGGTCGTGCCGCCGCACGGCGCCCGGCTGTTCAAGGTGACGCCGCAGAAGAAGGCCTCGATCCGGGTCAACGACGACGACCTGCGCGCGCAGTACGACGGCGAGTGGCAGCGCAACGGCAACAAGGAGGTCGCCGCGGTCTCCGAGCCGCTGACCGTCAAGGTGACCGACACCGGGACGGCCACGCCGCCGCCGGCGAACAACGCCGGTGTCCGGACCGTGACGCTGAACAACGACGACGCGCAGATCAACTACACCGGCTCGTGGAGCCGCAGTACCGGGCGCGGGATGGGCGACTACCAGGACGACGTCCAGTACACGGAGGCCAACGGCGACGCGTTCACGCACACGTTCGTCGGCACCGGCGTCGACTACTACACCGAGACGCACGAGTCGCAGGGCGAGGTGGAGATCTACATCGACGGCGAGCTCAAGCAGACCGTCGACACCCACCAGGCCGAGGGACGCGGCGTGCAGCAGAAGGTGTTCAGCATCTCCGACCTGCCGAACGGCACCCACACGATCCGGGGTGTGAAGAAGTCGGGTCAGTTCATGCTGGTCGACAAGCTCGACGTCCGGCAGATCAGCCTGCTGAACCCGAGTGCGGTGGCCTTCGACAAGTTGTCCCCGGCCGACGTCACGGTCGAGATGGCCCGCGACTCCAGCGAGCTGGCGTCGATCGCCAAGGCCGGTACGGCGCTGGTCAAGGGCACCGACTACACCGTTGCCGGACGCAACATCACGCTGAAGAAGGAGTACCTGGCCAAGCTCGCGACCGGTGACAGCGCCCTGGACTTCACCTTCCGCGGCGACTACCGCGACGACATCCACTCCACCACCGCCAACGGCGCCTCGGTCAGCTTCACCTTCCGCGGTACGTCGGTCGAGTGGATCACCGCCAAGGCGCCCGACCAGGGCAACGCCGACATCTTCGTCGACGGCAAGCTCGTCCAGCGGGTGAACCTGCAGAACGCGGAGCGCACCACGCTCCAGCGGGTCTTCGCGAAGTCGGACCTGAAGGACGCCAACCACACCCTGCGCATCGTGAAGGTCTCCGGAGACGTCCTCCGCTCCGACCAGCTCCGCTACACGATCGCCAAGTAACGACAGCAATGGGGGCCCGGGGTCGCCCGGGCCCCCATTGTCGTGGTGACCGATCCCGGACACCTTCGTTGACTGCGACCGGCCCCGCGGGATGGGGTGGGAGTACGAGCACCGTGGGCGACTGGGAAGGCCGACTCGATGGCGACCCTGGACGACGTACGACGCCAGTTCCGGACCCCGCCAGCGGAGGGCCGGCCGATGATGCGGTGGTGGTGGTTCGGCCCCTCGGTCGAACGGCCCGAGCTCGAACGGCAGCTGCGCGCGATGGCCGCGGCCGGGCTGGGCGGGGTCGAGGTCGCCTTCGTCTACCCGATGGGCCCGCCGACCGCGCGGTTCGGCTCGGACGAGTTCCTCAAGGATCTGGGGTTCGCCGCGCGGACCGCGCGTGACCTCGGGCTGCGCTTCGATCTGACGCTGGGCAGCGGCTGGTCGTACGGCGGTGGGCACATCGGGCCGGAGCACGCCGCGCGCGGGCTGAGCTGGGACCGGCGGGAGATCGGCGCTGCGGCGTACGACGTACCGGTGGTCGAGGCCTGGCCGGGGGACGAGTTCGTCGCCGCGTTCGTCGGCGAGGGAGCCGCGCCGACGGCGTACGAGGAACTCGTGGTGAGCGACGGGACGATTCACGTGCCGGCGGGCCAGGGGCCGCGGGAGGTGCTGATCGCGACCTCGCGGTTGACCGGTCAGAACGTGAAGCGGGCCGCGGCGGGCGCCGAGGGGCCGGTGCTCGACCACTACTCCGAGGCGGCGGCGGAGCAGCACATCGCGGCGGTCGCCGCTCCGTTGCTGCGGGCGGCCGGGCCGGAGCTGGTCGGGTCGGTGTTCTGCGACAGCGTCGAGGTCTACGACGCGGACTGGACGCCTCGCCTGGTGGAGGAGTTCGCGGCGAGACGGGGTTATGCGCTGCGGTCGTTGCTGTCCGGGTTGCTGGTCGACACGGCCGGGTCGGCGCAGGTGCGGATCGACGTCCAGCGGACGCTGGCGGAGTTGTACGAGCAGAACTTCGTGGCGGTCTTCCAGCGCTGGGCGGCCGGGCACGGCGTGCCGTTCCGGATCCAGAGCTACGGCGAACCGGGCGCGACGGTGAGCAGCTATCGGCACGCCGACCTGTTCGAGGGCGAGGGCTGGGGCTGGACGCGCCTGCCGGAGACGCGGTGGGCGGCGTCGGCCGCGGCGGCGTACGGGCAGCAGGTCGTGTCGGCCGAGGTGTGGACGTGGGTGCACTCGCCGTCGTTCCGCGCGACACCGCTCGATCTCCAGGGCGAGGCGCACGAGCACTTCCTGTCGGGAGTGAACCAGTTGATCGGCCACGGCTGGCCGTACTCGCCGTCGGGTGGTCCCGGGGTCGGCTGGATCTTCTACGCCGCCGGGGCGTTGGACGACCGCAATCCGTGGTGGCCGGTCGCGCGGGAGCTGTTCGGGTCGTTGCACCGGCTGTCCTGGTTGCTGCAGCAGGGGACACCGGTCCGGACGGTCAAGGTGTACGTGCCGGCGTCCGACGTGTACGCCGCCGCGCGGGGTTCGGTGAACCTGTACCGGGCCGTGCGAGACCGGATCGGTGAGGAGATTCCGCGGGTGATTCGCGAGTCGGGGCTGGACTTCGACCTGGTCGACGACGACGCGGTCGACGTACTGGAGCCGGGCGGGCTGGTCGTCGTACCGGACGGGGCGATCGTTCCCGCGCGGACTCAGGAGTGGCTGGACGCCGCTGAGGTGGTGACCGACTTGGAGCAGTTGGCTCGGCGGTTGCCGGAGCCTTGGGTGCAGGACGTCGGGATCGTGCATCGGCGGCTCGACGACGGTGACGTGTACTTCCTGGCGAACACCGGCCCCCAGGCGCGCAGCTTTCGCTTCGAGGTCTCATCCGCCTTCGAGCGTTGGGATGCCGCCACCGGCGCGACGACGGTCGTCGGCCAGGACGTGACGTTGCATCCGTACGAAGCTGTCGTGCTGGTGCCAGTCGACGCCGAGGCCGAGTCCGCGGCTGAACCCGAGGTCCTGGGTCCGGTCGCAGGACCGTGGCGGGTGGACTTCGGCGACGGTCCGGAGCCGGTCGAGCTGCCGGACCGGTGGGAGGATCGCCGGCCGACGTACTCGGGATCGGCTTCCTACCTGACGGAGGTCGACCTGCCTGAGGCCGCGCGGACTTTCCTGGACTTCGGTCCGGGCGAGGTGGCCGACTCCGAGGAGTACCTGCCGTCGAACTCGTTCCATGCCCGCTTGGTCCCGCCTGTCGGGGCAGCCGCCGAGGTCTGGCTCAACGACGTTCGCTGCGGCAGCCTGTGGGCGCCGCCGTACCGGGTGGAGGTGACTGAGGCCGCCCGAGCCGGCCGGAACACCTTGCGCGTCGTCGTCCACAACACGGGCGCGAACGCCCTGGCCGGCGATGAACACCTCGCGCCGCTGGTGGAGTCCGTCACCGCCGAGTACGGCAACCGCTTCGCCCTGCAGGACATCGAGCACGCCGCCGACTTCCTGCACTCCGGCCTGCTCAGCCCACCCGTGGTGCTACAGCTGGGTTAAGCCCCGCGCATCCTGCGGGCTTGGTCGACCAGGGCGTTCAGAGCGGGGCGTTCGGGGCCGGGGAGCCAGGCGAGGGCGACGACGATGGGCTCCATGTCGAGGACCTCGATGTAGGTGAGGTCGGGGCGCGGGTACAGCTCGCGGCAGGCGCTCGGGACGATGGTGATGTCGGGGCCTAGGGCAACGGCCGAGAAGAGTTCCTCGAGGTTCGTCACCTCATCGTCGGTGAAATTGACCCGGGTCCCGTCCGGGCGGGGATCGACGGCCCAGAAGCTGCGCCACTCCTCGTGCACCTTCGGGGACAGGCTGACGACGCGGTGGCCGGCCATGCCGGCGAGGGTGAGATGGTCCAGGGCGGCCAGCTCGTGCGCGTTGTTGACGACCACCGAGCGGGTTCCGGTGCCGAGGGGCTCGACCTCGACGCCGGCCGGTACGGGCAGGAAGACCACGACGACGTCGGCCTGGCCCTGCGGCAGCGCGGTGACCTGCTCGACGAAGTCGAGGTGGCGGACCTTGATCGTGATCTCCGGGTGCTCGAGCCGCGTCGCGGCGAGCAGCGCGCGGATCTCGGGCAGCGTGATGATCGCTTCGAGGCTGCCGATCACCAACTCCGCGGACTTCGCCGGTTCGTGCGGTCCTCTGGGGACGCGCGGCTCCTTCAGGAGTTGGGCGTGCACCTCGCCGAGCGCCGTACCGGGTCCGACGCCGAGTTCGTCGGCCAGCCGTCGGCGGACGTCCTCGTAGCGGAGCAAGGCCTCCGCCCGCCGGTCGGAGGCGAGCAGGACGGTCATCAGGCGGGCGTGCACGCGTTCGTCGTACGGCAGCTCGGCCGCCAGCGGCTCCAGGTGGGTCAGCGCAAGCTCCGGCTTCCCGGACTCGAGCGCCGCATCGGCGAACTCGAGCACGAGACTGATCCGCGAGTCCTCCCACCGGCGCACGAGGGGATCGGTGCGGATCCACTCGGGGCCGTCGGCGAAGAGCGGACCGCGCCACAGCTCGAGAGTCTCCTGCAACGCCCGGGCGCGTGCCTCAGGATCGGATGCCCTCGGGGCTGCCGCGAGACGCTGGAACTCCTGGAAGTCGTTGTCCGAGTCCGGTACGTCGAGCCGGTAGCCCTGCCCGTCCCAGCTGACAGTTGCCGTGGGCCCGCATTGCTTCTCGAGCCAGTCCCGCAACCGCGTCACCGTCATCTGCAACGCGCCGCTGGAGCACCCGGCCGGCCCCCAGCCCACCTCGGCCAGGCGCCCGGCACCCAGGGCCTCGCCGGGATGCAGCAGCAAGGCCCCGAGCACGTTCCGAACCGCCGGCCGCAGCTTGCCCGCCGTCGTACCGTCCACCTGAACCCGCAACGGTCCCAGGATTCCCAACGCCACGCGAGACCGATCCACCACGCCTCCCGCATCCGCTCTCACCAGAACCTGGAGCGTAGCCGTCGAAGGCGGTCACCGGGCGGCGTGCGGAGGAGCGGCCGGTTGAGGTCGTCGCGGCTAGCCGGTCTGCTGCTGGGCGATCGCGGCCGCCAGCGTGTCGGCGGAGGCTGCCGCGGCTTCGAAGGTGAGTGGAGGCTCCGGATTCCAGGCGAGCACGTGGCCGGCGGCAACGGCCGGGAGCTCGGACCAGGCAGGGATCTCCGCGAGCTGCTCCGCGCCGAGCGAGTTGGGCCGCTGGTCGTACAGGTAGATGCCGGCCGGATGACTGCTGCCCAGGTCGGTCCACTGCACGACCTCCCACCCGCCCTTCGCGCTGGTCGGCGCGAACGTGACCCCTGCATCGGCCAGCAGCCGAAGAGTCGGCCAGTACGCCGGATTGGCGACGTACGCGTCGGTCGGCGTACCGCCGGAGAACGCGAGCACCTGTACGCCGTCCGCCGCGCTGGTGAGTCGGGCGAGGGCGTCGGACAGTTGCTGCTCGCTGTCCTCGGCCGTCCCGCCGAGCGCCTCGGCCAACGCGTGGAAGCGCCCGATGACGTCCTTGAGGTCCGGCTCCCCGGCGATCCGGATCAGCAGGATCGGTGCGATCTCGGCGAGCTTGCCGGCCACCGCCTCGGAGACGCCGTACACCTCACCCGCGTAGGTCACGCCGACCACGAGATCGGGCTGCAACGAGTCGACCAGCTCCTGGTCGACGGCGTCCCCGGCCCCGACGCTCGGCACATCCAGCCCGGCCACCGCGGCCGTCCCGCTGTCCGCCTGATGCTGCGACCCGAAGTACCCGACCACCGGAACCCCGAGCCGCGCCAACGTCTGCGCGGCCTGCCCGTAAGCCAGCACCCGCCGCGGCCGCTCGGCGACCTCGACGCTCTCCCCACGATCATCCTCGAACGACCAGCCACCGGACGCCATACCGTCACCCTCCTACCCAGGAGGCCGCCCGAACCCGACAGCCCCAGCCGATGAAGTCCGCCACCATCATCGCCGCCCCACCACCCCGGGAAACCTCGATCCCAGCAGACGGATCCGCCCGAACCGCATTCCCGACAACGAGGAGATGAGCATCACGAAGGCCGATGCCGACCAGCCTCGCGAGCCCGGCCCGCCCCGGGCGTAGCAGCAGGTGGTGCGGCGGGTCGTCCGGCGCGGTCTGGCCGGGGGCGGGGCGACCCGGCCCCCGGCCCGCCCGCCAGGCGCGCCCCCGACGCGGTGTGATGCGGTATAGCACTCAGGCCAGGGAGGCCGTCTCCCAGCCTGGCCCAACCCCAGGCCCGGGCGGCCGGGCGCACGGACGTGTGCTCTCAGGTGCGTGTGGCGCCGCAGCTGTTGCGGATGCGGAGGTGGGGGCGTAGGAGCAGGTGGTGGGGTGGGCGGGACGGATCGGTCAGGCGCTGGACGAGGAGGTTGACCGCGGTTGCGCCGACCTCGGTTCGAGGGGGTGCTACTGCGGTCAGCGGGGGGTCGGACAGGGCGGCGAGTTCGTCGTCGTAGGCAACGATCGCGAGGTCGCCGGGGATGTCGACGCCGAGCTGCCGTAGGCGGCTCACCAGGGGGAGTGCGGCGACGTCGTGGTGCACGATCAGTGCGTCGAGGGTTCCCGCGCGGACCTCGTGCTGGATGGACTCGGCGGTCTTCTCCAGTTCCAGTGGGCTTTCGTCGCGTAGTTCGCGGGGGACCTGGGGTGCGAACTCCAGCGCCGCCAGCGCGGCGTCGTAGCCGGTGACGAGCCGGGGAGCGGTGATGGTGTCGAAGTGCATCAGGCCGATGTGCCGGTGGCCGAGGGCGGCGAGGTGCTGCACCGCGTCGTACGCGCCCTGCTCGTGATCGGTGGCGACGTGCTCGACCGTCCCCGACTGCCAGCCGGCGCGGCGCTCGGCCAGGACGACGGGCACGGGGATCGTGCGGAGCCAGGCCTCGGTCTCGGGTGACTTCTGCGGGTCGAGCCTGGTCGCGATCACCAGTCCGTCGACGCCGGACTCGAGCAGGCGCGCGACCTGGACGCGCTCTTCGGCGACGTCGTTCTGGGAGACACCGAGGACGATCCGCGCGCCGAGCTCGTCGGCACTGCTGCCCGCGCCGCTGACGACCTTGGGGTAGTAGTACGACGCGTGCGGCACGACCATGCCGAGGGTGTAGGTCGTCGTACGAGCGGGACGCTCGCCGGTCGTCGGTGAGGTACGGACGTCGACGCGCGTGGCGCCGCCGTGGACGCGGTTGAGCAGGCCGCGGCGGGCGAGCTCGCGGACATCGACCCGGGCGGTGACGGCGGCGACGCCGAGCTCTTCGGCCAGCTCGCGCACGGTGATCGAGCCCTTGGTGTCGACGAGCTCGAGGACGGCGCGATGCCGTTCGTCCGCATTCATGGACGAAACGATATCATTTGCCGAAGCCTCTCCCAGTGCGGCAGAGCAGCGCGACCTGTTGACACGCATCGAATGACATCAAATGATGTCATTCGATAAGGACGCTGCGCAACAAGGAGAGGCTCATGACGAACCTGCACCGCCGGACACTGCTCCAAGCAGCGGCCGCCGCCGGAATCACCGGCGCACTCGCTCGCCCGGCCGCCGCCGCGACAACGCGTACAACCATCACCGACCTCGGGCCGGCGGTCGTCCAGTTCGCGTTGATGAGCGCGATCGTCGTGGGTGACGTCGTCTACATCGGCACGCGCAACGTCTCGCCCTGTCGCGTCGTGGCCTACCACGTCCCGACCCGCACGGTGATCGGCCGCGCGGACCTGACGACCGGGTACAGCATCCAGGCACTGGCCGCCGATCCCACCGGCCGCTACCTGTACGCCGGAGTCCTGCAGAAGTCCGGCGGCCCCCAGCCGAACCTGCACCGCTGGGACCTCTCCACGCCCGACCAACCGGCCGTCGCGATCGGGCGGATCGGCGATCGGGACGTACGCGACCTGACAGTAGCGCCGGACGGCGTGGTCTTCGCGGTCGGTGGCGGCAGCTCGACGGCGCCGGCCTTGTGGCAGTTCGACCCGGCGACCGGTGCCGTGGCGAACCTCGGCGTACCGGACCCCGCGTCAACACTCGCCCGCGCGGTCGCGGCCACGTCGACGACGGTGTTCTTCGGTGCGGGCAGCACCTTGGGCGGCGGCGGAACGACGAGCCGGGCCAGCCTGTTCGCCTACGACCGCGCCGCCGGGACCTTCGCGAACGTGACCCCACGCGAGATGCTCGTCGACTCGAGCATGCGCGACCTCGCGGTCGTCGGCGACCGCCTGGTGGCCGGTACGGCGGGCGGCCCCGCGCCGGCCAAGATCGCGCTGATGGACCTCGCGGACCTCTCGAAGTACGCGCTGGCCACGCTCGACGGCGAGATCACCAAGATGTACGCCCCCGATGGCGACGCGGTCTACTACTCCGCCGAGTCGGGCCTGGAGTCCGTCTCGCTGTCCACCGCCGCCGTGACCGCGGTCCCGTACGACGGCCCGTCGCTCGGCGAGGTCTGGGGTGTCGGCTTCCGCGCCGGCAAGCTCCTCGTCGTCTCCGGCTACGGCTTCGTCGCCGAGGTCGACCCGGCCACGGGGACGTCCGTCGTCACGGATCTCGTGGCCGCCGGCGCCCAAGCCGATCCCCAGACGGTGATGGGCATCGCCGCCGGCTGCGGCTCCGTGTACGTCGGCGGCAACGGCACGATCGCGCGGCACTCGCTGCGCGGTGGCAAACCGCAGTACCTGAGAGCGCCCGGCGAGGCGAAGGACGCCGAGGTCGTCAACGGCATCCTCTACACGGGTCAGTACAGCTCGCAGGGCATCTGGAAGTACAACCCCGCCGACGGCCGTCCGCCGCGCCAGGCCGTTTCCTTCCCCGGCGGCCAGAACCGCCCGCTCGACACCTGCTGGGACCCGGTAGGCCGGCGCCTGCTGGTCGCCGTACAGTCCGACACCGAAGGCGGCGGAGCCCTCTGGACCTACGATCCGGCGAGGTCGCGCAAGACCGCTTTCGCCAACCCGATCGACGACGTCCAGCTCGTCCGAGCGGTCGCCACCCGCGACGGCATCGCCTACCTGGGCGGCGACAACGCCCAGGCCACCGGCGCCCGCGGCACGGTCGTCGCCTTCGACCCCACCCGGGGCCGGGAACTCTGGCGCGTGGAGTCCGGCCGCCCGTACGGCATCGGATCGCTGGCCGTGCACGGCAAGTACCTGTACGGCATGGCGTTGAAGGGCGGCTTCTTCGTCATCGACCTGACCCGTCGCGAGCTGATCCACACCGCCGACCACCGACCGGTCTGCCCGCAGTGGTCCGCGATGCTCCTCAACCGGGGCCGCATCTACGCCGCCTCCGACACCACGTTGATGCGCTTCGACCCCAGGACCTTCGCCATGACGGTGGTGGCCCCGAACCTCAACGGCGCCTGGTACAGCGGCTGCCACGTCAACCGCGACGAGCAGGGCATCCTCTACACCATGCGCGGCCACAACCTCGTCGCCATCAACGACAAACCCTGATCAGCCCAGCGTCTGCCGAACCACCTCACGCGTCACCGCCAGCACCTCGTCCGGATGCGTGAGGTGAGCCGAGTGCGTCGCCCCGGGCCAGCTCACCAGCTCCGCGCCCAGCGCCTCCGCCAGCCGCTCATGGCTCCGCCGAATCGCCGAGGTCGCCTTCCGGTCGGCCGTGATCACCACAGCCGGCACCTTCGGCAGGTCGGCCGGGTCGAACCCTTCCGACAACGCCCCCAATCCTCGTACTGCCCTTTCCAGCTTCGCGAAATCCAGCTCGGTCGCCCGAAAGGCCTCGGCGCAGTCCGGCCGGAGTTTCGGATCCGCCGCGGTCTTCTCCAACGATCGCCGCATCAGCCCCGCGAGCCCGTCCCGCACGATCGGCACCCGCCCCAAGAACCCGGTCGCCCGGGCCACCAGTTCCACCCGGCGGCTCAGCACCGGATCGATCAACGGCGTCGAGTCCACCAGCACCAAACCCGCCACGTCTTCCGGATGATCCCGCGCAAACAGGGTCGCCACCGCACCCCCGAGACTCTGCCCCACCACAACCACGGGCCCGAACTGCTGGGTCACCCGATGCAGATCCCTCGCCGCTGTCGTGAGGTTGCCTCCAGCAACAGATGACCCGGTCCCCGGCCGGTCGTGCACCACCACTCGGCACCCGGGGTCGTCGAGCAGCCCTTCGACAAGCCCAGGAAAGAACCCCTCCGCGCCCTCGGCTCCACCCGGCAGCACCAGAACTACCGGCCCACTCTCGCCGTACACCTCGGGTTCAGTCATCACCCCACGCTAGGCGCCCGCCCTGCCCCGACCAAGCTCATCCTGCCGGGATCTCTAGGGAGTCAGCTGCTCGCACAGCCAGCGGACGGCCATCGGATAGCGGTACTCGATGCCGCCGTGGGTGCCTTCGAAGAGTTCGAAGTGGAACTGTGGGCCGCCGAGGTCCTGAGCCGCGCGGTGGAAGGCGGTGGCGCCGAGGTCCAGGTGGTACTCGTCTTGTCTCCCGGCATCGATCCAGACCGCGCGGAGGGATCGCAGCGCGTCGGCGTACTGGGGTTGCCTGAGCATCGCGACCGGGTCCATCGCGAGCCAGCGGTCCCAGACCGCCGGGATCACCTCGCCGAGGTCGTCGAAGGGGAGCAGGACGGTGCCGTCCGGTTCGGCCGAGTACGCCGAGGCGTAGCCGTAGATCTCCATCAGGTGGAGGTCCTCGTCCGTCGTCCGGCCCGCGCGCTCCTCGGCGTCGGCGAAGAACTTCGCGTACGAGCCGTCGTACCGGTCGCGCAACTGCTTGGCCCGGACCGGGAACTCGGGCCGGTAGCAGACCTCGAACGCCGCATCCCCGGCATGCGTCGCCAGGGCGCCGAAGACATCGGGCCGCAGCAACGGCGTCACCATCGCGGCGTAGCCGCCGCTCGACTTGCCGGTGATCGCGCGGTGGTCGCGATCGGCGATCGTGCGGTACTTCGCGTCGACCCACGGGACGAGCTCGTCGCACAGGTACGAGTGGTACTGACCGGTGCCCGGCGAGTCCAGGTACTGCGAGCCGCCGTACTTCGTCCACGCGTCGACGAACACCACGATCGCCGGCGGTACGTCGCCGGCCGCGAACAGCGCGTCCAGCAACTCGGGGTACGGCTGCCGGAACGGCGTCCGGTTGAACGACATCCCCAGGTGCCCGGTATACCCCAAGGCCACGTAGATGCTCGGGTATCTCTGCTCACCCGCGTCGTCGTACCCCGGCGGCAGGTACACGAGCACCGGCCGCACGTGCGGATCGCCGAGCGGATTCCCGCGCAGCAACTCACTCTCGAACGACGACTCCTCGAACCGTCCGGCCAGTTCGGCACGCCAGGGCAACATGCAGGCTCCTCCTCGAGAACGATTGCGAACGGCAGGGCTACTCGCGCCAGCCGGTGA
This sequence comes from Kribbella italica, assembly GCF_014205135.1. Taxonomy (NCBI): domain Bacteria; kingdom Bacillati; phylum Actinomycetota; class Actinomycetes; order Propionibacteriales; family Kribbellaceae; genus Kribbella; species Kribbella italica. The sequence goes on from NZ_JACHMY010000001.1 coordinate 8,620,097, forward strand.
GGTCGACGGACTTGGCGGTTTCGACGCGGAAGCCGAGCTGGATCGTGGTCTCGGCGCCCGCGGCGAGGTCGAGCTTCCAGGTGATGACGCCGAGATCGGTGGTTTCGGTGGGGTCGGGACTGGCGGTGGTCGGTTTGACGGCGATCTCGTGGTCGCGGGCGACCGGTAGCTGGTCGAGGACCGTGACGCGGGCGGCGCGGGGCGTGTGGTTCTCGATCGTCGTCGCGTACTCGACCTCGCGCCGGCGCGTCGATCCGAGCGTCGCCTTGCCGGCGGTACGGCGGACCAGCTTGCGCTCGACGCGGATGCGGTCGTCCAGGCCGAGGGCGAGCTCGACGTCCTCGCCGGGGGCCCACAGCGGCAGCGCGGTCGAGCCGACGAAGTCCGCCTCGTGGAAGACGGCGGCCCGCCCGGCGGGCAGCGTGTGCTGCGACGAGTTCACGACCGTGGCGCGCAGGTGGACGTCGGCCGATCGCACCGGCGCGGTGATGTAGTCGAGCTCGGTGTCGAGGTCGACGGACGCGATCGTCGCCCGGTGCGAGGCGCCGTCCGCGGGGACGGCGACCGGTCGCGGCGGCGTGTAGGTCGCCGCGGTGACGCCCTGCTCGACGGTCGCACCGAGATCGGCGAAGGCAGGAGCCGCGGACACGGCTTCGGCGGCACCGAACGACGCCTGCCGCGCCGCCGCCTGACGCATACCACCAGCAGGAGCCGCCGCCACAGGGACCGGCGGATGATAGCGATCCAGGTACCAAGGATCGAGCTCGGGCACCTTCGCGCTCACCATCGGCCGCGCCGTCGACAACGTCAGGTCGCACTCGGGCCAGTCCTCACCCGTGTGCTGGGTGATCAGCCCGAACCAGCTCAACGTCAACCGGTCACCTGACAGCCGTACGTCGTACGAACTCGTCCATCCGGCACCCGGGACGACGTACGAAAGCTCCACCTCGACCTCCGCCTCGGCGTCCAGCGCCAACGCGATCGCGGCCGCGAGGCGGTCGGGCGCGCGTTGCTCCGAGACCGCGGCGAGCCGACGATCGGCCGCCGCGAGGCGCTCCTCGGCCTCGCGCCTCTCCGTGGCCAACTGCCGCCGCCGAGACCGCACGGCGGACAGCCGCCCGGCCAGCGACTCGGTGAACTCGCCCAGGTCGACGCCCGAGTGACCGCCGGCCAGCGTCCGCGCGAACGAGCCCCCGGCCCGCCGCCCCAACTGCGCCAGGAACACGTCGAGCTGCGCCTGCACCTCGTCGGCGTCGGCCAGCTCCTCCACGAGAGCCAGAGCCTCGCGGCGCGCACGTTCCAATTCCGCGATGGCTTCGTCGGGCGCCTGCGGATGATGCCGCACTGCCACGTCCACGCCGAGCACTGTCGCCGGCCCGCGCCCGGAGACCCGGACGGAGTCCTCCTGCAGACCGAGCGGCAACGACTCGACGTACACCGTCTGGTCACCGGCGGGCGCGGTGATCCGGCCGCGCCGGGTGACCCGGGCGCGGTCGGGATACACGACGACGGCCACGATCGGGGCGTCCACCACGAGTTCGCTCATGTCCCCGACAGTAGCCGCCGGACGGGCTTGTCTGCCGAGCGTCGTCCACAGGCCACGAACAACCGGGCCGGACCCCGTGAGGGATCCGGCCCGGCCGCAGCGTTGCTAGTTGACGACGATCTTGTCGACCTCGATCGTGAGGCCCTTGACGAGTGGCGTCGAGGTCCCGGTCGTCACCGACCCGGTGCCCTTCTGCACACCCTTGACGTTCATCGAGTACGTCATCGAACCGCCCGGCGCACCCGGCGTCGAGGTGACCCGGTAGTCCTCCGTCGGCGGACCGGTGATCTGGCTGCCGGCGGTCCCGTCGAAGTTCTCGGCGCCGACGGTCAGGCCGTAGCCGGCCGGTGGGTCACCGAGCTGACCGTTGTAGTTGTAGGTGATGTCCTCGGTGCCGTTGACACCGATCCACTGCTGGAACACCTTCTGGGTCGTGGTGCCGAACAGGTTCACCCGCCACTCCACGACGATCCACGTGCCCACCCCGTCGGTCAGAGTGGCCGCGAAGACGCCCGGAGCACCGGTCCCGTCCAGGTCGGTCCAGTACGACGCCAGCACGTTGTTCGGACGCGCCGGATCGGGCAGGTTCTGCGGGGTGAACTGGATGTCCTCGCTGGACGACGTCCCACCGGCGACCGAGTACCCGTTCGAGGTCACACCGAGCTGGGTGTAGGTCTGCCCGGCGAACTGGAAGGCCGGAACGTTGAAGTTCAGCGCCTGTTCGTCCCCGATCGGGGTCGGGGTGGTGAACGAGTCGAGCGGGATGTACCCGAACAACGATCCCGGTGCGATCACCGGCCGGTCGGGCTGGCGCCCGGCAAGCGTCGCGGTCTTGGTCGCGATCTGGGTGCCGATCTTGGTCGCGCCGGTGACGCTGTTCAGCCGCAGTTGCGAGCTCAGGGTGCTGGCGGCCGTCACCGACGTGCTCTGCAGGCTGTTGTTCTGCACGGTGACGGTGCAGGTCGACGCGCCGGTGTTGCGCGCGATCGTCGACGGCGTACAGGTCTGGTCGACCGGTACGACGCCTTCCTGGCGGAAGAACGCGACCGGCAGGTGCAGGGCCCGGCTGCCGCCGACCTGCTTGAGGTTGACCTGGCCGAAGTACTGGCCGTCGGGCAGGTCGGCCGCGGTGATGGCGATCGTCAGCTTCTGCGACTTGCCGGGCTTGACCTGGAACACCGGCGGCAGCACGGTGACGTTCGCACCGCTGACCGTCGTCCCGACGGCGGTGAAGGTGAGCGTCTGGTTGGTGACGTTCTTGACCGTCCGCTCGGCGGTGATCAGGCCGGGCATCGTCGGCGCGTTCACCGACGGCAGGTTGAGGTCGATCCGGTTCAGCGCGTCGGTCGCCGAGGCCGCGTAGTTGGCCGCGGTCTCGTCGAGCGTCAGACCGGGGTCGCCGGCCTTGGTGAGGTCGATCCGGCCGCTGCCGTAGTCGAACGGATCGGCCTGGGTGACCCGGTCCGGCTTCTTGACCGTGGTCTTGGCGGTCGTGCTGAGGGCGGACTTGATCTGCCCCGCGGTCCACGTCGGGTGCAACGCGGCGACGAGCGCGGCCGCGCCGGCCACGTGCGGCGACGACATCGACGTACCGGCGATCGCTTGGTACAGCTGCCCGGGCGGTCCCTCGGCCGGGGACTCCGGCGTCGGCGTCTGTCCGGCCAGGATGTGCAGGCCGGGCGCGGTGACGTCGGGCTTGAGGAAGTCGCCACCGGGACCACGCGACGAGAACGACGTCATCACATCGCCCTGCCAGGTGGTCTTGTTGCCTTGCGTGAACGTCGCGTTGGTGACCGGGTGCGCGGCGAGGAAGGCCAGCAGCGCGTCGCCGTCGGGCTTCTCGAGCTGAGCGGCCGGCAGCCAGTGGTTGTCGCTGAACACGTCCGACGGTGCGGTGGCGTTGTACATCAGCATGCCGGCCGCGCCGCCCTGCCGGACGTTGAACCCCTTCAGCACGCGGCCCGGTGTGAACTGGCAGACGACGATCTTGTTGACGAAGATCCCCGGCGGCGCCGGCGTCGTACAGGCCGCGTTGTTGTACGGCGGCGCGGACGCGAGCACGACCCGCGTCGGGGTGCTGACGCCACCCGTGATCGAGATGCCCGAGATCGAGGCGGTCGCGCCGTCGCCGGTCAGCGTGATCGCCGACCGGAAGGTCCGGCTCTGCGTCGACGCCGCGACGGTGGTGACCCACGGGCTGCGGTGGTCGGTGGTGTTCGCGCCCGGACCCGAGTTGCCGGCCGAGGCCGCGACGAACACGCCCGCGGCGTACGCGTCCAGGAACGCGAGCTCGACCGGGTCGCTGTACGGGTCGCTGCCGCCGGAGATCGAGAAGTTGATCACCTTGACGCCGTCCAGGATCGCCCGCCCGACGGCCGCGGCCGAGTCGCTCGGGAAGCAGCCCTCGGCGCCGCAGACCTTGTAGACCGACACCGCCGAGGCCGGAGCGATGCCGAGGACCGCGCCGCGGTCGATGCCGAGCACGTTGGCGTTCGCGACCGGGCCGCCGGCCGACGTCGTGGCCGTGTGCGTCCCGTGACCGTTGGAGTCACGCGCGGAGTCGGGGTAGACGTCGCCACCGATCACCGCGTTGTAGGTGTCGAGGAACGGCTGCCCACCGATCAGCTTGCGGTTGCAGGTGTACACGTCGGACGCGGGCGTCAGCGGGTTGTCGCCGAAGTCGCACACGCGTGGTGTGCCGTCGACGGTCGCCGGTGGTGCCGGCAGGGTGCCGGGGTCGGTGAACGACGGGTGCTCGGGCCAGGCGCCGCTGTCCAGGATGCCGACGATCACGCCCTTGCCCGCAGTGGCGGAGCCGCCGAGCTGGTTGTAGATCGTCGGGGCGCCGATGAAGGCGCCGCTGGAGTCGGTGAGCAGCTTCTGCGGGTTGTCCTGCTGGATCGCGGCCACGCCGGGCAGCTTCAGCAGGTCGCGGGCCTTGTTCGCCTCGACGCTCAGCGCGACACCGCCGTACACGGTGCGCAGTTTCTGTCCCGCCCGCGCGCTCGGGACCCGGTCGCGCAACGCGGCGAGGAAGGTGTCCTCGACCGCGGTCACGTGCTTCAGGTACTTGGCCGAGTTCGCGCTCTTGGGCTCGAGTCGCTTGCCGGTGACCGCGGGGCTGGTGCCCGGCAGACCCTTGAGTCCACCGCGGTACGACGACAGCGAGTCGTAGTCGAGTTTGACGACGACCCGGACCTGCTTGGCCGACGTGCTGGTGAGCAGTGCCGGGTCGCTCTTGGCGAGCTGACCGCTCGGCGATTTCGCGCCCTGGACCGTGCCGGCGACCGTCAGTGGCGTCGCGGTCCAGGTCTTGCCGTTGGGGACGATGGGGGAGGGGTCGGCGACCTCCGCGCCCAGGGCGGGCAGCGTGGCGGCGACCAGCAGGCCGGCGGACAGACCGGCGATGGCAGTACCTCGGGTCGTGCGGGTCCGGGCTCTGGACCTCATGTGGGCCTCCTGTGAAGGCAGACGACGCCATCACCGAGGAAGGGCAGACAGGACAGACCAAGGCAACGCCGCGACGGCGCTGCTTCCCCCAAGGTCTGTGACCGAACCCCCCCGGGTTCCGGCGTACCGGCAGACACCCCCGCGGCACCCGCCTGAGGTGAGGCTAAGCCCACAACCTCACCCTCGGCCAGACCTCCGGCCGAACGGAAACTGACTCAAGCGTTTGCCGTCGACAACCTCTGCCCACGTCGTTCGCGCAGCTCAGTCGCAGGTGTCGCAGATCCCGTTGGCCGGCGTCTGCAGGTTGCACTTCGGGCACTTGTTGATCGGCCGCTCGGCGATCGCGGCCTTCCGCGCCCGGCCGCGCGCCGCGCTGAGCTTCGACGGGATGACCGGGCTGCCACCGTCGGACGGCAGACCGGCCGACTCGAAGTGACGGTAGACGTTGAGCCGCTCGTGCGAGGCGTGCACGTCGGCGTCCGCGGGAGTGGTCCCGGTCGCGGCGCCCACGATCGCGGCGTACCCGTCGAACACGCTCTCGTCGGTGTTCACGCACAGGGCCGACAGCATCGGCTCACCGCGGCGCAGGCTCTCGGCCGACACCTCGGCCAGCACGCCGCCCATCCACTGCCGGGTCGGCTGCTTGGTCCGGATCCCCGTCAGTTCCTGGACGCCGGCCGCGACGTCCTTGTGCTGGACCAGGCCCTGGTACTTCTTGGCGGCCCCCAGCAACAGCTCCCGGGCAGCGCCCGCCCACTCGGTGCGCGCCACGGCGATCCCGACATCGGACACCTCCCGCCACGCGCGGTCCTCGCCATCGGTCAGTTCGTGATCGGGTGCGGCAACATCAAAACTGGACACCCGGCAGACCCTAACCGCCGGACCACCCGCCCACGAAACCCGCCGCCTGATCAGGAGTCGCGGTCCGTGGGTTCGTGCGGCCCGAAGGTGACCTCGATCGTCTCGGCGGCCTTGTGCCGCTGCGCCTGGGCGTACATCGCGTACGCGCGGTGGTCGGCCGGCGTCAGGTCCGCGGTCGAGTCGTTGAACAGGGCCAGCAACGAGCGCGGGTAGAGCCGGTGCTCGATCACCGAGTTCAGCTCGGCGCCGATCACGGCGATCGTCGACGCGGCGTAGATGAGCCCGATCAGGCCCAGCGTCAGCGCGAACACGCCGTTCACCTCACTCGCCTTGGCCAGCACGTGCTCGACGTAGATCCCACCCAGCCGCTCGAGCAGGTGCCAGCCGACCGCGGTGAAGAAGGCTCCCGGCAGAATCCTCCGGAACTGCGGCCGGGCCTTGGTCGCCGGCCGCAGGCACAGTGTCAGCATCGCGGTCAGCACCAGCACCGAGCCGATCGACACCAGCCAGCCCATCCCGTTGACGATCTCGCTGGACATCTGACTGCCGGCCAGGACCGTCAACGTGGCGAAGCTGAGCACGGTCAGTCCCGCCAGCGACAACAGCGCCCCGGACCGCAGCCGTCCGTGGAAGGGATTGGGCCGGCCGTTCCGGGGGACTCCCCAGGTCACGTTGACCGCGTTCTGCACGGCCTGCCCCAGCCCGATCACGCCGTACACGGCGGCCAGCGTTCCGACGATCACCGCCGCCGTACTGCCCTGCAAGCCCTGTGGCGTCGCCAGCTGGGTCCCCACGATCGGGAACTCCTTGAGCGCCGACTCCAGCACGGCCTTCTGCAGGTCCTCGTTCCCCTGCAGGACGAACCCGAGCACCGACGAGGAGATCAGCAGCATCGGGAAGATCGCCGCGAACGCGTAGTACGTGACGATGACGGCGAGGTAGCTGCCCTGGTCGTCGAAGAACTTGTAGATCACAGCCAGCGGAAACCCCAGCCGGCGCCGCCGCCGCTGCGCAGCGTCCAACCGCTGCCCGAAGGTGCTCACGCCCCTACCGTACGGTCCGCACCTCGCGATCCCCCGCACGCCGTCCGGCGTGCGGCGTCACCAGGACCAGCCGCGGGAGGCCAGCTCCTGCTCCACGCGCCAGCGGTTGTTCTCGCAGCGCTCCAGCTCCGCCTTCTCCGGTACGCCGGCCAACCGGCACGCCTCGTCGAGCAGGGCGTCGTACGCCGCCTCGACCGCCATCAGCCGGTGCGCCCGCGCGTAGATCCGCGGCGCGGTCTCGATCCGCTGGATCTCGGCGGCGAGATGGCCGAGCCGGGTCTGCAGCCGCAGCGTCTCGAACGGATCAGCGGCCACGGCGGGGTGCCGGCGGAACCGTCCCGCCAGCTGACTCAGCGATGTCCGAAGCGACTCCATCGCGCTCACTCCCTCCCCCCGACACTACGACGGCCGGGTCACCGAGGGCGAGGCCTTGCGGAGTACTGTTTCGGTCTGATGCCCACAGCTCGCGTACGCCGTCCTCGTCCCGCCGACATGACCGTCCCCGTGGGCGCGCGCAGCGTGTTCACCGACGGTGCCTGCTCGGTCAACCCCGGTCCGGGCGGCTGGGCCTGGGCGCTGTCCAAGACCGAGTACGCCGCGGGCCACGAGGCCGCCTCGACGAACCAGCGGATGGAGATCCGCGCCGCCCTCGAGGCCGCGCGGGCGAACGAGGGTCCGCTGCTGATCGTCTCCGACTCGACGTACGTCGTGAACTGCTTCCGCGACCGCTGGCACACCGGGTGGCTCGAGCGCGGCTGGCTCACCTCGGCCAGGAAGCCGGTCGCCAACCGGGACCTGTGGGAGCCGCTCGTCGAGCTGGTGACCACCCGCGGGGACATCGCGTTCCAGTGGGTCAAGGGCCACTCCGGCCACGAGATGAACGACTTCGTCGACGGGCTCGCCGTCGCCGCCTGCTTCCCTTAGTCCCGGCCGAGAATCCCCTGTTCGTACCCCTTGGCCACGGCCGCGGCCCGGTCGGTCACGCCGAGCTTGGTGAACAGGTGGCTGAGGTGGGTCTTCACCGTCGCCTCGCTGATGAACAGCTCGCGGGCGATCTCCCGGTTGGAGGTGCCCTTGGCAACGAGTGCGAGCACCTCACGTTCCCGGGCGGCGAGCGGGCTGGCCGGCGTACGGACCGCTGAGACGAGGCGGGACGCGACGGCGGGGGAGAGGACCGTACGACCCGCGGCCGCCTCGCGCACCCCGGTGAACAGCTCGGGTCCTGGTGCGTCCTTGAGCAGGTAACCCGTCGCGCCGGCCTCGATCGCCGGCAGCGTGTCGGTGTCGGAGTCCCACGTGGTGAGGACCAGGATCTTCGCGCGGGCGCCGCGGCGGGTCAGCTCGGTGATCGCGTCGAGCCCGCTGCCGCCGGGCATCCGCAGGTCCATCAGGATCACGTCCGGGTCGAGCTCGGTGGCCAGCGCGACCGCCTCGACGCCGTTGGACGCCTCGGCGAGCACGGTGAACCCGGGCACCGACTCGAACAGGCCGCGCAGGCCGTTGCGGACGACCGGGTGGTCGTCGACGAGGAGGAGCGAGATCTCAGCCATGGGGCACCAACGGTACGCGCGCCGACAGCGCCGTACCGGCTCCTGCTTCGGACTCGACGGTGAGCGAACCCGCGATCCGTTCGGCGCGGGCCGCATGCCGTCCAGCCCGAAGCCGCCGGTGCTGCTGCGGCCGGGGCGGGCGAGCGGGTCGAAGCCCTTCCCGTCGTCACGGATGTCCAAGGTGACCTCGTCGTCGATGAAGCTGAGCGTGACCCCGACGCGCTCGGCGGAGGCGTGTTTGGCGACGTTCGCGAGGGCTTCCTGGGTGATCCGGAGGAGGGTCGCCGAGACCTCCGGGTGGAGTTCCTGCGCCGTGCCGGTGAGGGTGAAGTCAGCGCGTACGGCGGTGCGTCCGGCCCACTGGTCGACGGTCTTGCGCATCGCGACCGGGAGGCCGTCGTACGAGAGGTCGACCGGGGCGAGGTTCTGCACCGAGCGCCGCGCCTCGCTGAGGCTGTGCCGGGCCAGCTCGGTCGCGCGGCCGACGCGCTCCTGGACGGCCGGCTCGTCGGAGATGTTCGCGACGACCTGCAGCTGGGCGATGATGCCGGTCAGGCCCTGCGCGATCGTGTCGTGGATCTCCGCGGCCATCCGCCGGCGCTCGTCGGCCACGCCTGCTTCCCTGGCCTGGACCAGGAGCTGGGCCTGCAGCGCGGCGTTCTCGTCCTGGGCCCGCTCGAGCTCGACGATCGTGGCCGCCCGGGTCCGGGACCGCTCCTCCTCCTGCTCGGAGAAGTGGATGACGGTGGTCAGCAGCACGTTGTTGACGAGCAGGAGACCGGCGAACACGACCCACTTCATCGCGTAGCCGACCGGAATCCCACTGGTCTGCGCGGCGGCGACGGGGATCGAGCAGGCGAACAGCGCGAGCCGCTTCGCGCGCCGGCCGGCGAGCTGCTCGTTGGTGTCGAAGTAACCGACGACGGCGTAGAACGCGAAGAAGCCGTTCAGCAGCGTGAGCACGAAACCGATCGCGAGGCGGACGACGTAGTACGCCGCCGAGATGCGATTCGGCCCGGGATTCGTGCGCTCGGTCCGGGTCCACCACACCTCGACCGCGAGCGCCGCGGCGACCAGTACGCCGGCCAGGATCCGGTCGTCCGTGTCCGGCATGATCAGCCCGGTCGTCGCGGCGGCCAGGAGCGTCCCCATGCAGAGCAGCCCGTACGGCAGCCACCGACGGAACACCTCCTGCCGCCGCTCCATGTCCGTGTCCACGGGCCCAGTCTCCTACTCCCACCGGAACCAGCGCGCGGCCATGGCCGTCAGTACGACCGCCCAGCCCGCCAGGACCCCGAGGTGGGACCAGTCCGGCCACTGCCCGGTCGACGCCTGATCGAGCGCACTCGCCGCGGCTCCGAACGGCGTCAGTACGACGATGCGCTCCATCAGCTCCGGCATCGCTCGCACCGGGATCCACAGCCCCGCGCAGAACAGGCTCGGGAAGAACACCACGGACCCGATGGCCCCCGCGATCTTCGCCGTACGGGCGAGAGCGGACACCAGCGCTCCCAGCGCCAGCGCGGCCGCGGCCGTCAGCAGCAACGCTACGACGTACCCGAACGCCTGCCGCGGCAACTGCACGCCGAAGGCAACCTTGCCGATCGTCAGGCACAGCAGCGCCGAGAGGATCGCGGCCGCGCCGTTCAGCCCCATCTGCGCCGTCAGCAACGCGCCCGGCCGCACCGGCGTCACCGACATCCGCCGGAGGATCCCGCGTTCGCGGTAGCCGGTGATCACCGGCGGCATCGTCTGCACGCCCGCCATGATCAGCGCGACCAGAACGAGCACCGGCACGTAGATGTCGATCAGCCGGTACTCGCCGCCGGCGTCACGGAACGACGGGATGGACCCCAGGATCACCAGCAGCAACGGGGGAAAGCCGATCACCCAGAACAAGACCCCGGGCTCCCGCCCGAACAACCGGGCCTCAGCCTTGAACACCGCGGTCGTGGCACTCATTTCCCAGCTCCCGTCAGGTCGAGGAAGGCCTCGTCGAGCGTCGCGTCGGTCACCCGGAGCTGCAGAGCCGTGACCCGCTGCCGGGCCAGCAACGAGAGCAACGCGGTCACGGTCGCATCGGTCCCTCTGAGCGTGATCCGCCCCGCTCGGTCCTCGACCGACACCAGCCCCGGCAACGCCCCCAGCTCCACCGGAACGGACGGCGTGAACGAGATGACCGTGCCGCCCGCCATCCGGCTGATCAACCCCTGCGGCGTGTCCAGCGCGGTGATCCGCCCCTGGTCGATCACCGCGATCCGGTCGCACAACCGCTGCGCTTCCTCCATGAAGTGCGTGACCAGCAGGACCGTCACTCCGCGCGCCCGGACGTCCTCGACGATCTCCCAGGTGTCCCGCCGGGCCCGCGGGTCCAGCCCTGTCGTCAGCTCGTCGAGCACCACCACCCGAGGATCCCCGACGAGCGCCAGCGCGATGAACAATCGTTGCTTCTGGCCCCCACTCAGCACCCCGAACCGCCGATCCAGTTGCCCGATCAGCCCGAGCCGCTCGGCCAGCTGCATCCAGTCGGCCGGCTGCGGATAGAACGCGGCGTACAACTCCAACGCCTCCCGGACAGTGAGCTTGGCCTGCAGCTCACTCTCCTGCAGCTGAGCCCCCAGCACGCGACTCACCGCCGCGTGATCGGCCACCGGATCGAGCCCGGCGACCCGAACCCGCCCGCCGTCCGGAACCCGCAGCCCCTCCACGCACTCCACGGTCGTGGTCTTCCCGGCCCCGTTCGGCCCGAGAATCCCGAAGATCTCCCCTTCCTGCACGGCGAACGAGACCCCGTCCACCACCGCGCGGTCGTCGTACGACTTCCGCAGGTCCTGTACCTCGACCACAGCTGTCATACGACGACCTTCGCGGACGGCACCCTCCGCCCACATCACCCATCGAGCTCGCCACCGATCAACCGATCGGCTGATCCCGTCAGCCGACCGACGGCCCCAGGCCCAGCGACTGCGGCGTACTGGAGTCCGGTGAGGGCTGGTGCAGGCCGTCGTCCAGCGGACCGAACTCAGTCATCAGCGCGGCGCTGCCGCCCCACGGGGTCTGCTCCTCGGCGATCATGGCGTTCGTCGTGAGCAGCAGGCCGGCCACCGACGCGCCGTTCTGGAGGGCCGACCGGGCCACCCGGAGCGGGTCGACGATGCCCATCTCGAGCATGTTCCCGTACCGGCCGTCGAGCGCGTCGAAGCCTTCGTCGGGGCCGAGCTTGTCGATCTGCGCGAGCACCTCGTCGCCGTTGTAGCCGGCGTTCGTGGCGATCAGGTACGCCGGTTCGCGCAGCGCCCGGCGGACGATCTCGACGCCGATTGCGTAGTCGTCCTTCACCTCGAGGTCGTCGAGCGCCGACGCCGCGTGCAGGATCGCGACGCCGCCTCCGGCCACGATCCCCTCGGCCATCGCCGCTCGGGTCGCCGACAGCGCGTCCTCCACCCGGTGCTGCAGTTCCTTCAGCTCGGCCGGGGTCGGTGCGCCGACCGAGATCACCGCGACCTTGCCCGACAGCGCGCCGATCCGCTCGGTCAGCACGTCCTCGTCGACCCCGAAGGTGGCCCGGTCCAGCTCGGCCCGCAGCTGGGCGAGCCGGAACTCGACGTCCTTCTCGTGGCCGGGAGAGGCGACGATCGCGGTCCGCTCGGCGGTGACCCGGACCTGGTCGGCCCGGCCGAGCTTGTCGATCCCCATCGTCTCCAGCGAGAAGCCCGAGTGCCGGCTGAGCACCGCGCCACCGGTGATGGCCGCGATGTCCTCCAGCTTGTGCAGCCGCCGGTCGCCGAACCCCGGCGCCCGGACGCCGACGCACTGGAAGTGCCCGTTGATGTGGTTGTGCACCAGCATGCTGAGCGCGGTGCCCTCGAGGTTCTCGGCGATGATTACCAGCGGCTTCGGGTCGCGCATCACCTTCTCCAGCAGCGGCATCAGCTCCTGCACCTTGGAGATCTTCTCGCTGCAGAGCAGGATGTACGGGTCGTCGACCACGGCCTGCAGACTGCCCGGATCGGTCACCATGTACGGCGACAGGTAGCCGTTGTCGAACTCGAACCCCTCGACGAAGTCGACCCGGATCCCGTGCACCGCCGACTCCTCGACGGTGACGATGCCGCCGTCGCCGACCGCGTGCAGCGCCCGGGCGATCACCGAGCCGACCAGGTTGTCGTCGTTGGCCGAGATCGCCGCCACCCGGGCGAAGTCCTCCTCGGTGGCGACCGGGTACGCCACCTGCCGCAGCCGCTCGACCAGCCGGGCGACCGCGAGGTCGATCCCGCGCTTGACCAGCACCGGGTTGCCACCGGCCCCGATCGCCCGCATGCCCTCGCGGACGATCGCGTGCGCCAGCACGGTCGCGGTGGTGGTGCCGTCGCCGACGATGTCGTTGGTCTTGATCGCGGCTTCCTTGACCAGCTGGGCGCCCATGTTCTCGAACTGGTCCCTGAGATGGATCTCGCGGGCGATGGTGACGCCGTCGTTGGTGACGACGGGGGATCCGGTGATCTTCTCCAGCACGACGTTGCGGCCCTTGGGACCGAGCGTCGAGCTGACCGCCTCCGACAGCTGCTCCACCCCCGCCAGCATCAACTCGCGCGCCTGTGCACCGAAGCGCAGTTCCTTGGCCATCGTTAGCTCCTCAGTACGTGCCCGGTCAGGGCGAACGGTGTGCTGGATGCGCTACGGAACGAGGATCGCTCGCCCCCGCACCCGGCCGGCATCGAGATCCGCGACCGCCTCGGCGGCGGCCTCCAACGGGTAGGTCCTGGTGTGCAGCGTGACTTTCCCGCCCTGCGCGAGCGCCATCAGCTCGGCCAGGTCGGTGTACGTGCCGACGATGTTGCCGATCACGTTGCGCTCGGTGGAGATGAGGTCGAGTGTCGGCACCCGCAGCTCCCCGCCGTACCCGATGACGAAGTACGAGCCGTTCGGCCTGGTCATCGCGAAGCCGTCCTGCTCGGCTCCCTGCTCGGCCACGAAGTCCAGGACGACGTGCGCGCCCGCGCCGCCGGTCAGGTCCTGGACCGCCTGGATCTGGGTGCCGTCGGCAACGACACTGTGGTCGGCGCCGAGCTGCTCGGCGAGCTTGAGCGCCTCGGGGTTGCGGTCGACCACGATGATCCGGGTGGCGGTCAGCGCGGCCAGGCACTGGATGCCGATGTGACCGAGGCCGCCGGCCCCGATCAGCACGCAGGTGCTCCCGGGGTACAGCTGCGGGATCGCCTTGCGGACCGCGTGGTACGCCGTGATGCCGGCGTCGGCGAGCGCCGCGACATCCTTCGGCTGGGTGCTGGGATCGAGCTTCACGCAGGCCCGGGCCGACGTCAGCAGGTACTCCGCCATCCCGCCGTCGGAGTCGAGGCCGGGGAAGGTGCTGTCCTCGCAGTGCATGTCGTTGCCGGCCCGGCAGGCGTGGCACAGCCCACAGGTCGGGGTCGGGTGCAGGATCACCGTGTCGCCGACCTGCACGTTGGTGACCGCGGACCCGATCTCGTGCACCCAGCCGGCGTTCTCGTGCCCGATCGTGTACGGCAGGGTGGGTTGCATCGCGTCGGCCCACTGGCCCTCGATGATGTGCAGGTCGGTGCGGCACACGCCGGCGCCGCCGATCTTGACGATCACGTCCAGCGGGCCGCTGATCTTCGGCTCGGGAACGTCCTCGACCACTGGTTGCTGGTGGTACCCGTGCAGCCGGACTGCTTTCATCCTGGTCCCTCCTCGCCGGCTCCGGCACCGGCGTACCGGTGCTGGAGCATTCCCCTGCAGATCCCGGTGTTGGCCTCGATCCCGGTCCGGGTGAGCCGGGCGAAGCCGAGATGTTGCGGTACGCCGGCCGCGGCGACCGGCGTACCGGTGGCCGGGTCGACGAGCAGTGCGGCTCCGTCGTCGGAGCGCAGGCCGAGTTCGGCTCGCCGGCGACGGAGCCGGTCCAGGTCGGCCGACGGCGGTACGTCGCCCAGCGTCAGCCGGGCCAGCGCGTCCGGATCGGTGCCTGTGGCAACCAATGGCCGGCAGACCTGGTCGGTGCCGGCCAGCATCGCCTTGGACACGAACGTCCGGCGCAGTTCGTCCAGCTCGTCGGCGGCCTCGCCGTCGAAGGCCGCGACGAACCCGGCCCGGGCGGCCACGCCCGCGTTGATCTGCGCCGCCGCGAAGTGGTCCTCCAGCGTCACGTCGACGGTCCGCACCTCGGGCAGGGCCGCCAGGACGTCGTACGCGTCGGCGACCATCAGGAACGCGAAGTTGGGCGCGCAGAAGTAGGTCGGCAGCCGGAGCCGGACGACGACGTCGCCGGCGGCCGACACGTGGCAGGACGCGACGAATCCGAGCGTGGTGATCGGCTCGTCGAGCTCGGGGTCGCGGACGAGGTCCAGGGCGCTCAGCACCCTGGACCTCTGCGTCACCGTCGTCATTACTGGGTGACCAGCTTCGCGTCGTCCTGCGCCGCGGGCTCTGCGTCCCTGAGCTGCAGCTCGTCGGGCACCTTCAGGTCGTACAGCTTGGCCGCGTTCAGCCCGAGGATCTTCTTCTTGCCCTCGACCCCGAGCCGTGGGTAGTCGGCGAACTCCGGCAGATCCGGGAACTCCCAGTCGACGAAGCCCTCGATCTGCCACTTCGGCTCCCAGATGCCGTAGTCGCTGCCGAAGGTCATCTTGTCCTCGCCGACCCAGAACAGCAGCTCGCCCATCACCTTGCCGAAGAAGTGCGGCCGGGCCGCCATCAGGCCGCCGATCACGACCGACAGCCCGGCGTACACGTTGGGCTCCTGGGTCGCCATGAAGCAGAAGTCCTCGATCCGCGGCAGCCCGACGTGCTCCACGATGAAGTTCAGCTCGGGGAAGTCGGTCGCGGCGTGGTCGATGTCGGAGACGTCGAACGCGTCCTTGTCCAGCGGCCAGATGGTGGGGCCCTTGTGGACGTGCACGTTCTTGATGCCGTACTCCTGGGCCTTCTCCAGGTACCGGTACGCCGCCGGGTCGGTCAGCTTGTAACCGCGCGAGCCGTCGTTCCACTCGGCGGTGTAGAGCTTGACGCCCTTCGACCCGTACCGCTCCACGTTCGCCTTCAGCTCGTCCAGCCCGGCGTCGCCGTCCCGCGGGTCGAACCGGGTGTTCAGGACGAACATGCCCGGATGCTTCTCACCCAGGCCGGCGTTCTTCTCGGTGGTGTTGAAACCCTCCTTGTACCACTCCTTCAGGTACGTCGGCTGGAAGACCGCGACGTCCACGTAGCCGTCGGAGAAGACGTCCTTCATCAGGTCGTCCTCGGTGTAGCTCATGAACTTCTCGATCGGCCAGTGCGTCTCCTTCGGCGCCAGGCTCTGGTAGGCGTGGAAGCACTCGATCCAGCCCTTGGCGTACTGCTCGGCGCCCGGTACCCAGTTGTCCGGGCCGGCGTTCCAGTAGTGCATGTGGCTGTCGACCACGAAGTACTTCTCGCCGTTGTGCTCGTACACGGTCGCCTCCTGAGGTGCTCAGCGGGTGGTCAGGTCGAAGCCGATGTACTCGGCGGCGTCCTCGGGATTGGCGAACATGATCGTGCGGTCGTCGAGGTGGATCATCCGGCCGTAGTGGGTGGACATGTTCTCCTCGAACTGGGCCGCGTCGAAGTAGCCCTGCTCCTCGCCGAGCGCCTCCGAGATCTCGTCGTAGACGACCTCCATCTTGCCGATCGCGTCGACCCGGATCATCGACGGCAACGGCGTCACGGTGACGTTGTCCATCCCGCTCATCACCTCGGCCACGACGGCGCCGACCTGGTTGTTCATCAGCGTGAAACCGCACTTGTTGGACGGGGTGTTGTCGGACTTGAACGGGCTCTCTGCGGTGGTGAAGGCGGTGCTCACAGTCCCAGCTCCTTGGGCTCTTCCAGGCCCAACCCGACGACGATGCCGCGGAAGCGGCTCTTCGCCCGGTCCAGCCCGTCCTCGAATCGTGGCGGCTTGGTGTCCGGCTGCGACCACAGCGGCTGCAGCTTGCGGGCCGCGCCGATCGACCGCTCGGTCCAGGTGGACAGCCAGCCCTGCAGGATCGCCTTGTTGTGCTCGGCGAACTCCTTGTCTCCTGTGAGCAGCTCGAACATCGCCCGCGTGTAGCGCAGGTCGCGTTCGGCGAAGTCGTACTCCGCCGCGCCGACCACCGTCGGCGTCACGAAGTCGCCGTTGCCGGGCGCCGCGTGCTGGACCAGCTGGCTGCGGAACAGCTCGCCGACCAGCGGCTCGAACACGACGTTGGCGGCGAAGATCGCCTCGCACCAGTCGTCGATGCCGGTGAGCTGCTCGGCGACCTCCCGCACGCCCTGCCAGGCTGGGTCGGAGTTCCAGGTCTCCAGGTGGGCCTTGCCGTCGAAGTCCTCGATCTCCTCGCTCAGCGTCAGGTTGTACAGCGCGAGGTCCTGGGCGGCCCGGATCCGGTGCATGCTGTTCACCGAGATCGCGTTGTTGTGCATGTTGGTGGGAGCCCGCCGGTTCGCGTTCGCGTACAGGTAGAGACCGAGCCCGTGGTCGACGTGCATCCAGGCGCCGACGTGCTGCTCGACGAACCGGATCCAGTTGGGGTTCCACTGCTCGAAGGCCTTGGACTGCCGGGCCGCCTCGACGTTCTGGGTGACCTGCCGGACGACGTTGGAGTTGTACCGGTAGAGCGTCATCTCCCACTCTTCGTTGGGATCGCGGAACTCGTGCCAGCCGGTCGACGGCCACTCCTTGACGATCATTCCGCCGGTGCCCGGCCCGCGCTGCGGTGAGGGCTGGTCCGAGCCCCAGGCCTTCAGCTGCGTCCAGTCCAGCGGGTAGCCGCCGCGGCCGTCGGCGAATCCGTACAACCAGCCCTGGGTCAGGTAGTGCCGTGGGTCCGGCTGGACGTCGACCGTGACGTCCTCGTAGTGGCTCTGCTTGCGCTTCTGCGGCGTGTAGTAGTTGTACCGGCGGGCCGTCGAGTCCGGGAAGACCTTGGCGCCGGCCTCGGCGTCGGTGAAGACCGGCTGCGGCACGCTGCGTGCCTGCGGGGAGTCCTGTGTGGTCGTCATCTGGCTTCTTCCTCCAGCACCTCGGGATCACCGGCGTCGCCGGTGGTGGTGAACTTGTCGTAGAAGATCCGCTTCTGCGCGACCCCCAGCCGTTCCAGCAGGGGGAGCGCGGCCTCGACCATCGGCGGCGGGCCGCACACGTAGGCGTCGGCGCCGCCGAGGTCGTCCTCGTACCGGGCGACCACGTCGGTGATCAGACCGACCTCGCCGTCCCACTCGTCGTCGCCGGCCGGTTCGGACAGCGCCGGCAGGTAGCGGAAGTCCGGCAAGGTGGTGGCCAGCGACCGCAGCTCCTCGTCGAAGCACAGGTCACGCAGACCGCGCGCGCCGTAGTAGAAGGTCGTCGGCCGGTCGATCGCCCGTTCGGCCATCGACCGCAGCAGCGACAGGATCGGTGCCATCCCCGCCCCGCCGCCGAGGAACACCAGCCGGGCACCGGGGTTGTCGCGCAGGGTGAAGACCCCGAACGGCCCGGTCAGCTCCAGCCGGTCGCCGACCGCGACCCGCTCGTCCAGGTACGACGAGAACAGCCCGCCCGGGTAGATCTTGATCACGAACTCGAGCTGGCCGCCCTCGCGGCTCGACGTGTTCGCCATCGAGAACGACCGGGTGGCCTTGGTCCCGGGCACCGTGATGTCGACGTACTGGCCCGGGAAGTACTTCAGCTCGCCGGGGTCCAGCAGCCGCAGGACCAGGTGCCGCAGGTCGTGCGTGACCGCCGTGTTCGCGACCACCTCGGCGACGGCCTCCTGGATCGGCAGGCCGGACCTGATCATGTCCTCGTCGTAGTTGAGCAGCTCGATCGTGAGGTCCTCGTAGGCGTGCGCCCGGCACAGCAGCGTGTAGCCCTCGGACAGTTCGTAGTCCGGCAGCGCGAACGTCGAGTACCGGTCGAGCTCGATGTCGTCACCGTCGAGCACGAACGACTTGCAGGACGAGCACTGTCCCTCCTTGCAGCCGTGCATCAGCATCACGCCCTGCTCGGCCGCGGCCCGCAGGATCGTCTGTTCCTCGCCGACCTCGATCTCGATGCCGACCGGTTCGAACCGCACGACGTGCTTGTCGCCCATGGCTCCTCGCAACTGCCGACGGGACTGCGCCGACGGGATAGGGGGACCGGGGGAGGGCGGGTGAGGGGAACCCGCCCTCCCGTGGCAGGGGGTCAGTTGTCCTTCGGGGCGCGCCCGGCGGGACCGCCGCGCACGTACCGGGCCGCGAAGGCCGACCGCTCGTCGTCACCCATCTCGTTCAGCAGCACGTTCGGGCTCTGCAGCGGGGGACAGCGCCGCAGGTGGTCGAGCGTCCACATCTTGTCCGGGTTCAGGTCGAGGTGGGGCTGCGCGACCATCGTCTTGCCGTCGTCGCGGACGAAGCCCATGTCGGAGACGACGTCGGCCCAGTTCCAGCCGTGGTACAGCGTCTCCCACTCGCGGTGACCGATCAGCTTGCCCATGTTCGGCGTCTGCCGGCCCTGGTACGTCGGCCGGAAGGCGGTCTCGTCGGTCCACTTGCACATCTCGTGGCAGTACGTGCGCCACTGGCCGTCGACCTTGCCCATCACCATGTCCTCACGGACCAGGCAGGGCACCATGCAGGTCCAGCAGCGGTGCGGGTACTCGTAGTCGACGTCCTCGAACACGATCGGCTTGTGCCCGTTCGGCGTCGACAGCCGGTTGTAGTTCTCCCACCAGGCGCCGTACTTGTCGTACCAGCCCGGGTACTTGAACTCGAACCACTCGAAGTCCTTGTCGGTCATCGGGTCGATCCGCCAGTAGTTGGCCAGCCAGCCGGTGGCGAAGAACTGCGCGACCTCGTGCACGTAGCCCTTGTTCCAGATCTGGTTCCAGGACTCCTCGATCAGGTCGTGCGGGATCTCCAGCCCGTACTTCTCCAGCGGCACCAGGTAGCTGCGGTAGTAGTCGTCGTAGATCCAGCGGCGCCACATCTCGGCGTAGCTCTCGCGGTCCTTGCGGCGGTCCTTCGTGCCGTACTCGATGAAGGTGCCGATCGCGGCGTCGACGACGCGGTGGTTGTTCCACCAGGCGTAGCGCAGGTCGCGGGCCAGCAGCTGGTGGTTGTTCTCGTCGGCCAGCGCCATCAGCAGCGTCGCGTAGCCGTTGCTGATGTGCCGCGACTCGTCGGACTGGACCGAGTGGAACACCGTCGGCAGCAGGTAGTCGCCGTTCGCGGCGGCCTCGGCCGGCATCGCGACGAACAGCGTGTTGGTGAAGGCGGTCTCGGCCACGATGGTGAGGTAGATGCTGGCCGCGGTGATCGCGTCACCGGTGATGAAGCCTTCCGCGAACTGCCGGCCGATGGTGCCGCAGTAGTCGCTCTGGAAGTTGCGCAGGCTGGAGTTGAAGCCCGCCGGGTCGATGTAGTTGTTCATGTACAGGCGCTTGAGGTTCTGCTGGATCGTCGAGTGCCGGACCTCGTCGATCATCTGGATCGCCTGGCCGTTGTGCAGTTCCGGGTTCGGGACCGTGCGGAACAGCAGCGGCATCGCCCGGGCGGCCGAGATCTCGGGCAGCGGGATGATGGACAGGAACAGCTTCTGCCACTCCAGCCAGCGTTCCTGCACCTGCCGGAACATGTTGCCGCGGATCGCGCCGTCGGAGGCGCCGTACACGCGGTGGTCCTTCTCCTCCTGCATCGGGAAGTACGACCGCAGGACCTGCTTGAGCGGGTCCTTCTTCTGCGCTTTCTGGAACGTGTAGTCGGTCCCGTACTGGGAGACGGGCTCGTGGTAGGCGGGCTCCCAGGACAGCTCCTGGATCTTCTGGTGGGCCTTCGCCACACTTTGGCGACTCATGGCACTCCTCTGTGGCTCGCTGTGGCCTCTGGCCGGGCCCCACCCCCACGGGGCCGTACGACGTGGGTTGCGCCACGTCCTGCTTGCACTTGCAGTACAACGCACCCGGTACGTCGCGGGAGGTCTCAAATTGAGACTCCGCCGGCGCCGTACCGGATCAGCGGTCTCCGAAGACGGCTTCGCGGATCGCCGCGAGCTCCGCCGCGGCGTCGGGCAGGCTGCGTGCGTCACCCGGCACGGCCGGCCGGATGCCGAGCGTGACCAGCAACGCGGCCGCCGCCTCGCCCGGATCACCGGCCGACCCGAGCACCGGGTGCAGCCCGGCGTCGGCGAGCTGATGGAACACCGCGTTGACGACCGTCCACGGGTTGTAGCTCTCGTCGATGGCTTGCTGCCCGTCCATCCGATGCCCCTCTCCGCTGCTTCCATCAGAACCCCTCCGCGCGCGGGCGGCTGTCTCAAATTGAGACAACCGCGAGCGCGGACCCCGCTCCGTAGGCTCAGGCACATGCCTCAGAAGACGAAATCACCGCTGTCGTCGCAGAATGTCTTCACCTCGTCATTGTTCGGTTTCCGGACCGCATGGCGAAGCTCGGCAGCGTTGACCACGTGCAGCTTGGGACTACTGGTGGTGGTGAGCCTGTTGCCGGGTCTGCAGGTGGTCCTGATCGCTCGTCTGGTCGACTCTGTGTCGACCGGAGATTCCGGTGCGTTGACCACGGGGATGATCGGCGTAGCACTCTGCGTCGCTGCGACGGAACCGCTGGCCCAGGCGGTCCGTGCGCTCGGCTATCAAATCGTCAGCCGAGCCCGCGCCGACCTCCACGGCGATTTGGCGCACGCAGTTGCCGCGATGCCTCCATCGATGCTGCGCCGGCCGGAGACC
The DNA here is from genome assembly GCF_014205135.1 of Kribbella italica. Lineage (NCBI taxonomy): Bacteria > Bacillati > Actinomycetota > Actinomycetes > Propionibacteriales > Kribbellaceae > Kribbella > Kribbella italica. Next base: position 8,641,269 of record NZ_JACHMY010000001.1, read on the forward strand.
GTCGACCGGGTGCAGTCTGTGAAAGATGCGATTTCCATGCAGACTGGTTATCTGTACTTGAATGTCCTCCTGGCACTGCAGGGAATCATCGGCGCCATCGGTGTTTGTCTTGCCGTCTTTACCTTCAATGTCTTGTCCGGCCTGCTCGTCCTGCTGGCAGCCCTGCCCGTCTATCTGGCCTCCAGCTATCTCAATCGGGTCCAAGACCGGATGGACGCTCCCTTGGCAGCGCTGTCGAGACGCGCCGGCTATCTGGAGACACTGATCACTCATCAGCGCAGCGCGACTGAACTCAACAGCTTGGGTACAGGTCAGCGAGTTGCCGCATGGACGGCGGCTCAATATCACACTGTGGCCGACTTCGAGAGCCGCCTTCTACGGCCCCTGCTCAAGGCTCAGATCCTCGCCGGGGTGGTCACTGGCGCTCTGATCGCCGCCGCACTCCTGGTCCTCGTGACCGAGCAAGCAACGGCAGGAGCAGCAGCAGGAGTTGTCGCTGCAGTGGCCGGGGCCGGGGCGATCCGCTCTGCAGGATTCTCGCTCGGATCACTTGCCGAAGCATCGCCCAGGGTCGGCCGACATCTTCAGTTGCTCGAAGATGCCCCCGAACCAGCACCACAAAGCGAGGCGCCCGCCGTTCACAAGATCGAGGCAGTAGATCTCAGGTTCTCGTACGACGAAGTATCGCCGCCGGCACTCGACGGCGTGTCCCTCAGCGCGCGGCGCGGCGAGATGGTTGCACTGGTGGGACCCAATGGCGCAGGAAAAACGACGGCAGTGAACTGTCTGATCGGAGCGCTCGATCCGAGTTCGGGAGGCGTATTCATCAACGGACAGAACGCCGCTCAGCTCGAGGAGGCTGAACGTCTCGCGGTGTTCGGCGCGTTGTCGCAGGAGTTCGGCCGCTTCGAGCTGCGAGTACGCGACGCGGTGGGGTTGGGTCAGCCCGCACGGGCACTGTCTGACGACGATCTCGCGGACGCTCTGACAAAGGCTCAGGCGGCGGATGTCGTGGCGGCCATGAAGAGCGGGCTCGATACGCAGCTCGGTGACCAGTGGGAGGGTGGAGTCGGGATCTCCGGTGGCCAGTGGCAGCGCATGGCTCTGGCGAGGATTTATGCGCGTAACGCGCCCGTCTGGATTCTTGACGAGCCGACCTCAGCGATCGATGCAGAGGCCGAGTACGAGGTGTTCGCACGGCTTCATCGAACTCGTGCGGACCGGATCACGATCGTCGTCTCCCATCGAGCGTGGACGCTCCAAGCCATGGATCGGATCTATGTGCTCGACAACGGATCGATCGTGGAGTCGGGAACCTTCGACGAACTGGTCGCAGCAGGCGGCAGGTTCACTGCGCTCTTTCGGAGTCAGATGGCAACCAGCACGTCGGACTAGGTTCCGTCCCCGTCCGGCGGTTGTCTCAAATTGAGACAACCGCCGGCGCGTGCGTGGCTAGCCTTGAAGCAGCGATGCCACCCTCGACAGTGAGGCCTCGTCGTGGAGGAACTGGACACCATCCCCGGAGGAGACAGCGGCCGGACCGAGAAGGCCCGGTTGAGTTTCCTGACCTACGACAACTTCCCGGTCGGCGACGTCCGCCGTCCGGTCCTCGCCTCCTGGGTCCGTTCGCGCCGGCGCAACCTGCCCGCCGACCGGATCGACCTCCCGTACGTCGCCGACCCGGATCTCGACCAGCCGCTGGCGCGCAGCGCGGACCCGGTCCTGCTGCGGCTGCACGAGCATCTCGACGGGCAGCCGATCAGCGTCATCCTGACCGAGCGGGACGGCCTGGTGCTGCGGCGGCTGACCGCCGACAACGAGCTGAGCCGGCACCTGGACCGGGTGCATCTCGCGCCGGGATTCAGCTACTCGGAGCAGTTCGCGGGCACCAACGGGATCGGGACGGCGCTCGAACGCGGCGGCCCGATGCACGTCTTCGGGCACGAGCACTACGCGGAGGACCTCGAGGACCTCGCGTGCGCCGGCGTACCGATCAAGCATCCGATCAGCGGCAAGACCGTCGGCGCCATCGACCTCACCTGCTGGCGCAAGGACGCGGGCTCGTTGCTGATCGCCTTGGCGAAGACCACCGCGGACCAGATCCGCGCGGCGCTGCTGCGGGACTGCACGGCGCGGCAGCAGGAACTCGTCGAGCAGTACCTGCAGGCCGGACGTCGTACGGCGGACATGGTGCTCGCCTTCGACGGCGACCTCCTGGTGATGAACGCCAACGCCCGGCGCAACCTCGACAACAGCGACCAGGCGGCGATCCTCGCCCAGGGCACCGAGCTCCTGACCGAGGGCCGATCCGCCGTGGCCGTCGAGCTGCCGAGCGGCACCCGGGTCCGCATCACCTGCCGCCCGGTCCCCGAAGGCGTCCGCACGACCGCCGCGGTCCTCCAGGTCACCCCGCGGGCTCCCGGCCTCGGCGTCATGACCGTCCGAGCCAGCCAGCCGCCCCCACGCCCCGAGCTTCCGGGCATGGTCGGCCGAAGCGGCCCCTGGCTCGCCTGCTGCCGAGACGTCGACAACGCCTACCGCGCCGGCCAATGGACCGTCCTCAGCGGCGAGGCCGGCACGGGCAAATTCGCCCTGGCCCGTGCGGCCCACCAGCAGAACAACCCCGCCGGCGCCGTCGCCGTACTGGACGCTTCTTCGACATCCGACCTCGCAGCCGACGTCGAGGCAGAACTGGCCGACGACACCGTGCAGGCGCTGATCATCCGCCACGCCGAGCGCCTCACCCCACCCCAGCTGGACGAACTGGTCGGAGCCTTCTACACCGCCCTGGAAGACCGCCGTACCGACCCACCTTGGGTCGCCCTGACCCTCACCGTAGGCAGCACCGACCCGGACCTGGGCGAACTGCTTCCACTCTTCCCCCTGACCGTCACCGTCCCGCCCCTACGCCACCACGCCGAAGACATCCGGGAACTGGTCCCCTTCTTCCTCAGCCGCCTGAGCCGAGGAGGCCTCCGCTGTTCCCCCGAGGCCCTCCACCAGCTCCTCCGCTCCTCCTGGCCCGGCAACACCGCGGAGCTCCGCCAGGTCCTCAAACAAATCGTCCAGCACCGCCGCCGTACCGGCGTAGTGGCCCTCGCCGACCTCCCCGCCGACCTCCAGTCCATCAGCCGCCGCAGCCTGAGCCCGCTGGAGTCCCTCGAACGCGACGCCGTCATCCGCAGCCTCCTGGACAACAACGGCAACCGCCGCGAAGCCGCCCGCGCCCTGGGCATGTCCCGAGCCACCATCTACCGAAAGATCCACGACTACGGCATCCGCTGATCTCCCTCCGTGGGACAGTGGCCCGACGATGACGATCTTCACCTTCCACCTCGCGGAGCTCCGCCCCACGACAACGGCAGGTGCACTGCGCAAGCCCCCGTCCGCCCCCGGCCTGCGCCACGCCGAGTGCCTGGCCCTGATGCGCCTGGGCGCCCCCACCCTCTCGCCGTCCCGCCTGCAACTCCGCCGCATGGCCATGTTCGCCCGCTGGGACGACGAGGCCGCCATCACGACCTTCCTCGCAGACGATCCCCTAGGCCGGCAACTCGCGACAGGTTGGCACGTCCGCCTCCAGTACCTCCGCCGCTGGTCCCGCCTGGCCGCCTTCCCCGACCTCCCCCCAAAAGCCGGCGAGTGGTCCCCAACCGAACCCGTGGTCGCAGTAACCGTCGCCCGAATGCGCCTTCTAGAAGTCCCAAGATTCCTCAAATGGGGCAAACCCGTAGAACGCCTCGTCCGCGACCACCCAGCCACCACCCTCGCCCTGGCCGCCGTGCGCCCACCCCGAACCATCTCCACCTTCTCCATCTGGCACTCCATCCAGGAGATGGAGGCCATGGTCCACGGCCAAAGCCCCGTCCCCAACCCCACCCGCCACGCCACCGCCATGACCGAACGCCACCGCCGAGACTTCCACCACGAGTTCGCCACCTACCGCTTCCGCCCGCTGTCAGAACACGGCACCTGGCAGGGCCGGTCCGGCTTCGTTCCCCGCTAGGAACGCTCAGTCGGTGGCCCAAGGCAACAAACCGGCCGGCATCGCGCCTCAGCAGAAGGCGACCACGAACTCGTCCGCCGTCCGCCCGGCACCCACAACCCCACCCGAGTCGGCAACCTCGACCCGCACGAACCCGCCCCGCAGCAGCATCTCGGTCAGCGTTTCCACCCCGATCACCCTGCGGCGCAGCAGATCCCGGTCCACCCACCGCCGTCATGCACCCACCGCCGCTCAGTGACCTGCACCCCGTCGACGGCATCCCAGTAACTCTCCACCTCGACCGAGGCCATCACCAGGCCGTTCTCGACCCGCACACTCCGCCGCGACGCCTCCAGAACCGGCCGCGTCAACGTCGAAATGACCACCACCGCCCCCTCGCCGGCGTGCGCAGCAGCCGTAGCAAGCGCGGCCTCCACCTCATCCTCACTCTGCAAGTACGCAAGGCTGTTCCCCAAACAGGTGACCACATCGAACGCCGCCCCAACCGAACGCTCCGCATATCACCCACCCGAACATCAACCCCGTACCGCTGACGCCCGTACTCCACCAACTGCTCCTGCAGATCCACCCCTACGGCGTCCACCCCGAACTCCGCCACCAGCCCCGCCAGATGCCGCCCAGTCCCACACCCAAGATCAAGCACCCCCCGGGGCCGCCACCCGACCCCACGCAAGATCCCCACAACCCCACCAACGACCCCGTCGCCCTCACCCATCAGGTCATAAACCTCAGGCCGCCGGTAAGCGAGATTTCCCTCCCGCAACCCGTTGTCGTCGATTGCCTCCACCCCCGGGTGAGTCCATCAGTCGCAGCAGCGACAGCTCCGGTTGCGCGCCCTGCCAACGCGCATCCAACTCGTCCAAACTTTACGGCCGCGACGGATCCGCACTCTCGACCCCCCAGGCCATGCGTCGCTACTACCACCCAACGCGCGACTCACAACCCGCACTGGGTTCTCCAACGCCGAGACACTCCTAGGCAGGTCGCAGGTTCAAGACCAACCGATCGAACACGGGCGAGTCGGGGAACGGTTGCTTCTCTCCGAGCTGGACCCATCCCCACGAGCGGTACGCCGCTTGTGCGGGCACGTTGTCCTTGCGCACCAGCAACTCCGCGGCCGGTTCGGGTCTTCCTTCGAGTAGCGCGTCATGCACTCGGCGCCCTACGCCTTTCCGCTGATGCTCCGGATCGGTGGCGAACTCCCGGAACATGTAGAGCGGCTCCGACTCAGCCGGTAGCCCCCATCCGGGGTACGCCGAGTGAAGGTCGTCCCAGATCGCGCCGTGTTGGTCTCGTGGACTACCGAAGGCGTAGCCAACCACGACGCCGGCAATTCGCCCCGCAACGAGCTCGAAGTCGCGACCGGGGAGGTACAGGTCGACCAGACGCTCCCAGAACTGGTCGGGATGAAACCACGGGTCGTACATCTGGTCGTCGTGCGAGGCGGCATACACCGGCAAGATGTCGTCACGCAGTTTCGCAGTGGAGATCGCGTCGTGCCGCTCGATGACCAACCCGTCGACATCGCTCATGCTGCTCTGACTACCCATCTGGAAGGCGGATCAACCTGTGCTGAGCTCAAGGCACACACGAGGGCTCGACAACGACGGGCTTCGAAATCTGCGGCGCAGGTACGGACCCAGTGTTTCCTTGGCCAGGGCAACGATCGGCCGGTCTGATCCTTGCTCGGCTGCCCCTCAAACGCACCGTGTCGGTTCGCCTCAAAGTGCGTCCATCGGTTGCCGAGTCAGACCTGGTTGACGTACTTGCGGCGGGTGGTGGCTGTGGTGGGGTCGGTCCAGTGGAGTTCCCAGGTGTCGTTGTTGACGGTGAAGTGGCGGTCGACGCCGATCCACTGGCCGGTCATGGATTTGCCCATGGGGTCCAGGACGAGCTGGATGGCGCCGTGGTATTCGCGGCCTCTGTAGTGGCCTGTGGTGCTGGTCTTCTCGGACCAGGTGCCGGTGGCGATGGTGCCGCGGAGGAGCAGTTCGAGTCTGACTGAGGACTCGTTGCGGGCCGGGACGTTTTCGGCGATCAGGCGTTGGCCTTGTTGGCGGAGGACCAGGTAGTGCTCGCAGGAGTGGCGGCCTTCGCGGGTTGTTGATCTGTAGAAGTAGCGGGAGTGCCAGATGCCGTCGAGGGGGCTCGGAAGGTCGATTTGGTCTGTTGCTGCTTCCGGGGTGGCGGCGGCTATCGATGGGGTTGCGGCCGCGAGGGCCAGGGCGGCAGAGAACTTGGTCAGGAGGCGGCGGCGGTTGAGGCGTGGGTCGGAGTCTTTGAGCCAGCGGGCCACGGTTCGGCCCAGGACCTCGGGGCTGGTGTTTTCTACCTCGTCTACGAGGGATCGGACCACCTGCGGGTCGGTTGTGTTGAGGGGGACGGCCAGCTGTCGGTGGTTGGGGTCCGTGGCGCGGAAGTCGCCGGAGTCAGATAGCAGGTCGGAGATCGAGCATCGGTAGAGCTCGGCCAGTCTGGCTAGGACGTCCAGCGAAGGGGCGTAGCCGCTGGCGGCGGGCCATTGCTCCCAGTAGGAGAAGTTCTTGAAGGTCTTCGGATCGGCCGGCCAACGGTCGTTCCAGTGGTCCGCGGCGTTGCGCTGGCTCCAGTTGTGAATCAGGCGGAACGCGACTCGAGGATTGACGTTGTAGTGCTGGCTGAACGCTGCGGCGACCTCTACCCAGGTGCGGCCTTGGGCGCGGAGATCGGCTGCCCACTGGCGGCGCTCTTGGCGGAGGCTCGTCGACGGTTTCGGCGGGTTGGTGGTCGCGTCATCACTCACCGTATCGATGATGCCACTAAACGTCCCTGTTCGGCAGGGAGGATCCAAGGCGATTGATCACTGGTGGCCTCGGTGGTTTCAGCTGGGCCGTAGCGGCAGAGTTTCCCCAAGGTCAGCGCGGTGGATGAGCCCGATTCCCCTGCCCGCCGCGCTGGCCGATCCACAGTCGAACGGGGCGATCGTGAACGCAAGTGATGGAGGCCGCGGAAAGCCTGTGGTTCTGGGGTATATGTGCCGGGAATTGCTGACCGGCGATCGGCAGGTAGCTGACCTGGAACTACGAATGAAGCATTTTGCCGAGGCTGAGGGGCTCAGGCTGGGGTTCGTCTACGTCGAACAGGCGGTTGCTCGGCCGGTTGCGTTCGGGGCGCTGGTGGAGTCTCTCGCGCACTCTGCTGGGCATGCTGTGCTGCTGCCGGGGCTGCTGCACTTTGCGGTGCTCGGTCCTCAGGACGACATCAAGCCGCTCTTCGAGTGGGTAACCGGAGCCCGTGTACTAATCTTGTGAAGCGGCGCTGATGCCAAAAGGCGACCTCAGCCACAGACTGCCCAACTATATTTTCTTTCTTTGTTTGTCTGTGTATTTCTCTTCTGGCTTTGTTCTTGTCTTGCGTTTTCTTCTTTGTTCTTAGTGTCTGTTGTTTCTTTGCTTGTCCGAGCCTGTTCTGCTCGAGGGTTGGCCTGTTGTACCTGGGTGCCAGAGGCGGGACTTGAACCCGCACGCCCGAGGGCACCGGCACCTAAAGCCGGCGTGTCTGCCGTTCCACCACTCTGGCTGGGGTTGCTCCCCAGGAGGTCATCCTAGGGAGCAACCGGTGTCAGCGGTTCTGCAGGGCGTCGATGAAGACGTCCTGGAGGTCCGTGGGGTTGCGGGCGACGTAGCTCTGGCCGCCGGTGGCCTGGGCCAGGCGCTTGAGCTCGGTCTCGTCGGCGTCGGGGCCGATGCCGAGGGCGATGATGCGGACCGGGCGGGCCGGGTCCTTCAGGCCCTCGAGGATCTGCAGGGCGCGGTCGAGGCCGACGCTGCCGGGGTCGTCGTTCTTGCCGTCGGTGAAGAGCAGGACGGTGTTGACGGCGCCGGAGTTGTACTGGCTGCGGACCTCTCGTACGGCGGCGATCGCCGTGTCGTAGAGGCCGGTGCCACCGCCGACGCGGGCCGACTGGCTGGTCAGGTTGTTGATCATCTGCTGCCGGTGGCCCGGGGTCAGCTTGCCGATCGAGACCAGCTTCTTGAAGTCGGCCTGTTCGGGGCCGATCTTCGTGGAGAACACCCACAGGCCCAGTTCGGCCGAGTCCGGGAACAGCTTGAGGCCGTTGCCGGCGGCCTCGATGGTGAGCTGCATCCGGGTCTTGGCGCTGCCGGGGACCTTCTCGGCCATCGAGCCCGAGACGTCGATGACGGCCAGCGAGTGCGCCGACAGCGACAGCGTCGTCCAGCTCAGCAGGGTCTTCTCGATCGCGCTGGCGGTCGGCTTGGTCAGTTGGGTGATGTCGCCGACGCCGCGGCCTTCGCCGAGCGGGCTCATCAGGGCGTCGCGGAAGCCCGCGTCGTCGCGGGACTGGCTGACGCCGTCGGACAGCATCTGCTCGCCCAGGGCCTTGCCGGCTTCGGTGATCGCCTCGGCGTTGTTCTTGGCGGTGACCACGACCGGGTAGTCCATCAGCAGCGTCCCGCTGCGCGGCACGATCGCCTTCAGCGGCGCCGCCGGGTTGTCGTCCTGGTACTTGACGAATGCCTGCTCGGACATCGGTACGACGACCGAACTGCCCTCGGAGGAGGCCCGGCTGAGCGGCCCGCTCACCTCGGTGTACGGCTTCGGCATCGAGCCGAGCCGCTGCGCGAGTGGTACCAGCACCTTGGCGACCTGGCTGTTCGAGGCCGAAGTCTTGGCCCGTTCGGCCTGGACCGCCAGCAGCGCGAGCGCACCCGAGGACTGTTTGCCCGGGTCGAGCAGGGCCGGCTGGGTGGTCGCGAAGAGGCCTAGCCACGACGAGGTGTTCGCGAAGTTGTCCGACCGGCCGACCAGGACCAGAGGAGACGTGGCCAGCGACGGGACCGCGATGCTCGGGATGGACTCGCCGTCGTCGGCGCGGCCCACCCACAGTGAGGAGTCCGGCACCCACAGGTCGGGCCGGTTGTCACCAGCGGTCGAGATCTCCTGGGCGACCGACGCGGACTGCGCGGCGGTGATGGTGAACTGCAGACAGGGGTTCCCGTCCTCACCGCCCTTGGCCATCAGAGCCTTGGTCGCCTGGTCCAGCTGAGGCTGGAACTCGGGCGTCGTGCTGAGTTTGACCTGGGTCGGCTCGTCACACTTACCGCCCAGCAAACCGTCGGCGCCGGACTCGGATCCGAAGGAGCGGACCACGAACACGGCACCCAGCGAGAGCACCAAGAGACCGACGGCGGTCAAGTACACCGGCCGGCGGTTGTTGTTACTTCGCGTCACCGCAGAGGAATGTTTTCCCATCGCGGCAGGTCCCTCCCTCCCAGAGGCAGACTGCGCGCGCAGATTACCCGGTTTGCACTGGTCAGGGCCAAGGTCGCCGACCACCGTGACCGCACCGGAATCGGGTCGTCATCGAACGCTGGAGCCCTTCGGAGTACGGCTACTCCCCAGGCATGCCTGAAAACTCACGCTGGGTAGTGCCGGGACTGCGGTCCGCTCCGAGGGAGGTGTGATCCAGATCACAGCACGGATTTGCTCAAACGACCGTTCCATGGACCGTCTCCATGAAACCTTCGAAGGTTTCCCTTCGCCGAGCCGGGCGTGGCGTCTCAGAGACCGAGATCGCGGCGAAGCTTGGCGACGTGCCCGGTGGCCTTCACGTTGTACTGCGCGACCGCGATCTTGCCCTCGCCGTCGACGACGAACGTCGAGCGGATCACCCCGGTCACCTTCTTGCCGTACATCGTCTTCTCGCCGAAGGCCCCGTACGCCGTCAGGACCGCCTTGTCCGGGTCGCTCAGCAGCGGGAACGTCACGCCGTCGTGCTCGCGGAACTTCTGCAGCTTGGCCGGCTTGTCCGGCGAGATCCCCAGTACGGCGTACCCGGCGGCGGCCAGCGAGTCGAGCGAGTCACGGAAGTCGCAGGCCTGCTTGGTACAGCCCGGCGTCATCGCGGCCGGGTAGAAGTAGACGATCACGTTCTTGCCGCGCAGGTCGCCCAGCGAGACGTCGTTGCCGTCCGCGTCGGGCAGGGTGAACTCAGGTGCGGCGTCGCCGACGGACAGGCGCTCGGACATGACTGGGTCCTTCCCTCGACACGGTCACCACTGGGTGATTGTCAGACATTCTGCCGTACGCCGGGAGCAGCGGCGCGAGGGGCTCCTGTGACGGGTGGGACAGTCATGAGGTACGGCGAGTGGACTTGCGCGCGGGGACCGCGCAGGAGTGGAGTGGGCGCATGCGGGCGATGACGGTGGTTCCGGGCAAGGCTGGCTCTGCGTCCGTCGGCGAGGTCGCCGAGCCGCCCGAGGCCGACGGCACGATGCTGGTCGAGGGAGTGCTGGCCGGGATCTGCGGCACCGACCTCGAGCTGGTCGCTGGTGAGTTCGGCAGCGGCAGGGCCGGGGCGGACCAGCTGGTGCTCGGCCACGAGTCGCTCGGCCAGGTGCTGGAGGCTCCGCCGGGCTCTGGCTTCTCCAGTGGGGACCTGGTCGCGGGCATCGTCCGGCGGCCCGACCCGGAGCCCTGTCCGGCGTGTGCGCGGGGTGAGTGGGACTTCTGTCGCAACGGGCTCTACACCGAGCGTGGCATCAAGGTCGAAGACGGGTACGGCGCTGAGCGGTGGCGGGTCGACCCCTACTTCGCCGTACGGGTCCCTGCTGAGCTGGGGCGGCTCGGCGTACTAGTGGAGCCCGCCAGCATCCTCACCAAGGCCTGGGAGCAGGTGGACCACGTTGGCGGCCGCTCCTGGTACGAGCCGAAGCAGGTGCTCGTCACCGGCGCCGGGCCGATCGGCCTGCTTGCCGCGCTGATCGCTGCGCAGCGTGGGTACGGCGTACACGTGCTGGACCGCTCTGACGAGGGTCCGAAGCCGCAGCTGGTGCGGGACCTGGGTGGGAGCTTCCTGACTGACCTGGGGGATCTGCAGGTCCAGCCGGACGTGGTCATCGAGGCCACTGGCGCCGGACCGGTTGTGGTGGAGGCCGCCAAGCTGCTCGCGCCGGCCGGAGTGATGTGCCTGGCCGGCATTTCGCCCGGGCCGGACCGCATCGACGTACAGATGGATGCTCTGGTCCGGCAGCTCGTCGTACGGAACGCTGCGCTCGTCGGGACGGTCAACGCCGCCAAGCGGCACTACGTCGACGCTGTGGACGTGTTGCTGGCGGCCGACCAGACCTGGTTGGAGCGGCTGATCACCCGGACGGTTCCGCTGTCGGACTGGCCCAGTGCGCTGACCAAGAAGCCCGGCGACATCAAGGTGGTCGTGGACCTTCGCGCCTGACCTGCGAGGATGGGATCAGTTGCCGGTCAGTAACGAGGAGGACAGGTGTCGGACACGCAGGCTCGTGGTACCGAGCAGATCGAGGCGGACATCGCCGCCACCCGTGCACGACTGGCCGCGACCGTGGACGAGCTGGTCGACCGCACGAGCCCGAAGAACGTGGCCAAGCGGCAGGTCGAGCAGGCGAAGGCGCAGGTCTTCGACGAGCGCGGCGAGCTGCGGACCCAGAAGCTGGTCGCAGTCGGCGCGGCGGTGGTCGGCGTGGTCGGCGTACTGCTGATGATCCGCAAGCTGGTGGGCCGCCGGTGACCCCTCGCAAGCGCCTGACCGACGACAAACTGCCGATCCGGATGCTGCACGACCGGGTCCTGGTCTCGCTGGAGGTCGAGGGCGAGCGCAAGTCCTCGGCCGGGATCCTGATCCCGGCGACCGCGCAGATGGGCCGCCGGCTGGCCTGGGCCAAGGTGGTCGCGATCGGCGCCAACGTGCGCACGGTCGAGATCGACGACCGGGTCCTGTTCGACCCCGAGGACCGGGCCGAGGTCGAGGTCCGCGGCGACGACTACGTGCTGCTGCGCGAGCGCGACCTGCACGCGGTCGCCGCCAACCGGCTCGAGGACGGCCAGACCGGGCTCTACCTTTAGGGTGTGTCTCCCAATCCCCCGCCGTAGCGGCGGATTGGGAGACACGCCCTAGAAGCTGTTCGGGCCGAAGCGGAAGATCGCCAGTACGACGGCCAGGATCAGTACGACGGCGTTGATGCCGAGCACCTGGTACTCCTTGCGGCGGACGTGGACGACGATGGCGCCGGCCATGGTGATCGCGAGGCCGACCGCGGCCAGCGGGACGAGGATCGGCGCGATGTCGAGCAGGGCGGGCAGGATCAGGCCGATCGCGCCCAGGACCTCGACCGCGCCGATGAACTTGAGGGTGCCGGCGGAGAAGTCCTCGGTCCACTTCATCTGCGGGTTCGCACCCAGTTTGGCCTTGGACTGGAGCAGTTTGTTCGCCCCGGCCCCGAGGAAGAAGGCGGCCAGTACCCCGGCGACGATCCACAGAAAGACGTTCATGGTCCACTCTCGGTAGTTGGTTGACGCTTCAACTCAAGGTAGCGCGGTTGAGTTGAAGCGTCAACCAAGTCGGTAGACTGCCGGGATGGCGGAGGATGTGCGGTGGCTCGATCCCGATGAGCTGCAGGGGTGGATGGCGCTGGCGGCCATGCTGTTCAAGCTGCCGGGGGCGCTCGACTTCCAGCTGCAGCGCGACTCGGGCCTGAATCACTTCGAGTACACGGTGCTCGCCGCGCTGTCGGAATCGCCGGACCGGTCGCGCAAGATGAGCGACCTGGCCGGCGAGGCGAACGGCACGCTGTCGCGGCTGTCGCACGTGGTGAAGCGGCTGGAGAGTCGCGGGTTCGTGCATCGCCGTCCGTGCGAGGACGACGGCCGGATCACCGTCGCCACGCTGACCGACGAGGGCTACGCCTACCTGGTGGAGGCGGCGCCCGGTCATGTCGAGATGGTCCGCGAGTACGTCATCGACGCGCTCACGCCGGAGCAGCTCGAGCAGCTGAAGGCGATCAGCCATCAGATCCTCGTAAAGGTCGATCCCGGACGGTCCTGCTAAAAGCCCTTGCCGAGAGCCGCACGGTCGTGCTCTTATGCGAGAGTGAGCAAAGGTGAGGAGACCAGGGCGGCGGTGCTCGACGTCGCCGCGGCGCAGGTCAGCGTGATCGGGCTGAGCGCGCTCAGCATCGGTCTGCTCGCCGAGCGGACGCGGCTGTCGAAGAGCGGCCTGTTCTCCCACTTCAAGTCCAAGGAGCAGCTCCAGCTCGACGTGATCGACTGGACCGCGGAGCTGTTCGCCGAGCGGGTCATCCGGCCGGCGCTGAAGGCTCCGCGCGGCGAGGCCCGGTTGCGCGCGCTGTTCGACCGCAAGCTGCGCTGGGACAGCGGCGATCTCGCGCTGCCCGGCGGCTGCTTCTTCTACAGCGTGTCCGCCGAGCTGGACGACGCGCCGCCCGGGCCGGTCCGTGACCGCTTCCTGCAGGCGTACCGCGACTACATCGACGCGATCGCGACCGTCTTCCGGACCGGGATCACCGAGGGGCAGTTCCGGCCGGACGCCGACCCGGAGCAGTACGCCTTCGACATCCAGGGCGTGCTGATGGCCTTCCATCACGCCAGTCGCCTGCTCGGTGACGACCGCGCCGAGGCGCGGGCGCGCGCCGCCTTCGAAGCGCTGCTCGACGCGGCGCGGATCTAGACAACCAGGAACTCCGAGTGGGGGAGACGCAGCGGTGAAAAAAAGCACGATCGTTCGGTTCTATGCGACCGGCTTCCGGATTCTCGAGCGGGTCGCGCCGCCGATCGGTGCGCGGTTGCTCGAGCGGCTGTGGTTCCGCCTTCCGTCCGTGCCGGAGAAGGTCCGCCGATCCAGGGTCGACCTCCCACCCGGTACGCCGTTCGAGGTCCCCTTCGAGGGTGGGCTGATCCGCGGCCACGAGTACGGCGATGAAGGCCCACTCGTCTACCTCGTCCACGGATGGGGTGGCTGGGGCCTGCAGCTCGCGGCCTTCGTCCCGCCGCTCGTCGCCGGCGGATTCCGCGTGGTCGCGTACGACGCGCCGAGCCACGGTGAGTCAGGGCCGGGCCTGGAGGGCAAGGGCCGCAGCTCGATGCCGGAGCTCGCGGACGCGTTCCAGGCGGTCGTCGCGGACCGCGGTCCGGCGTACGGCGTGATCGCGCACTCGCTCGGTGCGGCAGCGACGACGCACGCGTTGCTGCACTTCGCCGAGCCGGAGCGGGTGGTGTACCTGGCGGCGGCGACGGACTTCGCCGTGTGGATGGACGGGTTCCAGGCGGCGTTCGGGTTCGGGCCGCGGGTGCGGGCCGGGTTCCTGCGGCGGTTCGCGCGCAGGTTCGGGCCGATGGAGAGCTACGAGGGAGCACGGGTGGTGGCCGACCTCGCGACTCGCCGGGAGCTGCCGCCGCTGCTGGCGATCCACGACCGGGACGACCGCGAGACCGAGGCCGACGGGAGCATCCGGGTGGCGAAGGTCTGGCCGGGTGCGAGCGTCGAGCTGACCGAAGGGCTCGGGCACCGGCGGATCCTGGGTGACCCGGCCGTGATCGAGAGGGCGCTCGGCTTCTTATCCACAGATTGGGAAGGCGGCCACACGGCGAAGGCCGCGCAGGAGACAATGGAGGGGTGACAGACCTCTTCTCCAGCTCCACTTCCAGCCGCCTGCCGGACTTCCCGTGGGACAAGCTCGCGCCGTTCAAGCAGAAGGCGGCCGACCATCCGGACGGCATCGTCGACCTGTCGATCGGCAGCCCGGTGGACCCGGTGCCAGACCTGGTGAAGAAGGCGCTGGCGGATGCCGCCGACGCGCCGGCGTACCCGACGACGATCGGTACGGCGACCGCTCGGCAGTCGGCGGTCGACTGGCTGGAGCGCCGCCTCGGCGTACCGGGAGTGGACCCGCGGACCGGCGTGCTGCCGGTGATCGGGACCAAGGAGCTGATCATGCTGCTCCCGATGCTGCTCGGCGTCGGGGCAGGTGACACCGTGCTCATCCCGGACCTCGCCTACCCGACGTACGAGGCGGGGGCCGCGCTGGCGCGCGCCAAGAGCGTGCCGGTCGCGGACGTGACGTCGTACGACGGGCCGGTGGCCGTCGCGTACTTGAACTCGCCGCGGAACCCGTCGGGGGAGATCACCTCGCCCGAGGAGCTCAAGGCCGCGGTCGAGTGGGCCCGGGCGAATAACGTGCTGCTCGTGAACGACGAGTGCTATGTCGAGTTCGGCTGGGACGAGCAGCCGGTGTCGGTGCTGCACCCGGACGTGTGTGGCGGGTCGTTCGACAACCTGCTGGCGGTGCACTCGCTGTCGAAGCGGTCCAACCTGGCCGGCTATCGGGCTGGTTTCGTGGCGGGTGACGAGCGGATCGTGACCGAGTTGCTGGCGGTCCGGAAGCACGCGGGGCTGATGGTGCCGTCGCCGATCCAGGCGGCGATGGCGGCTGCGTTCGCCGACGATCAGCACGTGGAGGAGCAGCGGGAGCGGTATCTCCGGCGGCGGTCGGTGCTGCGTGAGGCGCTGAGCGGTGCTGGGTGGGAGATCACGCTGTCGCAGGGTGGGCTGTATCTGTGGGCCGAGCATCCGTCGTACGACGCGTACGGGTCGGTGGCCGCGTTGTCCGAATTGGGCATCCTCGTGGCGCCTGGGGCCTTCTACGGAGAGGCTGGGGAGAGGAACATTCGAGTTGCGCTCACCGGGACCGACGAGCGGATCGACGCGGCGGTGAAAAGACTGCAGAGCTGAAGCGAACCTGAGCGTCCTCCGCGGCGTCATTCCTGGTAAGGGGTGGCGGGACCGAGCGGTCCCGTCCATTGGGGAGGACGGCCATGGCTCGGAGAGCTCTGTCTACAGTCGCGATGGTGGCGCTGCTTGCGCTGCTACCGATCAGCGCGCACGCGGAGGACACGCCGAGCGTGCCGACGCAAACACCAGGAACAAGTACTCCGGAAGTACCTGTCAGCACACCTGAGGTACCGAAGGAGACCGAAACCCCCGTACCGACGGAAACACCGAGCCAGACGCCGACCACAACGCCGTCCACGACGCCGACCACGACGCCGTCCAAGCAGCAGCCGTCGCTTGCCGCGGCGCCGTTGGCGATCTCGCTGGATCAGCCGGCGACGACGTGGGAAGACCGGCCGATGACGTTCACCGGCAAGCTCAACAACGGCGCCACGAACTGGTACCTCTCGCTCTGGCAGGCCCTGCCGAGCGGCTGGACCCTGCGCGGCGCGACCCACTCGACGGCCGGTGGCGCGTACAAGATCACCTACACCCCGACCGGCCCGATCCGTACCACCTTCCGGGTCGTCGTCGGCCCGAAGTTCTACGGCACGCCGGCGATGTCACCCGCCCGGATCGGCACCGCGCAGGACCGCAGGATCGTGATCAACAAGCCCGCCGCGTCGTACGTCGCGCTGACCGGCGTCGCCGTCACCGGGACGACCGTGCCGGCCCAGGCCGGGCTCGAGGTCGTGCTCCAGGACCTGCTCGGCAGCGGCGCCTGGCGCTGGCTGACCAGCGTCAAGACCGATGCCAAGGGCAACTTCCGGCTGCCGGTCCCGGACAACTTCCCGTCCAGCCGATCGGTCCGCGTGGTCAGCCGCGGCGTGCCGGCCACGGCCGTCGAGGTGTCGGCGTCGGCGTACGTCGTGATCAAGGCCGGGCTCAACCCGAAGGTGTACGCGGTCGCCGCGAGCATGATCCCGAAGACCTACCGGGCCGGCTGCCCGGTCGGTCCGGCGTCGCTGCGGCTGCTGACGATGAACCACTGGGGCTTCGACGGCCTGCTGCACAAGGGTGAGCTGATCGTCCGCGACGCCGCCGTGCAGAAGATGATCACGGTCTGGACCGCGAACCTGAACGCCAAGTTCCCGATCCGGCGGATGACCCGGGTCGACGTGTTCGGCGGCAGCGACGTCCGCGCGATGGAGGCCGACAACACGTCGATGTTCAACTGCCGCCAGGTCACCGGCGACCCGTACTCGCTGTCGCCGCACTCCTACGGCTACGCGATCGACATCAACACCGTCGAGAACCCGTACCTCGCGGCCAACGGCGTCTGGTACCCGAAGAACGGGCTGTCCTACCGCAACCGCTCGGTCGCCCGCCCCGGCATGCTGTTCGCCGGCAGCACCCTGACCAAGGCACTGGTCTCCCAGGGCTACTTCTGGGGAGCCCGCTGGGCCAAGCCCGACTACCAGCACTTCGAGCCGAAATGAGATCCCAGTACGCCGGTACGGCGCGCCGCGCGGCCTGCGCGGCGGCCGCTGCCGGGCTGACCGCCGGACTGCTGGCCGGGTGCACCAGCGCCCCAGCGGCCGAGCCGAGTCCCACCCCCACCCTCAGCATCCCCAGCACAGTCGGCGGCACGGTCCCCGTCCCGACGATCGCGCCCGACACGGCCAAGCCCACCGACGCCGCCAAGCCCCCGGCCACGCCTGCCCAGGCGACCGCGCCGCCGCCCGCGGCCGCCGGACCGGTCTCCAGCAAGAACCTGCCTCCGGCCGACAAGCTCGGTGCCGGCTGGAAGACCTTCGTCGACGAGGGCGGAGCCGAGGCGGGGTGGCTGGGCAACAAGACCTGGACCAGGGAGCGCAGCGCGCACCAGGCGGCGTACGAGGCTCTGCCAGTCGGATGCGCAGGCCGGATGCCGACCAGCGCACTGCCGGTCCCGCTGCACGCACTGCAGGCGACGTACCGGACCGGCTCCGACCTGCCCGCTACAGCGCTGCTGCTCCGCTTCGCCGACCAGCAGCAGGCAGAGCAGTACTACACCGGCTACCAGACCCGCATGACTGCCTGCGGCACCTCCACAGACGCCCAGCTCGCCGTAGAGCCGCTCTGGTCGGAGCAGGACGCCGCAGCCCAAGTACGCCGGTACGCCGGCGCCGAGGCCTACGCCGAGACCGTCGTCCGCCAGGGCAGCACGGTGGCTCTGCTCGCAGCCCAGGACGCCAAGCCGAGCGCCGACTGGGCGCACAGCGTCGTCCCCGCACTCCGGGCTGTGATCGATTCGGCATGAAAGGTGTACTAACTTTCAGTTTTCCGGCTTAGACTCCGATCATGGGTGACTTCGACCGGTACGGGCGGCTGACCGCCACGCTGGATCCACCGTTCGCGGTGGTGGATCTGGCCGCCTTCCGCCGGAACGCCGACGATCTGGTGCGGCGTGCCGCCGGGGTGCCGATCCGCGTCGCGTCCAAGTCGGTCCGCAACCGGGCGCTGCTCAGCGAGGCGCTGCGGCGGCCCGGGTTCCACGGCGTGATGAGCTACGCGCTGCCCGAGGCGCTCTGGCTCGCGCGCAACGGCGTCGACGACATCCTGATGGGGTACCCGACCGTGCACCGCGCGGCGCTGCGCGAACTGGCCGGCGATGCCGAGGCGGCCGCCCGGATCACGTTGATGATCGACGACATCGAGCACCTCGCGTTCATCAAGCAGGTCACCGGCGGCGGTGAGCGGATCCGCGTCTGCCTGGACGTCGACGCCTCGCTGCGGGTCTTCGGCCAGCACCTCGGCGTACGGCGTTCTCCGCTGCGGACGCCGGAGCAGGTGCTCGCGCTCGCGCGGCAGGTCGTCGCCGACGACGCCTTCGAGCTGGTCGGCGTGATGTTCTACGAGGCGCAGATCGCCGGCCTGCCGGACACGTCGCCCGCGGTCCGCTGGGTGAAGCGGCACTCCGCGGCCGAGCTGTCCGAGCGCCGTGGCGCGGTCGTCGACGCGGTCAAGCAGATCGCGACGCTGCGGCTGGTGAACAGCGGCGGCACCGGCAGCATCGAGATCAGCAGCGCCGATCCCGCGGTCACGGAGGTCACCGCAGGCTCGGGGCTGTACGGTCCGACGCTGTTCGACAAGTACGACGTGTTCCAGCCCGAGCACGCGGTCGCGTACGCACTCGGCGTCGTACGGCGTCCGACGCCGCGGATCGCGACGCTGTTCGGCGGCGGGTACGTCGCGTCCGGCCCGGCGAAGAAGTCGCGGCTGCCCGCGCCGGCCTGGCCGCTCGGGCTGAAGCTGCTCGGGACCGAGGGTGCCGGCGAGGTGCAGACCCCGGTCGAGGGGGAGAACGCGCGCGGCCTGAAGATCGGCGACCGGGTGTGGATGCGCTACGCGAAGGCAGGCGAGATGCTGGAGCGGTTCGACCGGCTGTACGCGGTCGACGGCAACGAGCTGATCGAGCTGGTGAGCTACCGGGGCGAAGGGAAGAACTTCGGATGAGCACCTGGCGGAACTGGGCGGGCACCGAGTCGGCCACGGGTGTCGAGGTGCTGCGCCCACGGACGACCGACGAGGTCGCCGCGGCGGTCAAGGCCGCGGCCGAGCAGGGCAAGAAGCTGAAGGCGGTCGGCTCCGGCCACTCATTCACCGGCTGCTCGGTTCCCGAACAGGTGATGGTCCGGCTCGACGGGCTGTCCGCGATCCAGGCCGCCGACCGGACGTCCGGCCGGGTCACGGTCGGTGCCGGCACCGGCCTGGCCAAGCTGAACGCCGGGCTCGCGTCGTTCGACCTCGCGATGGCCAACCTCGGCGACATCGACAAGCAGACGATCTCCGGCGCGGTCTCCACCGGCACGCACGGGACCGGCGCGAAGCTCGGCGGCCTGGCGACCCAGGTGGTCGGGCTCGAGCTGGTCACCGCCGACGGCTCGGTGCTGCAGTGCTCGGCCGAGGAGAACGCCGACGTCTTCGCCGCCGCCCGCGTCTCGGTCGGGGCACTCGGCGTGATCACGGCGCTGACGTTGCAGTGCGTCCCGGCGTACCTGCTGCGCGCGCAGGAGATGCCGCTGCCGCTCGGCGAGGTGCTGGCGGGGTTCGATGAACTTGCCGACGGCAACGATCATTTCGAGTTCTACTGGTTCCCGCACACCGACGTCGCGCTGACCAAGCGGAACAACCGGGTCTCGACCGGTGTCGGCGCGTCGCCGGTCAGCCGGATCCGCGGCTGGGTGGACGACGAACTGCTGTCCAACAAGGTGTTCGAGCTGACCAACCGGCTCGCCGTCCGGCGTCCGGCGCTGGTGCCGCGGATCAACCGGCTCGCGTCGCGGGCGCTGTCGGCGCGCGAGTACGTCGACGCGTCGTACAAGGTGTTCTGCTCGGAACGGAACGTGGTGTTCCGCGAGTCCGAGTACGCCGTACCGCGGGAGCAGCTGGTCGAGGTGCTCGGGCAGTTGCGCGCGTGGATCGACCGGTCCGGGGAGCGGTTCCCGTTCCCGATCGAGGTGCGGGTCGCGGCGGCCGACGACATCTGGCTGTCGACCGCGCAGGGCCGGGCGACGGCGTACATCGCGATCCACCAGTACCACCGGCTCGACCACGGGCGGTACTTCACCGCCTTCGAGCAGATCGTCGCGGCGTACGGCGGCCGGCCGCACTGGGGCAAGCTGCACACGCTCGCCGCGCCGCGCTTCGCCGAGCTGTACCCGCACTTCGGCGACTTCCTCGCCGTCCGGGACCGGCTGGACCCGGCTCGCACGTTCGCGAACCCCTACACGCGGCAGGTCTTCGGCGACTAGCCTGCCGCCATGACCACACTCGAACCGGTCGTTGAGGACTGGCAGAAGGCGCTGGCGATCGTGGCGCACCCCGACGACCTGGAGTTCGGGACCGCGGCAGCGATCGTGCGCTGGACCGGGCAGGGCAAGGAGATCGTCTACGTGATGGCGACCTCCGGCGAGGCGGGCATCGACGGTCTGGCGCCCGCCGACTGCGGGGCGCTGCGGGAGGCCGAGCAGATCGAGTCGGCGCGGATCGTCGGCGTCGACGTGGTCGAGTTCCTCGGGCAGCCCGACGGCACGATCGAGTACGGCGTCGCGTTGCGCAAGGTGCTCACCGCGGTGATCCGCCGGCACCGGCCGGAGATCGTGATCACGAACAACTTCCGCGAGACGTGGGACGGGGACGTCATCCTCAACCAGGCCGACCACATGGCTGTCGGGCGGGCGACGCTGGACGCCGTACGGGACGCGGCGAACCGGTGGATCTTCCCCGACGACGGCGAGCAGTGGAACGGCGTCCGGCAGGTGTGGGCGGCCGGGTCGCCGTCGGGCAAGCACGGGGTCGACATCACCGACACGTACGAGACCGGGCTGGCGTCGTTGCGGGCGCACAAGGCGTACATCGACGGCCTGGGCGGGTTCGATCCGTCGGAGTTCCTCGAAGGAGTGTCGCGCGCCGGTGGCACCCGGTTCGGGACGACGTTCGCGACCTCCTTCGAGGTGTTCACTCCCTAGAACTTCGCGTTGAGCTCACCGAAGTCGAGGGTGTTCTCGAGCTCGGTGTAGGTGCCGTGGTCGAGCAGTTCGCGGGCGGCGTCGAGGGTCTTCGAGTACGCCGCCTGGGTGATCGCCGTACCGACGCTGACCCGGCGTACGCCGTGGGCGACGAACTCGGCGACCGTCGGTGCGCCGGGGCCGGCCATCACGTTGACCGGGAGCGGGGAGTGCTCGGTCAGCTCGGCGACGGTCCGCAGGTCGGTGAGGCCGGGGACGAACAGGCCGTCGGCGCCGGCTTCGGCGTACTGCTTGGCCCGATCGAGGACGTCGCTCAGCCGGCCGTCCTCCGGGCCGATGCCGAAGAGGAACACGTCGGTCCGCAGGTTGATCAGCAACTCCGGCAGGCCCGCCGCGGTCGCCCCGGCTCGCGCCGCGGCGATCCGCTCGACCTGCTCGTCGACGGAGAACAGCGGACCGCCGGGCGCGGTGGAGTCCTCGAGGTTGACGCCGACGGCACCTGCCGCGACGACGTCCTCGATCGTCCGGCGGACGTCAGCCGGTGCGGCGCCGTAGCCGCCCTCGATGTCCGCGCTCACCGGTACGTCGACGGCCGCGGCGATCCGGCGTACTTGGTCGATCATCTCGTCGCGGGTGAGGACCTGCCCGTCGGGCTTGCCGAGCGACCACGCGACCCCGCCGCTCGTCGTCGCGACCGCCTGTGCGCCGGCCGCGACGACCAGCACGGCGCTGCCCGCGTCCCAGACGTTGGGCAGCACCAACGGATCGAGCGCCTTGAGCTTTCGCGCCTTGTCGCTCGTCATCAGTGGCTGACCAGCAGCTCGTGGTCGATCTCCACGAACTCGACGATCAGCCCGGCGAACCGTCCCGCGACCAGTTCCTTGTATGCCGCCGAGCCGGTGTGCGCGTCGTACGACGCCTGGTCCGCGAAGTGCTCCACGAACAACAGGTAGTCCGGCCGCGCCGGATCCCGGTACACCCGGAACGACAACGTCCCCGCCTCCTGCTCCGGCCCCCGCGGCGCAAACTCCGCAACAATCGCCTCCGCCTCGGCCTGCTTACCCGGCCTCAGCTCAATCGGAAAAACCTTACTCAGCATCTTGGTGCCCTCTCTGGTGTGTCCTGACCCAAGAAGCATCAGCCGGAGGCACACCCCAGGTCTGGCCAGATTCGGACAACCACCAGAAGGGCGTCCGCTATCGTCCGGCAACCACGGGGGAGGGCGCGGTTGGTTCGGGAACGGCGGGGAGGCGCGGCTGATCCGGGAACGGCGGGGGCGGCGCCGGGTGCGGTCCGGCACGGGCGAAGCCCGTAGCCGTCGGGGCGGGGCCGGCTCCCCTCCCTCCCCATTCCCCAGTGGTTCGGGAACGGCGAGGGACGGCGCGGCTGGTCCGGCGGCGATGGGGAGGGTGCGGCTGGTCCGGCAACGGCGGGGGCGGCGCCGGGTGGGGTCTGGCGCGGGCGAAGCCCGTAGCCGTCGGGGCGGCCAGGCTCCCCTCCCTCCCCATTCCCCAGTGGTCCGAATATGGCTGGTTGGGTGGGCTGGGGATGGCCTATACCTGAGGGTGTGACGACGTACTCGGCGGTGGTGACGACCGGCATTTACTGTCGTCCCGGGTGTGGGGCGAAGCCGTTGGCGGAGAACGTTCGGACGTTCGAGCTGGCGGCGGCTGCTGAGGCCGCTGGGTTTCGGGCCTGCTTGCGGTGCCGGCCGTATCGGGTTGCTTCGCCGGTGGATGCTCGGGCGCCGGAGATGGTCTGCCGGGCGGTCCAGTTGATCATCGACGGCGTACTCGACGAAGGCACCGAGGTCGCGCTCGGTGAACGGCTGGCGGTGTCGCCGCGGCATCTGCGGCGGATGTTCCGCGACCATCTCGGCGTGACGCCCGATCAGCTCGCTCGCTCCCGCCGCGCGCACTTCGCGCGGCGGCTGCTCGACGACTCGGACCTGTCCGTCGCGGACATCGCGTTCGCGTCCGGTTTCGGGAGTCTGCGGCAGTTCAACCGGGAGATGCGGCAGGTGTTCCGCGCCGCGCCTCGCGAGCTCCGCGACCGTCGCCGCCGCGCCGACCGGCTGACCGCGGACGGCGGTCTGGTGATGCGGCTTCCGTACCAACCGCCGTACGACTGGGACGCGATGCTCGAGTACTTCGCCGCCCGCGCGATCCCCGGCGTCGAATCCGTTGCCGATAGCACCTACCGTCGGACCATCGCCCTCGACGGCGGCCCCGGCCTCCTCGAACTCACCGCCGGCACCGGCGACCACCTGATCCTCCGCGCCCACCTCCCGTACTGGGAAGGCCTGATCCACGTCGTCGAACGCGCCGCCCGCATGGTCGGCCTCGACACCGCGCCGGCCGAGGCCCTCGGCCTCGACGCCGCGCCGGCCGAGGGCCTCGCGCTCGACCCAGTGCTGGGACCACGCGTACGACGCCGTCCTGGCCTCCGCGTCCCCGGCGCCTGGGGCCCGCTGGAGGCGGCCGTGCAGTCGGTGCTTGCCCAGGGCAACTCACTCGACGACGCCCGCGCCGAAGCCGGCGAGCTGGTCGCGAGATACGGCCACCCGGTCCCCGGCCTGCCCGACGGCCTCACGCATCTCTTCCCGTCAGCCGAGGCCCTCGACACGACCGGTCTCCCACAAGCCATCGCCCAGGCCTGCCTGGCCAACCCGGCCTTCCTCGATCAGCCCCTGGACGCGCTGATCGCCAACCTCACCAGCATCCCCGGCCTGACCGCCGACACGGCCCACACCATCGCCCTCCGCCTCGGCCACCAGGAGGCTTTCCCACCAAGCCTGTACGACGACCGGGCCCGCTGGCATCCCCACCAAGCCCTCGCCGCCACCTACCTCACCACCTGAGCCGATGCGCCCCAGCACAGACCGATGCGCCCCAGCACAGCCGAGGCGCCCCGACACAAGCCGAGGCGCCAACCCTCACAGAGTTTCCGCGAACCGCAGGATGTTCCCGTACGGATCGGTCACCGTCAGCGTCGGCCCACCGGGTGCGTCCGCGTCGATCCCCGGCCGGATCGGCCGGTCCTCCTGCGCGTTCAACCGCCGGTGCAGTTCCTTGACGTCGGCAACTGGGATCCACGCGACCCCGTTCGGGCTCCCGTCCCCGTAGTGCTCCGACAGGTGGATCGTCGCCGACGCCCACGACACCTGCGCGTACACCGGCATCCCGACGTCGAACATGTGCTCCCAGTCGAGCGTGAACCCGAGGAAGCCGACGTAGAACGGCAACGCGACCTCCATCGACATCACCCGCAGCACCGGCACGCTCGGCCCCGCGGCCACCCGCGCCGCCCCACCGGCGGCAGCCAGCGTGTTCCAGTCCTTGGCGCCCTGCTGATGAGCCACCAGTTCCAGCGCCAGGCTGTGCGAGATCTCGATTCCCGCGGCAGCAAGATCCCCACGCAACCTCCGCGCGAGTGTCTTCGCATCCATGAACGGCCTTTCGCACGGCCCCATCCGGTCCGGTGCTCGCGTTGTCGGATTCAGGACCGCATCAAAAGCCGGATCCACCGAAGAGGTTCACGCGGTGTGCTTCACCAAACCCCATAGGAGCGCGAGCGGCAGGCCACACCAAAGCCACTCACAAGGTAACACCCGGACCCGGTCCGCGCCGAGCGACCAGCACCAACGAAGGAACCCCGGCGACGCTCTCGGAGAGCCTGAGATCGGCCACCGGCGCGAGGCCGGCCGCGGCCAGCAACGCCCAGAGATCGTCGGGCTGCCAGAGGTAGGTCGTCCACGCGACCGGCACTCCGCCGTACGCCTCGGTCCGGACGCGCTCGCCGTCGCCTTGGTGCATGCCGAGGATCAGGTGGCCACCGGGGACAAGTGCGCGAGCGAACGACTGGAGGACCTGCGACAGGACGTCGCGGGGCAGGTTGAACAGGGACCACCACCCGAGAATCCCGCCGTACGACGACTCCGCTGGCTCCAGCTCGGTGGCCGAAGCGACGGCGAAACGCAGGCCGGGATGCCGTCGACGGGCGTGCTCGATCATCCGCTCCGACAGGTCGACCCCGGAGACGTCCAGGCCGCGCTCAGCCAAGTACGCCGTGACGTCCCCGGGCCCGCAGCCGACATCGAGCACCGGTCCGAGCCCGTGGACCGCCGCCGCGAAACCGTCGATCGCCGTCCGCAGCCAGGGGTACGTCGTGAGGTCCCCGAGGTTCATCTCGACGTAGTTGTCCGCGACACGGTCGTACGAGGTCCTGACGGTGTCGAGGTCGGCCGGCGGCTCGATGCGAGAGGCAGTCACGCTCCCGGATGTTAATGATCCCCGGTGGCGCGCAGGCTCGACGGAGCAGGCCGCGGGCCGCGCGGCCCGCAGTCCCCGGAAGGATCCCCGGGCTGCTGCTTCCAGGACCCGACCAGCGCGCGACCGTGCTAGGTCAGGCGGGCGAAAGCTCCTCGCCCGCCGCAGGCGACAGCTCCAGCGCCCGCGTCGCGTCGGCGAGGACCGCGGGGGAGGCGAGGGACTGCCAGCGGGGGACGAGCTCCTGGAGGTACGGGCGGAGCTTCCCGGCCAGCTGCGGCGCGTGGTCGAGAACGTCCAGCTCGTTGACGATCGTCAGGTCGACGAAGTCGCGCAGCTCGGCCGTGCTGAGCTCCTCCGACGTACCGGTGAACCGGTCGGTGACGGTGTGGTGCTCGGCCAGGTCGCGCCAAGTGGTCTCGCGCTCGCACGCGCCGTACCGGTAGACGAGCTGCTCGGCCTCCGGCCCGATCACCGCTTCCAGGACGGGCCGCTCCTGCTGCCAGTCGAAGAGGTGAGTGGGGAATCCGTCGGTCCCGTACGCCGCGTGGGCGAGCCCGGCGATCACCAGGGTGTCGGAGGAGCCGAGGGCGGTGAGCCGCTTCGCGACCCGGTGCAGGTGGACGTAGAGCGTGCCGCCGGCGTGATCCAGCTCGTCAGCGCCGCGGACCAGTAGCAGCGATCCCAGGTCTTGGAAAGTGCTCATCTGACCTCTTCTGTTCGGAGCGGTCAGGGCCCGGAAGGTGAACCCAGAGCAAACACGGTACGGCGCACAGGAGGCCCCTGCCCAGGACACGGCGCGCCGACTACGTCACACGCTCTCAGTCTTGCCCGTACGCCGATGCGCCGCGACCCAGCTCTCGACGCCGTCGAGGAACCGGTCCACCCCGAAGCTGAGCTCGAACGGCAACCCGTCGGCCGGTTCGGCGCCCTCGCCCGCGCGCTCGACGGCCTGGACCGCGGTCAGCGCCGGGAACAGCGCCGGGTCGATGAACTCGGCGACGAGCTGCTCCACATCGGCGTCGGTCCGCGGGATCCCGTCGGCGGACTTGAGCGAGCTCGCCATGGTCAGGCTGATCTGCGCCGTACCCCGGACGACCGCGGTCAGGTGCAGCGCGGCCACCCTCGCCTCGCGCCCGGCCAGGCCGGCGGCCAGCAGCGGGCGCAGCAGGCGCTCGAGCCAGGCGAGCTGGTGTGGGCCCATGGGTGCGTGGTCGAGCGGGACTCGCAGCATCCACGGGCGCTGCCGGAAGCCGCTCCACAGCGCGTCGACCCAGGCACGGACCGCCTGCCGGTAGTCCTCGGCGTCGTCGAGGTCGGGTGGAGGGCCCGCGCCGATGTCGGCGGCGACCTCCAGCAGAAGGTCCTTGTTCGGGATGTGGTTGTAGAGCGCCATCGTCGAGTACCCGAGCTCGGTGGCGATCCGCTGCATCGACAGCGCCTCGAGCCCGTCGGCGTCCGCGATCCGCACCGCCGCCTGGGCGATGCCCTCCACGCTCAGCCGGCGCCGGGGACCGCGCTGCCCTTCCGGGCGCCCCGACCACAGCAGCGTCACGCTGCGCTGGAAGTCCGGGTCCTTGCCGTCGCGTGTCGCCATCCACCATCCCGTCGTCGGTTGTTGGTCCTGCGTCATCCTAAATCTATGTACGTCGTACGTTTTACGTATGCTATACATAGTTTCATGACCTCGACCCTGAACGCACCACCCACGTCTCCGCCGCGCCCCGCGCAGGCCTGGTGGCGCCGCCCCTGGATCGTGCCGCTGATGTTCGCGGTCGCGGCGTTCCTGTCCTTCTCGGTGCCGCCGTACCTGACCTTCGACCCGGCCAACTCGCGCCTCGAGCCCCCGCCGGGCAACGACCTCTACTACCCGTTCCTGGTCGCGCACGTCCTGCTCGGGACCGTCTGCATGACGACCGCGTGTTTCCAGGTCTGGCCGGCGTTCCGCACCAAGCACCGGCGCGGGCACCGGATCACCGGGCGGATCTACGTGTTCACCGTGATCCCGGCCGCGCTGCTCGGCCTCTACATCGGCTGGTACACCTCGGCCGGGCCGTCCGTCCGGGTCGCCAACCTCGTCGGGCCGACGCTGTGGCTGCTCTTCACCGTCGCCGCTTTCCGGATGGCGCGGCAGCGGCGGTACGACGAGCACCGCCGGTGGATGTCGCGCAGCTTCGCGCTGGCGATGTCGATCGCGTTCAGCCGGGTGATCAACATCCCGGCGATGATCATCCTCACCCCGCGGGTGGACGAGTCCTTCGGCGGTAACGAGCAACTGATGGAGAACACCGCGGTCAGCATCGGTGTCTGGCTCAGTCCGCTGCTCCTGCTGGTGTTCACGGACTGGCTGCTCGAACGCCGCAAGCCCAGGCCCAACGCCCGCCGTGCCGCCGGTACGCCGACCGCGGGAGCCGCCCGATGAAGGTGTTCGTGGATCAGGACCGGTGCGTCGCGTCCGGGCAGTGCGTGTTCGCCGCGGACGGCGTGTTCGACCAGCGCGACGAGGACGGGATCGCGGTCGTGCTGGACGACAGCCCGCCCGACGATCGCCGCGCGGAGGTCCAGGACGCGGCCGCAGGGTGCCCGGCTGTGGCGATCACGGTCGAGGGCTGAGCGCCGATGCTTCGCCACGTTGTGGTCGTCGGCGCGTCGGCCGCGGGACTGTCCGCCGCGGAATCCCTGCGTTCCAAGGGGTACGACGGCAAGCTCACGCTGATCGGGGAGGAGCCGCACCCGCCGTACGACAGGCCGCCGCTGACCAAGCAGGTGCTGTCCGGGGTGTGGGAGCCAGAGAGAGTGGTACTCCGCGACCAGACCGCGATCAGCAAGCTGGACGCGGACGTCCGCCTCGGGCAGACCGCGGTGGGCCTCGACGTCTCCCAGCGCACCCTCCGCCTTGGACCAAGGACGGCCGGGCCTGATCCCGCCCGCCGAGAACCGCAGTCGGGCCAGGCCGGAACCGGGGTTGAGCAACTTGCGTTCGACGGGCTGGTGATTGCGACTGGGGTTCGGGCTCGGCGGTTGCCGGGTAGCGAGCTGGCCGGCGTGCACACCGTGCGGACCCTGGACGACGCCTTGGCTCTGCGTTCGGCGTTGCTGAGCGGGCCGCGGGTGGTGGTCGTCGGAGCTGGGTTCCTCGGCACCGAGGTTGCCGCGGCGGCGCGCGGACTCGGCCTCGACGTCACGCTGGTCGACCCGGGGCCGGCGCCGTTGCAGCGGCAGTTCGGCGTACGGGTCGCGGATCTGGTCGCGCAGACGCACAGCGATCACGGCGTCCGCCTGCGGATGAACTCGGGAGTCACGCGGTTCGTCTCCACGGAGGGCAGGGTGACGGGCGTCGAACTGACCGACCGAACGGTGCTCGCCGCGGACGTGGTCGTCGTGGCGATCGGCGCCGTCCCGGCGACCGAGTGGCTCGCGGACTCGCGCCTCCCGATCGGCGACGGCCTCGAGTGCGACGCGACGTGCCGCGCGGCCCCCGGGATCTACGCCGCGGGCGACGTCGCGTCCTGGTACAACCCGCGCTTCGACCGCCGGATGCGGGTCGAGCACCGGCTCAACGCGACCGAACAGGGATCGGCCGTCGCCGCCAACCTGCTCGGCGCAGACCAGCCGTTCGCTCCCGTCCCGTACTTCTGGAGCGACCAGTACGACGTACGCCTGCAGGCCTACGGCATCTTCCCCCGCGACGCGACCACGACTGTGGTCCACGGAGATCCCTCCGATCGCAGGTTCGCGGTCGCCTACGTCGAGAACGGCACCGTCGTCGGCGTACTCGGCTGGAACTGCCCGCCGCGCGACCTGCGCGCACTCCGCCAACTGGTCGCCGACCGCGCGCCCGACCTCGTCGGCCGGTGAAAACCCTTCGGAGGAACAGATTCATGCAGCTGAGCACGTTCCTGTGGTTCGACGACCAGGCCGAGGAGGCCGCTGAGCAGTACACGACGCTGTTCCCCGCGTCGAAGATCCTGGACCGGCAGCGCGGCGCGGACGGCCAGGTCACCGCGATCACCTTCGAGCTCGCCGGTCAGCGCGTCGTTGCGTACAACGGGAACTCGCACCTGACCTTCACCAAAGCACTGTCCCTGCACGTCGTCTGCGACACCCAGGACGACATCGACACCGCCTGGGCCGGCCTCACGGACGGAGGCGAGCCGGGTCCGGGCGGTTCGCTCACCGACCGGTTCGGCGTGAGCTGGCAGATCGTCCCGAGAACCCTCGCCGGCTTGCTGACCGACGCCGACCCCGCGGTGGCCGAACGAATCCTGGCGACCCTGCACACCATGACCAAGATCGACGTGCAAGCCCTGATCACGGCCGGCGCCCAAGCCTCGGTTGCTCAAGCATCCGTCGCCCAAGCCTCGGTTGTTCGAGCCGTGGCCCCCACCGGTGGCCCGCTCACCATTGGTGAGTGAGCGGGCCCGGCCGGGTCAGGCCCAATAGGCGCTGGAGGACACGACCGAGGACATGCAGTGTCTTGCAGTTCCATCGTCGAGTACCTCGGGACGACGGCTTCGAGGTGCACGTCGGCATCCCACCAGGCGTCGCAGACGACGTCGAGCTTCATCGTCCGTCCGTCGTAGTTGGTGTTGTTGCACTTGCCGTGTCCCCACTCGCCACTGATCCAGCCTTCGCAGTCGCCGGTCGTGGCGGCCTGGGAGGGAGCGGCGGTGACGGCAGAGAACCCGGTACGGCGACCGCTAATGGCTGAAGCCGCGTGCCGGCCGACTGCGCTGGGGTGCCTGCTGGCTGACCGGCCGGAGCTGAGGTTGTCGCCGGCCCGCATTGCCCCGCCTGCTGTTGCCACTGGTCGGTTGCCGAGCCTGGAAACGCGTCATGCCGGGCCGCTGAAACCAACGGCCCGGCATGCTCCTCAGTGCGTCTGGGTGGGGGCGGACGCCTCTGACCCCACCCAGGGGTTCCACGGCCGGAGTTGGGGGAAGACCGCGTCCGGCTGCGGGATCGTGGGGTGGTGTCAGTCGTCCAGCTCGGCAAGGGCGCGCTTGGCGGCCTCGAGCTCGGCCTCCAGGGCGGCGACCTTGGCGGCCTGCTGCTCGCGGGCGGCGTCGATGACCTCGTCGATCGGGCCGGACAGGTCCTCGTGCAGCTCCTTGGCGGCGCGGGAGACGGCCGCGGCGGCGACGAGCAGGTTCTTGGCGATGTAGCTGTTGCCCTGCTTGAGCTCGGCCTTCCACTCGCCGTCGGCGGTGCCGGTGACGGTCAGGGTGAGCTCGAGGGTCTTGGTCTTCTTCGCCGGCGCCTTCTTGGCGGGAGCCTTCTTCGGCTTCTCGGCGACCGGGGCCGACGTGGCCTCCGCGGGGGTGCTCGCCGAGCCGTCGGCGGGCGATGCATCGTCAGCGGACGAGGACGCCGTCGCGTCGGAGGAGGTGGCGGCGGCGTCGGGAGCCGTCACGTCGGCCGGAGAGTCGATCGCCTCGGCGGGAGTGTCGACGGCGTCGGTCTGGGCTTCTGCTGCAAAAGTGTCTACGGTCATCGTTGCGGCGATCTCCCTGGGTGACATGTCCCCGCCGAAGCGGGCTGGCGCTGAGAAAACATTAGAACATATGTTCGATCTCAGCGCCAATCCCACTGCCGCGTCAATGTTATGTCGCAGGACATAGGTGACGGATCCACATCAGGACATCGGTGACACTTTCGGGGATCTTGGTGGTGACACTTCGGTGAGTCGTCGGGGTCGGTGGTGTCCTGGCTCGGTCGACTCCGCGGGTGTCGAAGAATGAGCTTGTTGATCCTCGTGTCCGTCTCGCGATCGCACAGTGGCCGTCTAACGCTCCACGTGGGGCGGTGACGACCTTCTGTGCCGAGCACGGCATCTCGCGCAAGACGTTCTATGAGATCCGGCGGCGCAGCCTCACCGACGGGCCCGCGGCGGCGCTGGAGCCGAGATCGCGGCGACCGAAGTCGAGCCCGTCGAAGCTGGCCGATGAGGTCAAGCAGCAGGCGATCGGGGTCCGGGCTGCACTCGAGCAGTCCGGGCTGGACTGCGGCCCGATCAGCGTGCACGACAAGATGCACGCGATGGGCCTAGAGGTGGTGCCTTCGGTCGCGTCGCTGGCCAGGATCTTCCGCGAGGCCGGCGTGGCACGGCTGGAACCAAGGAAGAAGCCAAGGGCTGCGTGGCGCCGGTTCGTCTATCCGGCCCCGAACGCCTGCTGGCAGCTCGACGCCACCGAGTACGTGCTCACTCGCGGCCGCAAATGCGTGATCTTCCAGCTCATCGACGACCACTCCCGCTACGCGGTCGCTTCCCACGTCGCGTGGGGCGAGACCTCCGAGGCGGCGATCGTCGTGTTCGACAAGGCCGTGACCGCCTATGGCGTGCCCCAGCGGCTGTTGTCCGACAACGGATCGGCGCTCAACCCCTCGCGGCGCGGACTCCTTGGCCAGCTCGTCGTCCACCTGATGGCCCTAGGCGTCGAGCCGATCACCGGCAAGCCCTACAAACCAACCACCCAGGGCAAGAACGAACGCTTCCACCAGACCCTGTTCCGCTACCTCGACAAGCAGCCACTGGCCGCCGATCTGGCCCAGCTGCAGACCCAGGTCGACGCCTTCGACCACATCTACAACACCCAGCGCCCCCACCAAGGACTGCCCGGCCGCATCACACCCCTGACCGCCTGGCAGGCCACCGAGAAGACCGAGGCACCCCGCCCCACCCGCGATCTGTTCCGCCGTCCCGTCACCCGGCCCCGACCCGCCCGGACACCGGTGCCTACCGACCTGCCCGACGGCACCGTCGTCAAGAAGCTGGCCAGCAACGGCGTCTTCATGCTGAACAAGGTCCAGTACATGGTCGACGGGCGACGAGGTTTCCAGCAGGTCCTCGTCATCACAGCCGGCGACAAGATCACCGTTGCCGACCTCGAAGGCGAGATCCTCATCGAGCACACCAGGCCCGCGCCCGGAGTGACCTACGTCGGCAACGGCCGCCCCAGCGGCCCACGCCAAACCTCTAAACCGTCACCGATGTCCTGACACATCCAGTGTCACCGATCTCCTGATCCAGAACTGTCACCCATGTCCTGAGACATCACACCACTGCCGCGTCAACGACTCAGGCGTCGTGCTCCTTGCGGTCACCCGACCAGTCGAGGTGGAACGAACCCTCGCGGTCCACCCGGTGGTAGGTGTGCGCGCCGAACAGATCCCGCAGGCCCTGGATCAGCGCCGCCGGCAGCCGCTCCGCGCGCAGCCCGTCGTAGTACGACAGCGAAGCCGAGAACCCCGGAGCCGGTACGCCGGCCGCGGCCGCCACGCCGACCACCCGGCGCCACGCCTCCTGACCGTTCGCGACGGCCTCCTTGAAGTAGTCGTCGACCAGCAGCGACGGCAGGTCCGCGTCGCGGTCGTACGCCTCCTTGATCCGGTCCAGGAACCGCGCCCGGATGATGCAGCCACCGCGCCAGATCGTCGCCATCGCGCCCAGGTCGATGTTCCAGCCGTACTGCTCGGACGCGGCGCGGATCGCGTCGAAGCCCTGCGCGTACGCGACCAGCTTCGACGAGTACAGCGCGTGCCGCACGTCCTCGATGAACGCCTCGCGGTCCACCGAGACCTTGCCCGACGGGCCGGGCAGCGAGCCGACGGCCGCCTCACGCCGTACGACGTCGCCCGACAGCGAGCGCGCGAACACGGCCTCCGCCATCCCGCTGACCGGGATGCCGAGGTCGAGCGCGATCTGCACGGTCCAGCGCCCGGTGCCCTTCTGCTCCGCCCGGTCCAGGACGACGTCCACGAACGGACCGCCGGTCGACTCGTCGACCTGGGACAGCACCTCCGCGGTGATCTCGATCAGGAACGACTCCAGGTCGCCGGTGTTCCAGTCGCGGAACACGTCGGCGATCTCGGAAGCCGACAGTCCGAGCACGTGCCGGAGCAGGTCGTAGGCCTCCGCGATCAGCTGCATGTCGGCGTACTCGATGCCGTTGTGCAGCATCTTGACGAAGTGGCCGGCGCCGTCCGGGCCGACGTGCACGCAGCACGCCTCGCCGCCGACGTGCGCCGCGATCTTGGTCAGCATCGGCTCCAGGGCCGCGTAGGCGAACTCGGAGCCGCCGGGCATGATGCTCGGCCCGTTGAGCGCGCCCTCCTCGCCACCGGAGACGCCGGCGCCGACGAAGTGCAGGCCCTTGGCCTTCAGCGCGTCCTCGCGGCGACGCGTGTCGGCGAAGTGCGCGTTGCCCGCGTCGACCACGATGTCGCCCTCGGACAGCAGCGGCACCAGCTCGTCGATCACCGCGTCGGTCGGCTCGCCGGCCTTGACCATGACGATGATCTTGCGCGGCGTCTCCAGCGCCTCCACCAGCGCCGGGAGGTCCGCGGCCGCGGTGAACTCGCCCTCGTGGCCGAACTCCTCGATCAGCGCGTCGGTGCGGCCCTGGGACCGGTTGTGGACGGCGACGCGGAAGCCGTTGCGGGCCAGGTTCCGGGCGAGGTTGCGGCCCATCACGGCGAGGCCGGTGACGGCGATCTGGGCTGGAGCAGAACTCATCGGGGTCTCCTGCGGGTGAGGACTGGAAACAGCGTGCGGGAACAGTGTGTCTCGCGCCCGGTGAGGACAAGGCGGTGGGGCCGAACTCTTCTCAACCACCGGAAGGAGTGGTAGACATCTGAGAAATCGATTTCCAAGCTTCTGGGAAGGCCCGCCTATGACCAGGTCACTGCGCCGGACGGCCGCAGTTCTGCTGGGATCACTCCTCGTTCTCCCGATGGCTTCCACCGGTACGACGTACGCCGCACCGAGCGCGTCGAGCGCGCCCAGCGCGTCGAGCGGCAACGGCCCGGTCGGCTGGGACGCCTACCGCCGGCTCGACCGCCTGCCCGAGCTGCAGAACGGCGTCCGGACCAAGCAGTTCTCCAGCTTCGGCCGCGACGGCACCAACAACGACGGGTTCGACGGCAAGTACTCCTGCCTGCGCACCGACGCCTCCGGCTGTGTGATCGCCGAGGACGCCGGGCCGGGTGAGATCGCCTCGATCTGGTTCACCCGTGACGAGGGTGATGTCACCAAGACGGGCACGATCACCATCGAGCTCGACGGCAAGTTGGTGGTGGACACGAGCCTGCAGGACCTGGTGGACGGCAAGCTCGGCGCGCCGTTCGTCTATCCGCTGGTCGCCAACAAGTTCGAGACCAGCGGCGGCGTCTACATCCGCGTCCCGATGCCGTACAAGCAGTCGATGAAGGTCACCACCCAGAGCAACCCGTACTTCCACCACGTCAGCTACCGCGAGTTCCCCGACGCGAACGGCGTGAACACGTTCGACCCGGCCGACAAGGCCGAGGACGTCGTGAAGTTGCTGCAGGCATCGGGCACCAAGGATCCGAAGCCGAAGAACCCGGCGGCGAAGACCACGAGCAAGACTCTGAACCTTGCCCCAGGCAAACAAACCACTCTCTCCGACTCCTACGGTCCGGGTGAGCTCAGCGCGCTGCGGCTCAAGCTGCCGCAGGTCGTCGGTCTCGACCTCCAGGCGTTCGCCGACGACGGCCGGGCCTTCACCGGGTCGAGCCAGTTCACGGTCAAGCTCGACCCGGCCAACACCGGCGTGAAGCTGACCCGGCGGATGGACCTGCGGATCGGCAACCAGCGCGCCAACGTGCTGGTCGACGGCGTGAAGGTCGGCGAGTGGGCACCGCTGCCCGCGCAGGGCGCGCAGTGGAACGACCAGGTCGTCGACCTGCCGGCCAGCGCGACCGCGGGCAAGTCGCAGATCACGGTGAAGAACGAGTTCGTCTCCTCCGACCTGGACTTCAACGAGTTCACGTACTGGGCCGACTCGATCGTCGGCGGTACGGCGAAGCGCACCGACACCGTCGACGTCGGCCCGAACCACGTCGCCGACGAGCAGGCGCACGGCTACGTGATCGACAAGCAGGTCTGGTCGGGAACGCACTCGATGCCGTACGCCGTCACGCCCGAGGACGCGGCGCGGGTGAAGTCCTCCGACGCCCTGCTGGCCGGCGTCCGGGTCCAGGTGGTTGTCGACGGCAAGAAGCGGGTGGACGCGCCGATCGGCGAGTTCTTCGGCTCCGGCCTCGGCGAGAACCCGGTGAAGAGCCTGTTCTTCGCGATGGACCCGGACGGCTGGTACTCGTCCTGGTGGCCGATGCCGCACCTGGCCCGGGCGACCGTCTCGCTGGTCAACACCACGCCGTACAAGCTGCAGGGCACGGCCGAGGTGACGGGTGCGCGGGACGCGAGCGCGGCGGTCGACCTGCTGACCGGCAAGAGCGGGTACTTCACCGCGATCTCGCACCGCGCCGAGCCGGTGTTCGGCCAGGACTGGATGATCGCCGAGGCGACCGGTCGCGGCAAGTTCGTCGGCGTCTCGCACACCATGGAAGGGCTGCAGCCGGACGGCAACACCCGCGGCTACCTCGAGGGCGACGAGCGTGTGTACGTCGACGGCGAGCGCACCCCGGCGATCCACGGCACCGGGACCGAGGACTACTACGAGTCCGGCTGGTACTTCAACCAGGGCACGTACTCGACCCCGTTCCACGGCAACTCCGGCCACGAGGTCAAGGCCGGCGAGTGCGAGGTCGAGTGCGACAGCGCGTTCCGGCTGCACGTCACCGACGCGATCGGGTTCCAGAACCAGCTCGCCTTCGGCATCGAGCACGGGCAGCAGAACGATCACGCGTCGATCTACGGCTCGACGGCGTTCCTCTACACCAGCCCCGCCTTCGGGGCGCGGGAGACGGACCGGATCGACACCGGTTCGGCGACCAGCCGGGCGCAGCACAAGTACGCCGACTCCGGTGCGCGGACCGCGGACCTCACGTCGGTCTACGAGGGCGACCACGACGACACCGTGCTGACCGATCAGGTGCGGTCGGCAACGACTCCGGTCAGGTTCGAGGTGAAGATCGACCCGATCAACCGGGGCGTGACCCTGCGTCGGACTAGTGACCAGAACGTTGCCCGGCAGTCCGCGAAGGTGTTTGTCAACGGCAAGGACGCGGGCACCTGGTTGCAGGCCCTCGGCAACGATCGGCAGCGCTGGCTGGACGACAACTACCAGCTCCCGGCGTCGCTCACCTTCGGACGGACCAAGCTCAGCATCGAGCTCCGGCCGACCGCGGGAGCACCCGCCTGGACAGCCTCCGCGTACGCCGTACAGTCGCTCGTCATCCCGTACGCCGACCGCAAGGCGCCGACGGCGGTGACCAACCTGGTCGCGACCGGACGGACCGACAACGCGATCGCGCTGACCTGGTCCGAGGCGTCGGACGACAGCGGGATCGCCCAGTACAAGGTGTACGGCGCGAAGGCCGGCGCGGCCGAGAAGCTGGTCGGGACGAGCAGCGTGCCGGGGTTCGTGCACAAGGCGCTCGGGCTGAAGGAGACCTGGAAGTACCGGGTCTCGGCCGTCGACCTGGCCGGGCACGAGAGCACGAAGTCCGCGGTCGCGCAGGGGACGTCGGGCAGCACGATCCGGATCGAGGCGGAGTCGCTGCTGCCGGCCGTGTCGGCGACGGTGCCGGTGGATCCGCAGGGCAGTTGCTGCGGCGTGAGCTGGTCCGGTGGGAGCCAGGTGTGGATCCACGGGACGAAGGCCGGTGACAAGATGGTGCTGGAGTTCTCGGTGCCGTCGGCCGGGACGTACAAGCTGTCGTCGGTGCTGACCAAGGCGGCCGACTACGGGATCGTGGACCTGGCGGTCGACGGCGGTACGCCGGTGTCGTTCGACGGCTACCAGGCGACCGGTGTCGCCACCCAGAAGGTCGACCTGGGCACCGCGACGCTTGCCGCGGGCAAGCACCAGTTGAGCGTCACGTTGACCGGGAAGAACGCCGCGGCGACCAACTTCCTGGCCGGCGTGGACCTGCTGGATCTGGAGCTCGGTTGATGCGCGGGCGAAGGATCCTGGCGGCGCTGGCGGGAGCTGCCGTTCTGAGCGCGGCAGCCCTGCCGGCGTCGGCCGGAGGGGGCGGAGGTGACGACCGGGTGCGCAGTACGCCGTACGTGCAGGTGGACCGGGTCGTTGCGGCAGGCAAGTTCGTCAAGGTGTACGACCCGAGCGTGGGCGAGAACGAGCAGTGGTACTACAACGACCATACGCTGGTCCAGGACCATAAGACCGGGACCTGGCACGTCTACGCGATCACGCACGCGGAGCCGGCCAACCCGCTGGACGAGAAGAGCTTCGGGCACGCGACGGCACCGACCCCGAACGGGCCGTGGACGAAGCAGGCGCCGGCGCTGTTCGCGGACCCGGCGGCGGGGGAGAGCCACATCTGGGCGCCGTACGTGATGTACGACGCGGGGACCTACTACATGTTCTACGCGGGTGGGACCGACGACCACACGGCGTACAAGATGCAGCTGGCGACGTCCAAGGATCTGGTGAACTGGACGCGGGACTCGGCGGCGAACCCGTTGTTCACCGACGGGTTCGACGGGCGGGACCCGATGGTGCACCGGGTCGGGAACCAGTGGGTCATGTACTACACGGCCAACTCGACGCCTGCCGGTGGGAACCACATCGTGGCGTACCGGACGAGCCCGGACCTGCGGCACTGGAGCGAGCGGAAGACGGCGTTCCAGCACCCGGCGACCGGGACGTTCGGTGGGCCGACGGAGTCGCCGTTCGTGGTGCAGCGTGGGTCGGACTGGTACCTCTTCGTGTGCTGTGACGGTGGGTACGAGTCGACAAAGGTCTACAAGAGCAAGGATCCGCTGAAGTTCACCGTCGACCAGCTGGTCGGGACGATCGCGGCGCACGCGGCCGAGGTCGTGCAGGACGGGCGCAAGTGGTGGGTCACGGGCGCCGGGTGGGGCAAGGGCGGGTTGTTCGTCGCTCCGCTGGACTTCGACGCGCTGCAGGTGACGAAGGGGCGGGTGGTGTCGACCAAGTACTACCGGGCCGATGTCCAGAGCGCGCCTCGTGCCGCGCTGAAGTCGCTGGGGGTCGATCCGTCCGGGCGTGGGAAGTACCAGGCCGCGCTGGACTCGTCGTCGCGGTCGACCGCGCCGTACCTGGCGGTCGGGAACTTCGGGGCGACGGACACGGCCGGGCCGGCCGCGCGGGTCGAGGCTCGGCGGGATCGGTTGACGTTGAAGGGGATCACCTTCAACGACGAGCCGGTGACGGCGGACTGGTCGTTCTCGTTCGGTCCGAAGACGTTCGACACGCAGCTGCGGTGGAACGTCCGCGGTACGACGACCGCGCCGGTCTGGGAGGTCGCGCTGAACGTCGACTCGGCGCTGGCCGATCAGGGTGATCCCGGCGGCTTCGGCCGCAACGGCGATGTCGCCGGCCTTCCGGCGTGGTCGATGGCGACGGGTGCGGGGCTGAGCGTCGTCGCGGCGTACAAGGCGGGCTCGGCGTGGTCGACCGACAACCACTGGTACGACCCGCCGAACGGTGCTGTCGCGTGGCAACCGCTGTGGCAACCGGGCGGGCGAGCGCTTCCGCCCGGGACCTACGAGGGCGGCACCTTCCGCTTCGGCTTCTCGGCCAAGGAGAAGGACGTCCAGTACGCCGACCAACTGGCCGCCGGTCTGAAGTGACCTCGAACCTCCTCTACCCGTCTCTGTGGGTAGAGGAGGTTCCTCGTTAAGGTCGGGAGATGACTTCGTTCAGCTTGGAGCCTCGGCGGACCGCGCTTGTCCTGATCGATCTGATGCCTCGGATCATTGCCTTGGAGACCGGGCCGTTGGCCGGGGCCGAAGTGCTCGAACGGTGTGTCGCTCTGGCGCAGGCGACGCGGTCCGTGGGTGGGCTGGTGGTGCACGTCCGGGTCGAGCGGCCGGGCGTCGGCGTCCAGCCCGAGGGCAGCGGGCTGGCGCCTGAGCTGGATCCGCAGCCGGGTGATCTGGAGATCGTCAAGCAGACCGTCGGCGCGTTCGCGCACACCGGGCTCGACGAGGCGCTGCGGGCCAGGGACATCGACACGATCGCCCTGGCGGGCATCGCCACCAACTTCGGCGTCGAGTCCACCGGCCGCGTCGCCGACGACCTCGGCTACGCCACCGTCTACCTGACCGACGCGATGACCGGCCTCGACGCCACCGCCCACGACTTCGCCGTCTCCTACGTCTTCCCCCGCTTCGGCACCGCCACCACCGGCGCGGAGTACGTCGCCGCCCTCAGCCCGCCGGTCGCCTGACCGGGACCGGCCCCGGCCCGCGACCGCAGTACGTCGTCCAGACGTTGCCCTAAGCCCCTAACACCCTCCTTGTCAGGACATGCTGGACAGCGTGTTCATGTCCCGCTTCGGCGCGGTTCACCACGCGTTGTCCCCGTCTGGTGACGCTCGGGTCAAATCACTCTGGGGGAGAGGTTGGGGAGGGAGCGGTGGGGGTGCGGATGCAGTTCCTGAACGATCCGCGAGGCGGTGCGAGCCGCTGGAGGTTGTTGTCGGGCAACAACAGGCCGTTGGCGATGGGAAGGATGGGGACGCGGTCGCCACGCGACGAGCTGGCGGCGGTACGCCGGTTGGTGCGCGACGCGGAACCGACGCTACGGCGTGACCGGGACGGTAGCTGGCGCTGGGAGCTGGTCGCGGACGACGGGCCGGAAGTGCGTTGCCCGGGGGCGTTCGCGCGCCGGATCGACGCCCGCCGTTCGTTCCGCCGCTTCAGCGAAGCCGTCGAGCAGGCCACCGTCACCGCCGGCCCGCCGTTGTCACGGGAACCGGGGCCGCTGACGGCGCGGATGGGGGAGCCGCGACGATGAGCGTCGACCTGCTGACCGAACCCGCGCCGCCGACTCCACCGGACGAAGTACGGCGCAAGATCCGCGGCTCGACGGCGCCCGCCGACGTGGTGTTCCGCTGGGTCGCCCGCGGTGGCGGTGGGCTCGTCCTGCTGATCACCGGCGGGATCGGCGTCTTCCTGGCCTACCAGGCGAAACCGACCCTGCAGACGTACGGCTGGAAGTTCTTCACCGAGCAGTCCTGGAACCCCGAGGCGAACCAGATCGGCGTCGCCGCCGTCCTGTTCGGGACCGTCGTCGTCGCGACGATCGCGATCCTGATCTCGTTCCCGGTC
The DNA here is from genome assembly GCF_014205135.1 of Kribbella italica. Classification (NCBI taxonomy): domain Bacteria; kingdom Bacillati; phylum Actinomycetota; class Actinomycetes; order Propionibacteriales; family Kribbellaceae; genus Kribbella; species Kribbella italica. The sequence goes on from NZ_JACHMY010000001.1 coordinate 8,681,617, forward strand.
GCGCTGGCGACCTCGCTCTACATCACCGAGTGGGCGCCGCGCGGCCTGAAGAAGTCGCTGGTCGCACTGGTCGACCTGATGGTCGCCGTCCCGTCGATCGTCTACGGCCTGTGGGGCTTCTTCCTGCTGCAGCCGCAGATCATCCACCTGTCCCGCTGGATCACCGACTGGTTCGGCTGGATCCCCGTGTTCCGGGTGGACACCGATCCCGACGCGGCGATCTTCGACGGCGCGACCTACGCGTCGTCGGCGTTCATCGCCGGGGTCGTGGTCGCGATGATGGTGATGCCGATCGCCTGCGCGGTGATGCGCGAGGTGTTCGACCAGACCCCGCGCGGCGAGCGCGAGGCCGCCCTGGCGCTCGGCTCGACCGGCTGGGGCGTCGTACGGGCGGTGGTGCTGCCGTTCGGTCGCGGCGGGATCATCGGCGGCACGATGCTCGGCCTCGGCCGCGCGCTCGGCGAGACGATCGCGGTGGTGATGATCGTGTCGCCGCTGTTCGAGATCAACTGGCACGTCCTGCAATCGGGCTCGATCACCATCTCCTCGATGATCGCCCTGCGGTACGGCGAAGCGTCGGGCTCGCAGCTGAACGCGCTGATGGCCGCCGGCCTGGTGCTGTTCGTGATCACCCTGATCGTCAACCTGTTCGCGGGCTTCGTGGTCTCCCGCAGCCGCAGCGGCGCCGGAACGGAGATCTGAGATGGCGATCGACACCCTGCCCACCCGCAGCCCGTTCGCACCACCGGAAACGGAGCCGGAGCAGCAGAAGCTCCCACCGCCGGAGAAGCGCCAGTTGCGCGTGGTCGACCTGGAGGACCGGGCCAACCTGATCGGCTCGATGGTCGCCGGGCTGTCTCTCACCTGGGTCCTCTACAGCCGGATCCTGCCCACCGAAGGCACCCTCGGCTTCATCGTCTGCTGGTGGCTGGCGTTCACCGCCTTCTACACCCTCATCACCGGACTCCGCCGCGGCCGGGTGGTGCTCGCGGACCGCTTCGCCGTGATCGTCGCGCACAGCGCCGCCGGCCTGGTCGGCATCGCGCTGACCAGCGTCATCGGCTACACGCTCTACCGCGGTGCCGCCGCTCTCACGCACAAGAACTTCTTCACCACCGACCTCAGTACGGCAGGCCCGCTCGAGCCGCTGTCGACCGGCGGTGCCCTGCACGCGCTGGCCGGCACGCTGATCCAGATCAGCATCGCGATCGCCGTCACGCTCCCGCTGGGCGTCCTCTGCGCCGTCTACCTCACCGAGGTCGGCGGCCGCGCGGCCAAGTTCGTCCGCTCGGTCGTCGAGGCGATGACCGCGCTGCCGTCGATCGTCGCCGGGCTCTTCGCGTACGTCGTCCTGCTGATCGGCCTGGGGATGCGGCTGTCCGGCTTCGTCGCCGCGATGGCGTTGTCGGTGATGATGCTGCCGATCATCGCGCGCTCGGCCGAGGTGGTACTGCGGCTCGTCCCGAGTGGTCTGCGCGAGGCGTCGCTGGCCCTTGGCGCGACCCAATGGCGCACTGTCTGGTCCGTCGTTCTGCCGACGGCCCGCCCGGGCCTGGCCACCGCGCTGGTGCTCGGCACCGCCCGCGGTGTCGGCGAAACGTCCCCGGTGCTGCTCACGGCCGGCTTCACGACGTACCTGAACCTGAATCCGTTCTCCGGTCCGATGACCTCGCTCCCGCTGTTCACCTTCAAGATGTCGCAGTCGCCCGAGGACAACTACATCAGCCGGGCGTTCGGTGCCGCGGCGCTGCTGCTCGTCCTGGTCCTGCTGCTGTTCGCCTTCTCCCGCTGGATCGCCGGTCGCGGCCGGTCCGGTACCCGCTGAAACCCCGAGAGGACACTCTGATGCGACGACCCACCGCCGGGCGTCGGCTTCGCACCCTGGTGCTCGCGCTGCTGCTCGTCGCGGCCAGTGCGCTGGCCGGTGCGGTACCAGCGAATGCGGCCGGTACGGCGTACGCCCCGATCTACGGCACCGGCTCGACCTGGTCCCAGAACGCCCTGGACCAGTGGATCCGCGACGTCGAGCCCCAGGGCATGCGCGTCGAGTACGGCGGTGGCGGTTCGTCGCGCGGCCGGCTCGACTTCGCCAACAAGCTGGTGGACTTCGCGATCAGCGAGATCCCTTACCAGGGTGTGGACCCACTGACCGGCAACACCGACACCTCGGCCGGTCGTGCCTACGCCTACATGCCGATCGTGGCCGGTGGGACGGCGTTCATGTACCAGATCAAGGTCGGCGGCAAGCTCTACCGCGACCTGCGGCTGTCCGGTGACACGATCACGAAGATCTTCACCGGCAGGATCACCAACTGGAACGACCCGCAGGTCACCCGGGACAACAACGGCAAGGCGCTGCCGAACAAGAAGATCATCCCGGTGGTCCGCTCGGACGGCTCGGGCACCACCGCGCAGTTCACGATCTGGATGAACACCCAGCACCGCGCCGTGTGGGACAGCTTCTGCCGGTCGACGCAGGGCCGGACCTGCGGCCAGACGTCGTACTACCCGACGAAGAACTTCCCCGGCGTGAAGTCCCAGGGCGGGTCGAGCCAGATGGCCGGCTACATCTCCGCCGAGTACGCCGACGGCGCGATCGGGTACGTCGAGTACTCCTACGCGCTCGGCAAGGACTATCCCGTCGCCAAGGTCCGCAACGCCGCCGGCTACTACACGCTGCCGACGGCGTACAACACTGCGGTCGCGCTGACCCGGGCGCAGATCGAGACGAAGCCCGGACCGTCGTACCTGACCCAGAAGCTGACCGGGGTGTTCAACCACACCGACCCGCGGACGTACCCGCTGTCGTCGTACTCGTACATGATCCTGCCGACGGCGAACCTGAGTCCCGCGAAGGGGCAGACGCTGGCCGACTTCGCGTCGTACTTCCTCTGCCGGGGTCAGCAGAAGGCGGCGCCGCTCGGGTACTCACCGCTGCCGCTGAACCTGGTGCAGGCCGCGTTCAGCCAGGTCGCGAAGGTCCCGGGGAGCCCGACCACGGCGACCGACATCAAGAAGTGCGGCAACCCGACGTTCGACGGCCGCAACCTGAACCGCAACGTCCTGGCCGACGTCGCGCCGCAGCCGCTGGCGTGCGACCGCGAGGGCGCCGGGCCGGCCGTCAACGGCGCGTGCGTGAACAACCCCGGCGGCGGACCGAGCAACCCGAACGGCCCTGGGAACGGCACTGGTACCGGCGGCGGTAACAACAACGGCAACGGGACGGGGACGAACGGCACCGGTGGTGGGAACGGCACCGGGACCGGGACCGGCGGTGGGAACGGCACCGGGACGGGCACAGGAACCGGGACCGGGGGCAACAACGTCGTCGACCCGAAGACCGGCCAGGTGCTGCCGAACCAGGCCAAGCCGTCGACCGACCCGGAGACCGGCCAGGTGGTCAATGCCGGCGGCAACAACACGGCGTACGAGCCGACCGGCAGCGTCACCGAGATCGGGGGTGAGCGCGCCGGCGGCGACATGCTGCGCAACCTCGGCCTGCTGACCGCGCTCGAGGTGCTCCTGCTGCTGCTCGTCCCGACGCTGGTCTCGCGGCACCTGCAGAAGAAGAGAGCAGGTCAGTGACCGCAGTCGACGCCGGCCCGGTGGCGCCGCGCGCCAAGGCCCACGCCGCGAGCAAGGTACGGGAGCGGGTCAAGGCCGAGCTGCCGATCCGGCCTCAGCTGGCCGCCGACGCCACCCGGTTGTTCGCGCTCGGGATCGCGGCGTTCCTGATCTACGTGCTGATGCTCGGCGCGCTGCAGTTCAACCGGGCGCAGGACATCGCGTACGACGAGATCCGCGCCGAGCTCGCCGAGGCGACGGCACCCCTGGGCGCCGGGATCGCGCTCGGCGGACCGGTCGCCGTCCTGGATGTTCCAGGGCTCGACCTACATCAGGTGATCCGGGAGGGCACGACCGGCACGGTGCTGCGCGACGGTCCGGGCCACCGGGTCGACACCCCTTTGCCCGGGCAGGTCGGTGTCTCGGTGCTCTACGGCCGCGGACTGACGTTCGGTGCGCCGTTCCGCTCGATGCCGAAGCTGATCGAGGGGTCGCGGATCGACGTGACCACGGGGCAGGGCAAGTTCGGTTACCGGGTGCTGGGCGTACGGCGGGCGGGCGATCCGTTGCCGGAGGCGCTCGCGAACGGCGCGTCCCGGCTCACTCTGGTCACGGCCGAGGGGAGCCCGGTGCCCTCGGCAACGGTCTACCTCGACGCGGAGCTGATCGAGGGACAGGTGCAGCCGGACGCCGGGGGACGGGTCGCGCGGGCTCCTGGCAGCCAGCAGGCGTTTGGGTCGGACCTGTCCGGCGTACTGCCGTTGGTGCTGTGGCTGGAGGCGTTGATCGTCGTACTGGCGGCGGTGGTGTGGTTCCGCGGCCGGATCGGGCGCTGGGAGGCCTACCTGCTCGGTGCGCCGGTGCTGCTCGCCCTGCTGTGGCGGGTCTTCGAACAGGTCGCCGGCATGCTGCCGAACCTCGTCTGAGCTTTCGTTAACTGGGCATTCCGATCACCTGAACAACCGCTCGGAAAGACCCTCGCACCGACTCGCTTTCCCTAGCATTACAGCGGTTTCCCAGTGGGAGACCGCTCGGGGGTAAGGGTCGGTGACGAGCAATTCCGCTCGCCGCCGTTGAGCTTTCTGGGAGGGAACTCAGCATGAACCCACGGATCAGGCGCACACTGCTGGCCGCCTCGGCCGCCGTCGTCGCCGTCTCCGTCGCGGGACCGGCTGCTTCGGCGACCGGCACCGGTGAGCTGCGGTACACCGAGAACGAGGCGGCCACCGCCGCCGGGCACAACGACAGCACCGGCTCGGCCCAGCGCCTGCAGGCGTTCGGTACCGGCTGGGGCCAGAAGAAGGCCGCCACCGTCAACGGCACGCTCTCCCCGGCGCCGGTCGCGCTGCCGGAGGCGGCCGAGGACAACGGCTCGATCCCGCTGGCCTCGGCCACCGGCATCGGGACCAACGGCCGCGCGGCGATCACCACCACCGGCCAGCTCGGCGACGGCCCGCACGGCGGTCTCGGCGACCGGACCGGTGACTTCGACTTCTTCAAGGTCACCGGTACGGCGGGCCGCACGCTGACCGCCACCACCGACGGTTCGTCGGCCGGCACCAACACGGTGGTCGGCGTCTACTCCGCGGCCGGTCAGTTGCTGGCCTCGGACGACGACGGCGGCTTCGGCCTGCAGGGCAAGGTCACCTACAAGCTTCCCAGCTCCGGCGACTACTACGTCGTCGTGGCCGGCAAGAGCGCGATCGCGGACTTCCCGGCCGACCCGAACAACTCGGGCAGCGGCCCGGGTGACCCGGACACCGGCGCGTACCAGGTCCTGATCGCGGTCGCCCCGGTGGACAAGGACTTCTACGGCGTCCACCTCGCCAAGGGTGACGTGTTCGGCGGCAGCCTGGCCACCTCCGGTTCGCGCCTCACCGTGCGGACGCCGAACGGCGCCACCGCGATCAGCTCCGACGTCAGCACCGCCGACCGGCGGCCCGCGGCGTCCCCGCTGCCGACCGGTCTGGTCGACGTCTCGTACGTCGCACCGCAGAGCGGCTGGTACACGATCGCCGTCACCGACGGCTTCGGCCCGTACGAGCTGCAGCTGGGCGTGTCCCGGCCGGGCACCGAGCTCAACGGCCAGCAGACGATCTTCCTGGACTTCGACGGCGGGCAGATCGACACCGCCCCGCTCGGTGGCGCCGGCGTCGGCGAGCTGTCCGGGCTGTCGGCGTACCTGGGCAACTGGGGCCTGACCGCGGCGGACGAGTCCGCCGTGATCAGCAAGGTCGTCGCGACCGTCAACGAGAACGTCAAGACCGACCCGCAGCACAAGGGCAGCAACCCGAACACCACGGTCAAGCTCCGCAACAGCCGTGACGACGCCGACACCTTCGGCAGCGCAGGCGTCTCGCGGGTCGTGGTCGGTGGGCAGTTCGACCAGTCCGGCCTCGGCCAGATCGGCTCCGCGCAGTCGATCGACCCGGGCAACTTCGCCCGTGAGGAGACCGCCCTGGTCCAGCTGGACCTGGTCAGCCTGCCCGAGGGCGCGTTCAGCTTCAACCAGTACCTGACCGAGCGCAGCAACCGGGTCGCGTTCGTCGGCCAGGCGCTGGGCAACCTGGTGTCGCGGGAGATCGGCCACCTGGCCGGCGCCAACGACACCGACGGCGAGAACGCGGTCGTCGACCTGATGGATGCCGATGGCAACTTCGCCGCGCTGTACGGCGTCGGTGCCGACGGGATCGGCGGCACCCGGGACGACAAGGACGTCGACTTCGGCAAGGACGCCTTCTCCCCGGCGACCGGTCTGACCGGGACGCAGGACAGCCTGAACCTCGTCGCGTGGGGCCTGACCAAGCCCTGCTGACGTTCAACTTTCAGGGGTGGCGTGCCCGGATTCCGGGCGCGCCACCCCTTTGCTTGCTTCAAGCAACCGTTGGCCGACGTTTCCGGCTGGTCGACGGGTCATGTCCGGTTCACCTGAAAGCACCTCCACCGTGACCCTGGCGCGATGGATTGGTCCTCGTCGCCGTTGGATGCGGTGACCGCGGTCCACCACACCAGGACCGCGCAAACGCAGGTGAGGAAGGAAATTCCCGAGATGCGTTTCACCCGTACCGTCCGTACCGCTGCTGTCGCCTTCGCGGTGATGGCCGTGGCCGCCACCTCCTCCGCCCTGTCGGCCCAGGCCGACGCCCCGTTCACGCCGGACGCCAACGACGTCGTGATCGTCGGCTCGGACACCTCCGAGTTCGTGCTGAACGACCTGTCGGCGCTGTACAACAGCAAGACCCCGACCCCGGCCCGCCGGTTGGCGTCGTTCAACGCCACCGGTACGCCGAACATCACGATCCGGCCGAGCGTCAGCATCCCCCGGCCGAACGGCTCCGGCGCCGGCGTCACCGCGCTGTGCACCCGCACCGACATCGACTCCGCCCGCTCCTCGCGGCCGAAGGGTGCCACGGACTGCGCCGACTCGCGCTTCCTGAAGTTCGCCACCGACCAGCTCCGCTGGGCGGCCAACGACAACACCGGTGCCGTCACCAGCCTGACCGACGCGCAGCTGACCGGAATCTACAACTGCACGATCACCGACTGGCACACGATCAACCCGGCGATCCCGGCCGGTTCGACGATCAAGCCGTTCCTCCCGCAGATCAACTCCGGCACCCGGACCTTCTGGGCCACCCAGGTCGGGATCAACCCGGCCACCCCGCCGGCCTGCGTGTCCGACACCTTCGGCGGCGCCCCGATCCAGGAGCACACCGTCGACGCGATCGACGCGACGCCGAACTCGATCGTCCCGATCTCGGTCGGCCGCTACAACCTGCTCACCCCGACCGCGCAGGACGGCAACTACCTCGGCGCCATCCAGGCGTCGGACGCCACGGCGTACGACCGGACCCTGTTCCAGGTCGTCAAGGCCGTCAACAACGTCATCCCGGCCTACCTGGCCGACCTGTTCGGCAACGGCAGCGGTCTCTCGTCGACCGGCGGCCTGCCGTTCATCTGCGGCCGTTCGGACTCCAACCCGGCCACCACCACGGCCGGCGACATCATCAAGGCCAACGGGTTCCTCGAGCTCGCGCTCGGCCAGTGCGGCCGGATCTGATCCAGCCGTACGCACCACGCCGGTGACCTGACCGGCAAGTTCTGAAGCCGGCGGGCGGGAAGCGGATGCTTCCCGCCCGCCGGTCGTTCGTGCGCCGATTCATGCCCAGTTCACCTGGTAGCGGTCTGTGCGCACGGGGGGTTGCCGAGGATTCAGGGGTAGACGTCTAGCTGGAGGTCATTGTGAGGCTGATCCGCCGTCGGCGCGGTCGACCGGCCGTGCTCGTCGTGGTCGCGGTCCTGTTCGCTCTGTCCGCCCCGGTTGTCCTCGCGGCACCGGCCCCGGCTGCTGCCGGGGTTCGCGAGACGGCGGCCGACGATCCGCCGACCACGACGCCGACGCCGCCGCCCGTCCCGGTCGACGAGCCGGTGTTCGGGGAGCCTTCGTCGAGCAAGGTCACCCTGAGCCGCGGGAACAGCACAGTGTCGGTGTCCCGCACCGGCGGCCTCACCCGGCAGATGCTGAACGTCTCGTGGACCGGCATGACACCGAGTGAGGCCAACAGCTTCCCCGTGGCCGTGATGCAGTGCCGCGGCAGCAACCCGAAACGTGAAGACTGCTGGATGAGCGACCAGCTCGGGTACTTCGTCGGGTACTACCGCGGCAGCAGCTATCTCCCGGTCGAGACCTCGAAGTGGGCCGCCTTCCCGGGCGGTGAGTTCGGAACGCTGTACAGCCAGCCGTTCAAGAAGGCCGACGGTAGCTACCACATCCAGCCGAACCCTGATGCGCCCGGCGGCTACAACGGCACCGGCCTGAACGACAAACTGACCGACTCCACCGTCGACGACTACACCCCGGGCACCGGCAACCAGCGGGACGGCCGCACCCGGCCGAACGGCACCGGCGAGGTTCAGACCTGGGCGAACACCAGGACCGAGAACCCGTCACTCGGATGCGACGAAAAGACACCGTGCTCGATCGTGGTGGTTCCGATCACGCAGCACCCGTGCCGTGAGGGCCTCGGCGAGCTGGAACTGCTGTTCTGCCAGTCCGACTACGACTTCAAGACCGACGCGGTCCTGGCCTCATGGCCGTTGCTGGCCAACTGGTACCAGCGGTACGTCTTCAAACTGTCCTTCGCGCCGGCCGCGGCGACCTGCCTCGGACGCGACGACTCGGCCAAGTTCCTCGGCTCCGAGCTCGTCGGTGAGGCGATGCGCCGCTGGGTTCCGGCCCGGTGCCCGAAGAGCAGCCCGTCGGCGCTGGACTTCACCCGCGGCTGGGAGCCCGACTCGCGGCGCCAGTTCGGCCAGACGGACCCGATCGCGCCGTCGGGCTACGAGGCCGACGCGGCGATGGTGAGTGAGCCCACTCCGGCGGACGAAACCGTGGTGGAGAAGCGCAAACCGGCGTACGCCCCGGTCGCGGTCTCCGGCTTCGCGATCGGCTACAACTGGGAGCGGTCCGAAGCCTTCGGCGGCGGGCCGGTCCCGGAGATCAAGCTGAACGCCCGGTTGGTGGCGAAGCTGCTGACCCAGTCGTACCCGGGCAAGTACCGGGCCGGGAACGACTTCCCGGTGAACCCGAACGCGGGCACCAACCCGCCGAACCTGGCCGTCGACCCGGAGTTCCAGCAGCTGAACCCGGACGCGAAGAACTGGGTCGGGCTCAACGACGCGGTCGGCACCCAGATCGCCGTACCCGTCTTCAAGTCCGACGTACTGCTCGCGGTGACCCGGTGGATCTGGTCGGACCCGGCGGCCCGCGGGTTCGTCCAGGGCAAGGCCGATCCGTGGGGCATGACGGTCAACAAGACCTACAAGGGCTGGTCGATGCCGCGCGACGACTACCAGCTGAACGACGGCTGGCTGCTCCCGAAGGACCAGAACGAGTGGAGCAACTTCTCGCCGCAGGCGCTGGGCGCCCAGTCGTCGAACTCCTGGGTGCAGGGTGCCGACGTGCTGATGACCGCGTGGCCGCTCAGCCAGTCGCCGGTTCCGCCGCTGCAGGTCGGACTGCCGACGGTGCCGAAGCGGGTCGACGCGCAGGTCCCCGGCCAACGGTCCTTGATGGCGCTGACTACCACGTCGGAGCTGGCCAAGTCCGGGATGCCGGCGGTGAAGCTGCAGAACTTCCAGGGCGCGTACGTCGGCCCGGACACCGACAGCATGATGTACGCGCTCGACAACGCGACCGTCGACGGAGCGTCGGGGATCTGGCGGGTGAACCACCAGAAGATGGAGCAGCGCGGCTACCCCGGGACGATGGTCACCTACGCCCAGGTGCCGACCGCCACGCTGAAGCCGGCCGAGGCCACCCGGTACGCCGACGCGCTGCGCTGGATGGCGACCGAGGGACAGCTGTACGGCCAGGAGGCCGGGCAGCTTCCCGAGGGGTACCTCTCGCTGCCCGACCCGATGCGCGACCAGGCGATGAAGGTCGCGGCCGCGGTCGAGAACCAGACCGGTGCGCCGCCGGTCCCGCCGAAGAACGAGGACCCGCTGCCCGAGGGCGACGACGACCCGACCCCGGACCAGCCGACCGACAAGCCGTCGGCGGGCCAGAACGGTGGTGGCGGCGGTGGTCAGAACGGCAATGGTGGCGGAAACGGCGGCGACTCCAAGACCCAGCCCAATGGTTCGGCGACCAAGCCCGTTCCGCTGCCGTCGGTGACGCCGAGCAAGGGAACGGTCCAGGCCAACGGTGAGCTGAAGCCGGTGGTGGCCGAGACGCAGGGCGACTCGCTCGGCTGGCTCGCGTGGGGGATCCCGGCGCTGCTGGCGGCCGGGCTCGCCGCGGGCGTGGCGTCGCCGGGGATCCGGTTGATCGCGCAGCCGGGACATCCGGTACGGCGTGGGTTCGCGGCCGGTGGGTCGTACCTGGCCGGCTTCGTCCGCCGCCGTCGCCGCCACGGCTGATCGCCTTCTACCCAAAGGACTTGTGCTGATGACGTCTGTACTTCCCGCCGTACCGGCCATCGCGGACGACGAGACCGCGCTGCTGCCGCCGGTCAGTGGTGGCAGCGTGCTGGAGAGCGACCGGGTGGCGGCCTGGTTCGGGTCCCACAAGGTGCTCGAGGACATCTCGCTGCGGATGGAGGCCGGTCAGGTCACCGCGCTGATCGGTCCGTCCGGGTGCGGCAAGTCGACCTTCCTGCGGATCCTCAACCGGATGCACGAACTGGTGCCGAGCGCGTCGCTGGCCGGCAGCGTGCTGCTCGACGGTGAGGACATCTACGAGCCGCAGCGACGCATCACCGACACCCGCAAGCGAATCGGCATGGTGTTCCAGAAGCCGAACCCGTTCCCGGCGATGAGCATCGCGGAGAACGTGACCGCCGGGCTGAAGCTCACCGGTACGCGGGTGAGTGGGCGGGAGCGGTCGGCGCTGATCGAGGAGTGCCTGACGAAGGCCGGGCTGTGGAAGGAGGTCCGGGACCGGCTCGGGCAGCCCGGCGGCGCGCTGTCCGGTGGCCAGCAGCAACGACTGTGCATCGCGCGGTCGCTCGCCGTCCGGCCGGACATCCTGCTGATGGACGAGCCGTGCTCGGCGCTCGACCCGACGTCGACGCGGCGGATCGAGGAGACCATCCACGAGCTGCGGCGGGAGGTGACGATCGTCATCGTCACCCACAACATGCAGCAGGCGGCCCGGGTCTCGCAGACCTGCGCGTTCTTCCTGGCCGAGCAGGGCACGCCGGGGGTGATCGTGGAGTCGGGGCCGACGGCAACGATCTTCTCGACACCGGAGGATCCGCGGACGGCGGACTACGTGGAAGGACGGTTCGGGTGACTCGGGGCGAGGGAGACGAGACCACGTCCGCGTCCGCGGGCAGCGCGTCTGTGGGCGGCACGCCAGCGGGCAGCGGGTCTGTGGGCAACGGGTCGCCGTCGGGCCGGCGGGACACGTGGCGGATCAAGATGGTCGCCGCCTGGGCGCTCGCCGCGCCGGTCGGGGCGATGGTGCTGGTGGTGGCGATGAGCGGGGGATCGGCGGCGAACTTCGTCGTGGACGCGCAGTCGCTGGCCGGGCCGCGGCAGGACTCGGTGTTCGACGGGCTGCTCGACGACGTACCGGACCAGCCGGGCGTCGACGGCAGCATCCCGTCGGAGAAGAAGTCGACGGTCGAGGTCCCGATCACCGGGACGATCGACGGCAAACCGGCCGAGCCGGGGACGCCGGTGTCCGCTGGTGTGGCCGGGATCCCCGGGACGGTTCTGGCGGCGTACCAGAAGGTCGCCAACGACCTCGCCGTCGCCAAGCCCGGTTGCCATCTGACATGGCCCTTGCTGGCGGGCATCGGCAAGGTCGAGTCGGCGCACGCCTCCGGCGGACGAGTGGATGCCGCGGGCAACACCCGCGGGCAGATCCTCGGACCGGTGCTCGACGGCGGTCCCGGAATGGCGGCGATCGCGGACACCGACGGTGGTCAGTACGACGGGAACGCGCAGTGGGACCGGGCGGTGGGTCCGATGCAGTTCATCCCCGGCACCTGGAACGGCTTCGGTGCCGACGGCAACGGTGACGGCGTGAAGAACCCGCACAACGTCTTCGACGCCTCGCGGGCAGCGGGCGACTACCTCTGCTCGGCCGGTGCGGACCTGAGCAATCCGCAGGGCCTGGTCGAGGCCGTCCTGCGGTACAACCACTCGATGGACTACGTGTCCACGGTGCTGCGCTGGATGAAGTCCTACAGCACGTCGACGGTCCCGACCCCCGACGACCAGCGCGTCGTACCGCCGTCAGGCGACGACGGCAACATCCAGTCCGACACCCACGACGATCCCGACAGCGGCCGCACACAGCCCGGCGACGACCCGACGGTCACCCCGACCACAGTCCCGACGCTGCTCCCGGCAACGACGAGGCCGACCCAGGTGCCGACGCCCACCCGCACCACCCCGACCACCCAGCCGACCTGGTCGCTCACCACCCCACGCCCTTCCACCCGCCCGCCGTGGACCCAGCCTCCGAACCCACCTGTCACCAAGCCCCCGGCGCCGACGCTGACGCCGACCACCAGCTCCACCCCCACCCCCACCGAGACCCCCACGACCGAGCCGCCGGAGTCCCCGACGCCTACTCCGACGCCCGAGCCGGAGACCTCCACGCCGGTGTCGCCTGACACCTTGACGACTCCGGAACCAACGGTCACTCCCTGAGCCGTCAGACCGCCAGGCGGCCGCCGTCCACCGGGAGGGTGGCGCCGTGGACGAGGCCGGCGGTGTCGGAAGCCAGCCAGACGATGGCAGCTGCCACCTCCGCCGGGTGACCGACGCGGTTGAGAGGGGTGGTTGCCGCGAAGCCGTCGAGGTTGTCGCCGAGGACGGCGGTGCCTTCCGTGCGGGTGGGGCCGGGGCTGACCGCGTTCACCCGTACGCCGGCCCCGCCGAACTCGGCGGCCCACGTCTTGGTGAGCAGCTGCAGCGCCGCCTTGCTCGAGCCGTAGACCGCCATGCCGGCCATGCCGAACGTCGCCACCATCGTCGTCACGTTGACGATCGCGCCGTACCCGCGCTCGACCATCGCCGGTGCCAGCGCGGCGACCAGGAAGAACGGCGCGCGCACGTTCACGGCGTACACGGTGTCGAACTCACCCGCCGGCACCTCGGGCGTGAGCGCGATCGGGAACAACCCCGCGTTGTTGACCAGTACGTCGACCTGCCCGCCGAGCTCGACGGCGCGCGCCGCGAGGTGCGTCACGCTGGCGGGATCGGCCAGGTCGGCCTGGACGAAGTCGGCCTTGCCGCCCTGCGCGCGGATCGTCGCGACGGCGGCCTCGCCGCGGTCGGTGGCTCGCCCGCTAATGATCACGTGCGCGCCCCGGGCGGCGAGCTGGTTGGCCACCTCGCGCCCGATCCCGCTGGTGCTGCCGGTGACGAGGGCGGTCCGGCCGGTGAAGTCTGCAGTCATCAGATGAGTCGCTTCCGCTGGGTGGAGTAGTTGCTCCAATCCTGCGGATCCAAAATTGGAGTATCAACTCCAAAATCGGTACGCTCGAGAATGTGGCACTGACACGCAAGGGACAGGCGACCCGCGAGCGGATCGTCGCCGCCGCGTCGCGGCTGATGCTCGACCAGGGCGTCGCGCGGACGACTGTCGAGGACATCCAGGGCGCGGCCGCCGTCAGCCCGTCGCAGCTCTACCACTACTTCCCGGGCAAGAACGCGGTCGTCCTGGCCGTCATCGAGCACCAGACCGGCCAGGTGCTCGACGCCCAGTGCCAGGGTCTCGACAAGCTCGACAACTTCGATGCCCTCGGCAACTGGCGGGACCTGATGGTCGGCATCCTCACCGCCACCCAGTGCGTCGGCGGCTGCCCGCTCGGCTCCCTGGCCAGCGACCTGTCCGAGTCCGACCCGGTCGCCCGCGTCCAGCTCGCGAACGCCTTCCAGATGTGGGAATCGCTGATCCACGACGGCCTCACCCGCATGCAGGAACGCGGCGAGCTCAGCCCGTCCGCCGACACCGCCCAGCTCGCCGTCGCCCTGCTCGCCGCGGTCCAGGGCGGCCTCCTGCTCAGCCAGGTCCGCCGCTCCCCGGATCCGTTGATCAAGTCCGTCGACACCATGATCGACCACCTGCGAACCCTCAGCATCAGCTGAACCGAGCGGCGTTCTCCACTGCCCGATCCTGTAAGGCCGCCGAGTGGCACCGGAACGTTCAGCTGGTACGCCGCGATCGCGCTCCTGGTGGTCGGCGGCAACATCAGCGACCGCGACCAGGTCGCCTTCCGCGACCTCGGCTTCGTACCGACCGCCGAGCTGCTCGACAGCAGCACTAGCTGGTCTCCCCGGAAAGTCGGTCCACCTTCTCAAGCGGGCAGGTTCGCCGCGGTTTCGATCGCGGCGCGGAGCTCGTGGGCCGGGTCGCCTTCGTGGTAGATCCGCTCGTCGGGCTCGATGTGGTCGAGGAAGCGCTGGTACGTGATGGCGCCGGCCAGGCGGGCCAGCACGGTGATCGGCGGGAGGGCGCGGGCCGGGTCGCTGTCGGGGAGGTGCTGTTGCCACGCGGTGGTCCACAGCGAGCGGGCCAGTTCCTGCTGGCGTGCCGGCAGGTAGCTGCAGAGGCGGTGGATGTCCAGGGCAGGGTGGCCGAGGTAGCTGTCGGCCCAGTCGACGATGCGGCGGTTGGTGCCGTCGGAGCGCCAGTTGCCGGGGTGGAAGTCGCCGTGCACGAGGGTGTTCGGCAGGCCGGCGGAGTCGAGGGTGGCGAGGAGCTTCGGGAGGGAGTCCAGCAGGTGCTTGGCCTGGACGAGCTCGTCGGGGGAGAAGCCGAGCGGACGGTCGAGCAGCGCCGAGATCTCCGGGGCGATGTCCTCCGGCCGAAGCTGCGGGGCGAGGAGGGTGCTCGGATCGAGCGCGGCCTGGACGGCGACCCAGCGGGGGATCACGTGGCGCAGGGTCTCGTCGTCCGGCGTCCAGCAGTCGACGCCGGGAGCATGCTCCAGCAGCGACCACCGGTTGGTCAGGTCCACGTCGAGCACCCGCGGCACGAGCGTCGCGTCGTACTGGCCGACGTACTGGATGACCTGGGCGTCGACGCTGCCGAACGTGCTGGTCGCCTTCGCCCACGCGTCGCCGAGGCGGATCAGGCAGGACAGGTTCCAGGTCTTCACCTGGACCGGCGGTGCGTCGCCGACGATGCCCTGGGCCCAGGCGATCAGCCGTTGCGGCCCGTCGAGCTCGGCCCAGCTCGCGCGCAGTGGATGGGGTGCGACGATCCGGTCCCACTCCGGCAGCGGCGTCGGGTCGAGTGCGCCCGGCCGCGGCGAGCCGGCGACCTGCACGTGGTAGGCGACCCGCCCGCCACGTCGGAGTGCCGCCTCGTCGGCATGGATCAGTCGCAGGACCAGGCTCCGCACCCCGAGCACCTCGTCCAAGTACGCCGTCGTCGCCGCGATCTCGGACCACCACGGCCGATCGGCCTCGAAGGCCGGCACCCTGCCCAGGTACCGGCCGCCGAGGCTGACCAGTGCCTCCACCGTCTTCGTCTCGTTCACCTCACCGATGGTCCGGCAAAGCCGCGGCCGCCGCCTGCGAATTTCGCCGGACCCGATGCCAGGTCCGCCGACCGGTCCGCACCACAGCCCCGGCCTGTACGTCGACCAGTTGCTCGGAGTCGGTCAGCCGGGTCCCGTCGACACTGACCGCGCCCTGCCGAAGCAACCGCCGCAGCTCCGACTTGCTGACATCCGGCCGTACGGCGACCAGCAGCTCCAACGCCGGCAGCGTCGTCGAGTCGATCACTACCTCCGGCAGGTCAGCCGGCTCGGCCCGCTGCGAGAACACGCGCTGGAACGCGTCCAGCTCGGCCCGCGCCGTACCGGCACCGTGGTACCGAGTCACCACAGCCGCAGCCAGTCTGAGCTTGGCGTCCCGAGCCGCCGGACCACCGACCGCCGCAGCGCTGCCCAGCGCGGCGACGGCGTCCAGCGGCAGCTCGGTGTAGACCCGGGCGTACGTCTCGACCAGTTCGTCCGGCAGGCTCATCAGCTTGCCGAACTTGTCCCGCGGCGAGTCCGTCAGCGCGACGTAGTTGTTCAGCGACTTCGACTGCTTCGGGCCGCCGTCGAGACCGGGCGTGATCGTACTGGTGATCACCACCTGCGGTTCGGCGCCGAGCCGCTGCTGGAAGTGCCGGCCGAGTTGCTCGTTGAACAGTTGGTCCGACCCCACGATGGTGAGATCGCTGCCGAGCGCGAAGCTGTCGTAGCCCTGCAGGACCGGGTACGTCAGCTCGTGCAGCGCGATCTCGCGCCCGGCCGCGACGCGGGACCGGAACATGTCCCGCGCCATCAGCTGCGCCTGCGTCACCTGCGCGAACAGGCCGAGCAGCGTCGCGACGTCCATCGCGTCGTACCACTCGGAGTTGCGGCGGACCTCGAAGACCTCCGGATCGGTCCGCAGGACGAGCGACACCTGCTCGAGGAACGCGGCCGCGTTCACCTCGATCTCGGCCGGCGTCAGCATCGGGCGCGTCTCGCTGCGGCCGGTCGGGTCACCGATCCGGGTGGTCAGGTCGCCGAGCAGGAAGACGACGGTGTGGCCGAGGTCCTGCAGGCCACGCATCATCCACAGGTTCACCGCGTGCCCGAGATGCAGGTCGGGCGCGGTGCAGTCGACGCCGTACTTGATCCGCAGCGGCCGGTCGGACTCCAGCCGGGTGCGCAGGTCGGCCTCGCCGACGATGGTGTCGGTGGTCCGCCGTAACCGGTCGATCACGGCCTGGGCGTCGTTCATGGGGGGTCCTCTCGGAGATGACGGCGAGAGGTCACGGGTGAGCCTCCCGGCAACGGAAAGAGGCAGGAACCGGACGGTTCCTGCCTCGGAGGCTCTGGTGTGAAGCTGTTTCAGGGAACGACTAGCTCCCGGCTCCTCCCAGAGCCGGTCGATACGTCGCCCGCTGCTTCGTCACGTTGTCAGGTTAGCACTTCGGGCGTGTCTCCCAATTCTCGCCTACTGCGCGGCACTCGGCACGGCACCTCGGAGCACTGGAGCAAAACCCACGATGGAAAAACATCGAGGGCTTCACTCCAGCACTCCGAGCTACCGCACCGAGCACCTGCTCGCTACGGCGAGAATTGGGAGACACGCCCTAAGCTTGCCCGGTGACTGAGGAGAAGGTCGTCCTGCTGGACGAGGCGGGGCGCGCGATCGGCAGCGAGGACAAGGCGACCGTTCACCACGCGTCGACGCCGCTGCACCTGGCCTTCTCCAGCTACGTCTTCGACCGCCACGGCCGGGTGCTGCTGACCCAGCGCGCGCACACGAAGACCACCTGGCCGGGGATCTGGACGAACAGTTGCTGTGGGCATCCGTTGCCGGGTGAGCCGCCGCCGGACGCCGTACGGCGGCGCTTGTCCGACGAGCTCGGCGTGACCGTCGATCGGGTCGACCTGGTCCTTCCCGAGTTCCGCTACCGCGCCGAGCTGGCCGGGATCGTGGAGTACGAGATCTGCCCGGTCTACCGCGTCACCTGGGACGGCGACCCGCAGCCGAATCCCCGTGAGGTCGCGGCGTACGAATGGGTGGAGTGGTCTGAAGTCGCTACCTGGCCAGGGTTGTCTCCGTGGTGCTTGCTGCAGCTGGACGCCCTGGCTGAGCTGGGCCCGACGCCGGCGGAGTGGCCGATCGGTGACGCGGACCTCCTTCCACCCGCGGCTCTAACTCCGTAGCTGCTTGTACAGCTCGTCACCGGTCCACGCGCGGCGGGGACCGGCTTCTTCGGCGCGGATCAGCTCGACGAGCTTGGCGTTGACCGGTGCGGTGCGGCCCAGCGATTCGGCGAGGCGGACGACCTCGCCGTTCAGGTAGTCGATCTCGGTACGGCGGCCGGCCTGCAGGTCCTCCCACATCGACGTCCGGGCGTACGGGTCGATCGCGAGCATCTTCGACGCGAGGCGACGGAAGAGGGCGTCCGGCAGGCGAAGCACCATCGGCATCCGCTCGGCGGGGAGCGCGGTGAGGCGGGCGGGCCGGATTCCCTTGGCCTGCAAGAGTTTCAGCGTCTCGTCCTGGGCGGCCGCGAGACACCGCCGATACCCGCGCTGCGACAGCTCGTCGCGCAACGGCAGGTCGGACAGCGCGTTGACCGGGTTGTTGAGGTTGAGCAGCAGCTTCGCCCACTGCACCGGCAGCACGTCCGCGTGCTGCGTCAATGGCAGGCCGGCCTTCGCGAACGCCTCGACGTACGGCGTCAGCGCCGCGTGCTCCTGCACGTCGAGCCCACCCTCGGTCCCCTGGTGGAACGCCCCGCCGCCCTTGTTCAGCACGTTGAACGGCACCATTCCCGACAGCACGATCTGCTCCGGCAGC